>DATBIW010000067.1:0-63379 GCA_036556745.1 Candidatus Limnocylindria bacterium | reverse complement strand
GGGTGAGGTCACCAAGCCCGAGACGATCAACTACCGGACCCTGAAGCCGGAGAAGGACGGCCTGTTCGACGAGCGCATCTTCGGTCCCACCAAGGACTGGGAGTGCTACTGCGGCAAGTACAAGCGGATCCGGTACAAGGGCATCATCTGCGACAAGTGCGGCGTGGAGGTCACCCGCAGCAAGGTCCGTCGCGAACGGATGGGCCACATCAAGCTCGCCAGCCCGGTGAGCCACATCTGGTACTTCAAGGGCACCCCGTCGCGGCTGGGCATCCTGCTCGACATCAGCCCCCGCAACCTCGAGCGGATCCTGTACTTCGCCCTGTCGGTCGTCACCCGCGTCGACGAGAGCGAGCGCGAGAAGGCGCTCGCCCGGGTCGACGAGGAGCTCCAGGCCCGGATCGACGCGGCCAAGGCCGTCGTCGACGACAAGCAGGCCGAGCTCGAGGGCCAGGTCAGCGAGCGCCGGATGGCGATCGATGGCGAGCTGGCCGCCGAGTTCAAGCACCTCGACGAGCGCCAGAAGGGTCGCGCCGAGGAGCTGACCGCTGCCGCCAAGGAGCTCGAGGCCGAGATGAAGGCCGCCGGCAAGACCGTCACCGCCGACGTCGTGTTCGCGGCGACCGGCGAGGTCGTCGGCCGCGAGGGCGATGCGGTGAAAGACGCGGTCGCCGCCCTGAAGGCCATGGTCAAGGCCGAGATCGCCTCGGTCACCGCCGACACCGGCGAGGCCCGCGGCCGAGCGCAGGAGCGCCACGACCTCCAGATTGCCGACCTGACCGGCGGCTTCGACAGCGCCCTGGCCGAGTCCCGCGAGCATCTCGCCCGCGAGACCGATGAGGCCCGCCTCGCGGCGCGCCTGGCCCGCCAGCAGATCAACGACATCAAGGTCATGCAGACGCTGACCGAGTCGGAGCACCGGAACCTGACCGACGTCCATGGCCGGATGTTCGACGCGTCGATGGGCGCGGAGGCCATCAAGCGGGTCATCGAGACCCTCGACCTCGACGAGCTGGCCGAGAAGCTCCACCTCGAGATGCGCCAGACCTCCGGCCAGCGGCGGAAAAAGGCGATCAAGCGCCTGCGCCTGATCGAGGCGTTCCGCAAGAGCGGTGCCCGGCCGGAGTGGATGATCCTGACCACCCTGCCGGTCATCCCACCCGACCTGCGGCCCATGGTCCAGCTCGACGGCGGCCGGTTCGCCACGTCCGACCTGAACGACCTGCACCGCCGGGTCATCAACCGCAACAACCGCCTGAGCCGGCTGCTCGACCTCGAGGCGCCGGAGATCATCATCCGCAACGAGAAGCGGATGCTCCAGGAGGCGTGCGACGCCCTGATCGACAACGGGCGGCGCGGCCGGGCGATCAGCGGCACCGGCAACCATCGGCTCAAGAGCCTGTCCGACATGCTGAAGGGCAAGCAGGGCCGGTTCCGCCAGAACCTGCTCGGCAAGCGCGTCGACTACAGCGGCCGCTCGGTCATCGTGGTCGGCCCCGAGCTGCGGCTGCACCAATGCGGTCTGCCCAAGAAGATGGCGCTCGAGCTGTTCAAGCCGTTCGTCATGCGCCAGCTCGTCGAGAAGGGCTTCGCCCACAACATCAAGAGCGCCAAGCGCATCGTCGAGCGGGTCCGGCCTGAGGTCTGGGATGTCCTCGAGGAGGTCATCCAGGACCATCCGGTCCTCCTGAACCGGGCGCCGACCCTCCACCGGCTGGGCATCCAGGCCTTCATCCCGGTCCTGGTCGAGGGCTCAGCCATCCAGATCCACCCACTCGTGTGCTTCGCGTTCAACGCCGACTTCGACGGCGACCAGATGGCGGTCCACGTGCCGCTCTCGACGGCCGCGCAGAAGGAGGCCCGGGAGCTCATGCTGTCGACCCAGAACCTGCTGAGCGCGGCGGACGGCTCGCCGGTCGTGTCGCCCACCCATGACATGGTGCTGGGCTGCTACTACCTGACCATCGAGGACGAGCAGGCCGCCGGCGCCGGGAAAGTGTTCGCCTCGTTCGACGAGGCGCGGATGGCGCTCGACGCGGGGATCATCCACCTCCAGGCCCCCATCTCCGTCGACCACGGCGGGGAGCGGATCCAGACCACCGTCGGGCGCCTGATCTTCAACTCCGCCCTGCCGGCAGAGCTGGGCTACGCGAACCAGATCATGGACCGCAAGGGCCTGAAGGAGCTGATCGCGCGCTGCTACCGCGACCTCGGTCCGGCAGCCACCGCGACCCTCGTCGACGGCATCAAGTCGATCGGCTTCCACTACGCCACGGTGGCCGGCATCACGATCGGCATCGACGACATCCGGGTGCCGGAGGAGAAGACCAGCCTGCTCGCCGATGCCGACCGCCGGGTCGCCGACATCGAGCGCGAGTTCCGGAAGGGCTTCATCACCGATGACGAGCGCTACACCCAGACCGTCGAGGTCTGGCGGGAGACAACCGACGCGGTCACTGGCCGCATGCTCGACGGCCTCGACCGGAAGGGCTCGGTCTGGATGATCACCCACTCCGGCGCGCGTGGGAATGTGACCCAGGTCCACCAGCTGGCCGGCATGCGCGGTCTCATGGCCGACCCGTCGGGCCGGATCATCGACCTGCCAATCCGCTCGAACCTCCGGGAGGGGATGAGCGTCCTCGAGTACTTCATCTCGTCCCACGGGGCCCGGAAGGGCCTCGCCGACACCGCCCTCCGGACGGCGGACTCGGGCTACCTGACCCGCCGCCTGGTGGACGTGGCCCAGGACGTCATCACCCGCGAGGACGACTGCGGCACCGACATCGGGACGTGGATCACCCGCGAGGAGTCCACCGACATCCCCGAGCCGTTCATCGACCGCCTGATCGGGCGGATGGCGGCCCTCGACGTCGTCGATCCCAACGACCCCAAGAAGGTCATTACCGCCCGGAACGAGGAGATCAACGAGGAGGCGGTCGCCAAAATCGAGGAGTCGGGCCTCGACCGCGTCAACGTCCGCTCTCCGCTGACCTGCGCCGCCCGCCATGGCGTGTGCCGGATGTGCTACGGCCGCAACCTGGCCTCGGGCACGCTCGTCGAGCTCGGCCAGGCGGTCGGCATCATCGCCGCCCAGTCCATCGGCGAACCGGGCACCCAGCTCACGATGCGGACCTTCCACACCGGCGGCGTGGCCGGCGAGGACATCACCCAGGGCCTGCCCCGGGTCGAGGAGCTGTTCGAGGCCCGGATCCCCAAGGGCCAGGCCATCGTCAGCGAGATCGACGGCCGGGTGGAGGTCCAGCGGGGCGGTCCGGACCAGCCAAGCAACGTCATCGTCGAGCGCCGCGAGGCCTTCGACACGCCGATCAAGCTCGGCGCCAAGTACGAGATCCTCGTCGACAACGGCGACGAGGTGACCGAGGACCAGCTCATCGCCCGCCTCGAGGAGGACGACGAGGTCCACGAGGTCCACTCGCCGACCGCGGGGGTCGTGGCCCGCAAGGCGCGAGCGATCACCATCCGCTCGGAGGAGGTCGACCGCCGCGAGTATCCCGTCCCGCACTCAGCCCGCCTGAAGGCCGACACCGGGGACGAGGTCATCGCCGGCCAGCCGCTCACCGAGGGCGCGCTGAACCCCAAGGACCTGCTCTCGATCAAGGGCGTGGACGCGGTCCAGCGCTTCCTGGTGACCGAGGTCCAGAAGGTGTACCGCTCACAGGGCGTGTCGATCAACGACAAGCATGTCGAGATCATCGTCCGGCAGATGCTGCGCAAGGTGATGGTCGACAACCCCGGCGACACCGAGCTGCTGCCGTCCGAGATGATCGACCGCTTCGAGTTCGAGGAGACGAACAACCGGATCCTGGCCGAGGGCGGCGAGCCCGCCACGGCCCAGACCGTCCTGCTGGGCGTCACCAAGGCGTCGCTGAACACGAGCTCGTTCCTGGCCGCCGCCTCCTTCCAGGAGACGACCCGGGTGCTGACCGAGGCCGCCATCCAGGGCGCCAAGGACCACCTCATCGGCCTGAAGGAGAACGTGATCATCGGCAAGCTCATCCCGGCCGGCACCGGCGCCCTGGCGCGCGCGGAGGCCGCGAAGGCGAAGGAGCTGTCGCCGGAGGAGGTCGAGGCCCTGCGCGAGCGCGAGGCGGCCATGACCTTCCTGACCGGCGAGGCCGATGCCGATGGCGACGGGATCATCCAGCCGGCCGAGGCCGAGGCGGCCGCCGAGGAGGCGGGCGAGACCGTGGCCGACCTGATGGGCGCGGGGGACGACCCGGCCATCGAGGCCGTCGTCAAGGAGGAGGTCTTCGAGACCCTCAGCGACGCCGAGCCGGCCGGGACCACCTCCGAGTCCGACTGACCGGGGCGACGCTCGGCGGGGCTACAGCTCCGCCGAGAACGTGTCGCACCGCTCGGGGTCCCCGGTCTCGTAGCCGCGCAGGAGCCAGTGTTGGCGCTGCTCGGATGAGCCGTGGGTCCACGTCTCGGGGTTGACCTGTCCCGCCGTGGCCTCCTGGATCCGGTCGTCGCCGACGGCCGCAGCCGCATCCACCGCGGTGGCGAGCTGTGCCTGGCTGATCGGCTCGAGGTAGCCGGTGTCCACCGCGTGGGCGATCCAGACCCCGGCAAAGCAGTCGGCCTGGAGCTCGGTCCGCACCGCGTAGCTGTTCGCGCCGGTGTCGGCGGCCTGGTGGAGCACGCCGATCAGGTTCTGGACGTGGTGGCCGTACTCGTGGGCCATGACGTAGGCCTCGGCCAGCGGCCCGCCGTCGGCCCCGAGCCGGGTCGTCAGCGCGTCAAAGAACCCCAGGTCGATGTACACCGACTGGTCCGGCGGACAGTAGAACGGGCCAACCGCGCTCGACGCGGTCCCGCAGCCGGTCGATACGCCGCCGCTGAACAACGTCGTCTGAGCCTCGGTGTAGCCGGTGAGCCGATCGCTCCAGTACGCCTGGATGCTGTTCACGTAGCCGACGATCCGGCAGTCCTCGCGCTCGTTCGCATCGGCCCCGGTCTGGCATTCCTGGGAGAGGTCGTTCTCCTGTTCGTTGCCGACGTTGACGGCGTCGATCACCGGCGCGACGTCCGCGGGGTTGCCGCCCAGGAGCAGGACCAGGGCCAGGATGACAACGCCGCCCAGCCCCCCGCCGATCGCCAGCCCCCGGCCGCTGCCGCGGATGTCGCGCACCTGGCCGGTGTTCAGCCGCACGCGACGACGGAAGGTCATGCGACCGGTTGTACCGATCGGCGGGGATCGGGTGCGCTACAGGGTCAGGCGCCGGCCTTGCAGGCACGTCGCAGGCGCCCGGCCCAGGATCAGCCTCAGGGAGCTGGCGCCTCCGGCAGGACCGCGACGATCATCCATCGGTCGCCGAACGGCCGGCGAACCACGAAGGTCTGCTGGAACGGCCCCGATTCCCGGCTGATGAGGTCGCCGGTCTCGTCGTACCGCTCCTCGACGAGCGTGCCCCGCGACTCGAAGCCCAGGCTCGAGCTCGACTGGACCCCGAACGGCTGGATGAGCACGACGTGGACCTCGTCGAAGGCGTAATGGCGGACCACGGCCTCCCCGGTTGCCTCGGCCTCCGCCAGGCGAGCCCGCATCTCGGCCAGCCGGTCGCCATGGTCGACGGCCTCGAGGATCGAGACGTCCCGATCGAGCAGCGCCTGGTTCTCGAGCTCGAGGTTCTCGGCCAGGGTCACCAGGATCGCCTGCGCCGCCGGCTCGGTGGTCGTGGTGGTCCAGGCGGGGACGTCGGCGGTGATGGTCGGGAAGGTGGCCGGGTCGATCTGCTCCGGGAGCCGGTTCATGATCTCGGCCGATCCCGCCGGCGCGACCGGGCCACGCGCCGGGACGCCGGCGGCCACGATGGCCACGCCCAGGGCGAGGACCGCGAAGACCGCCAGGGCGCTGCGCGCCAGGCCGCGACCAAGCCCCGGCCCCGAGCCGCCGGATGCGAGGCGGGCCGGAAGGGCCCGCAGGTCGTCGGCCGTCGACGACGGCTCGGGCATGAAGCGCTCGACGAGCGGGCGCACGGCGCAGAGCACGACCAGGCCGGCCAGGAGGGCGACCTTGGTGCCCCATTCGTCGGTCTGGGGCGCCATGAGCAGGACGCTGGCCACGGCGACCAGGGCGGCGAACACGACCCGACCGACCTGCCCGGCGGGCACGGTCTTCGGGTCGGTGATCATGAAGAACAGGAAGATCAGGACCTCCGGGGAGGTCACGATCACGCGCCAGTAGTCCCCGCCGCAGACCGGCTCGAAGGCCCAGCGGGCGATCATGCAGTGGCCCGACAGCGACAGCAGGCCGATGCCGGCCGCGAAGACGGCCCAGAACGCCCCGGCCAGGGCCAGGAGCCGCAGCCGCCGGGTGATCAGCAGCCCGCCACCGATGATGATCGCGTACGAGGCGACCATCCACCCGTTCAGCGGCGCCCACCAGAAGTCGAGCGGCTCGACGACGGTGCTGCCGAGCACGAGGAAGGCGACAACCAGGCCGATGTTCGACGGGTTGAACAGGTGCGAGCCGCGCCAGCGGATGACGTACTTGGTCAGCAGGGACAGGCCGGCGACCGCGGCGAAGATGTACCAGGCGAAGGTGTTCCACGGGTCGTCGGGCGGCGTCCCGACGACGCGCAGGATCAGGGCGACGCCGCTGCCGGTCAGCATCGCGCTGGCCGGCCACACCAGCGCTCTGCTCTGGCGGAACGTGATCGCCACCTCGAGCACGGCGCAGGTCACGATCGCCGCCAGGATCTGCGGGACGCTGATCCGGAAGTGGAGGCCGACCTGGCCGAAGACGTGGATCGTGATGATGACCGCCGCCACGTGGAGGCGCGGGTCACGGATGCTGGGGAGGACGACCGGAACCGTGGCCCCGCCGATGCGCAGCGCGCGGGCGGTCATCGGCGCGCCCCCGGCAGGTGGGGGAGGGCAGGCGTCGGGCAGGGCGGACGTGACGCGCGTCTGGGCATGACCGCGCACAGGATACGGGCAGGCTGCACGCAGCTCGTCGGGCCGGGCCGGCTCTCGGGTTCGCCGAGGTCGGTATGGCAACATAGCCGCCTCCAGACAACGAGTGCCACGCCCCGGAGGGAGGTCTGATGGTTCGCGATGCCGAGCGCCAGTCGCGCGCGCAGGAAGGACCGATCGTCGGCAGCCTCCCACCCGACGCCCCGGGCATCTCGGCGGCCATCCGGTTGACCCCGAACCTCGGGATCCACCTCCGCGGCCTCGCCGACGAGCTCCTCGTCAACGAGTTCCGCGGCGCCACGATCACGCGCGGTGAGCGCGAGATGCTGGCCACGGCGGTCTCGGCGGCCAACGACTGCTTCTTCTGCATGGACTCGCACGCCGCCCACGCGACCGCGGTGCTCGAGCTGACCGGAACGCCCGACGTCGTTCCCCTGGTCGAGGGCCTCAAGACCGGCGTGTCCGACGGTCTCAGCGAGAAGATGCAGGCCCTGATCACGATCTCCCGGATCGTCGGGCGCAACTCGCTCGAGCTCACCTCGGATGACGTGGCCGCGGCGAAGGCCGCCGGCGCGAGCGATGCCGACATCCAGCTCGCGGTTCTCATTGCGGCGGGCTTCTCGATGTACAACCGGATGGTCGACGGCTTCCGGGCGCCGACCCCGCCCTCGACGGAGGTGTACGCCGAGCGCGCCGCGCAGATCGCGCAGTCCGGCTACAGCGCCCCGCCCCCGGTCGGGGCCACGCCCGGCCGGGCCGGGGACGACCGGGACGAGGGCCGGCCCGCCTGACGGCCCCGGTGAGCCGAACCGCCGCCCTCCTCGTCCTTGGCGCCCTGGTCGTCATCGGCGTCGTGGTCGGGCTCGTCGTCGCCGCCCGGCCGGCGGCCCTCCCGCCACCCCGTTACGTCGACGAGACGGCGGCCTCCGGGGTCGACCACCGCTACGACGGCGAGTTCGAGTACTTCGTCGGTGGCGGCGTGGCCGTCTTCGACTGTGACGCCGACGGGCGCCCCGACTTGTACCTGGCCGGGGGGAGCGGACCCGCGTCGCTGTACCGCAACGAGTCCGCCCCCGGCGGAACGCTTCGCTTCGCGGCCGAGCCGACCCCGGCCACGGACCTCGTGAACGTGACCGGCGCCTACCCGCTCGACGTCGACGGCGACGCGCTCATCGACCTCGCCGTGCTGCGGGTCGGGGAGAATGTGCTGCTGCGGGGCACCGGCGAGTGCCGGTTCGAGCCCGCGAACGAGTTGTGGGGCTTCGCCGGCGGCGACGACTGGTCGACCGCCTTCAGCGCCACGTGGGAGGACGCCGGGGAGTGGCCCACCATCGCCATCGGGAACTACCTGGCCGAGCCGCCCGGCGAGGAGCCCGCCCGGTGCGCCGACGGCGAGCTCGTGAGGCCTGAGCCGGGCGAGCGGCGGTTCGGATCGGCCACGACGCTGAGCCCGGGTTGGTGCACGCTCTCGATGCTGTTCAGCGATTGGGACCGCTCCGGACGCCGCGACCTGCGGGTGTCGAACGACCGGCACTACTACGGGGATGAGAGCGGCGGCGAGGAGCAGCTGTGGCGGATCGAGCCGGGCGAACCGCCCCGCCTGTACACCGAGGACGAGGGCTGGCAGACCGTCCGAATCTGGGGGATGGGGATCGCTGGCCAGGACGTGACCGACGACGGCTACCCTGACTACTACCTCACCAGCCAGGCTGACAACAAGCTCCAGGCGCTCGCCGACGGCCCATCCGAGCCGCGGTTCGAGGACATCGCCCACGAGATGGGCGCGACCGCGACCCGGCCCTACCAGGGCGACACCCAGATGCCCTCCACCGCGTGGCATCCCGAGTTTGCCGACGTCAACAACGACGGGTGGATCGACCTGTTCGTGTCGAAGGGGAACGTCGAGGCCCAGGCCGACTACGCGGCCCAGGACCCGAGCAACCTGCTCATCGGCCAGCCGGACGGCACCTTTATCGAGGGCGCCGAGGCGGCCGGGATCGTGACCTTCGACCGTGCCCGGGGGGCCGCCGTCGCCGATCTCAACCTCGATGGGCTGCTCGACCTGGTCGTCGTCTACCGGCGGGAGCCGGCGCGCCTGTGGCGGAACGTGGGCACCGGGGACGGCGACGCCCCGCAGCCGATGGGCCATTGGGCTGCGCTGCGCCTCGTCGACCAGGGCCCGAACTCGCAGGCGGTCGGCGCGTGGATCGAAGTGATGCTCGGCGACCGGATCCTGCGCCACGAGGTCACGGTGGGCGGCGGCCACGTGAGCGGCGAGGCCGGATGGATCCACTTCGGGCTCGGCTCGGCGACCTCCGCCGAGGTGCGCGTGACCTGGCCGGATGGCGAGGTCGGGGCCTGGCTCCCGCTCGACGCCGACGAATTCGGGACCATCGAGCGCGATGCCGTCGCGGTCGAGCCGTGGACGCCCGGCACCGAGCTCGACGGAACCTGATCTCGATTGACACTCCAAAGGGGCTGAACCTATACTCCGAGATCGGTGTCCCGCACCGCGGGACGCCGTTCGTGTGTGTTCCGCCCGAGGGTCTGTCCCTCTGGATCCGCGCCTCGAACGGGTCGCGTCGGAACGGTGCGGAACAGTCCATCCATCTAGCAGCGCAGACAAGCGCGAGGTATCGGTTGCCGACCATCAACCAGCTGGTCCGCAAGGGCCGCAAGCCGGTTCGGAAGAAGGTCAAGGCGCCCGCCCTGCGGCGGACGTTCAACAACCTCACCCAGACCGCTTCGGAGGGGCGCGGCGCGCCCCAGCGACGCGGTGTCTGCCTGCAGGTCATGACCCGGACGCCCAAGAAGCCGAACTCGGCCCTCCGCAAGGTGGCTCGCGTCCGGCTGACCAACGGGATGGAGGTCACCGCCTACATCCCGGGCATCGGCCACAACCTCCAGGAGCACTCGGTGGTCCTGGTCCGCGGTGGCCGCGTGCCGGATCTCCCGGCGGTCAAGTACCACATTATCCGCGGCCCGCTCGACGCGGCCGGCGTCCGCGACCGCCAACAGGGCCGGTCGAAGTACGGCGCCAAGTCGGCGGGGAAGGCCTAGGCCATGCCGCGCCGCCCCACTGTCGCCCGGAAGTCGAAGTACGAGGAGACCCTCGTCGGCACCGCGCTCACGATGGACCAGTTCACGAACAAGCTGATGCGCGGCGGGAAGCGCCAGCTGGCCTCGCGCATCCTCGAGGACGCCCTGGCCAAGGCTGAGCAGCAGGCCGGGCGATCGGGGATCGAGGTCCTCGAGACCGCCATGCGCAACGCGATGCCGCTCATCGAGGTCAAGCCCAAGCGGGTCGGCGGCTCGACGTACCAGATCCCGGTCGAGGTCCGCGCCGATCGGCGCGTCTCGCTCGGCATGCGCTGGCTGATCGAGGCCGCGCGCCGGCGGAACGGCCGCTCGATGAGCGAGAAGCTCGCCGCCGAGCTGATCGACGCCTCAAACGGCCTGGGCGCCGCCGTCAAGCGCCGCGAAGACACGCACCGAATGGCGGAGGCCAACAAGGCCTTCAGCCACTTCCGGTGGTAGTCGCGACCGCCCCGCGAGCCAGGGTGACCGAGGTGGCTGCCGAGTACCCGCTGGAGCGAACCCGGAACATCGGGATCATCGCCCACATCGACGCGGGCAAGACGACCGTGTCGGAGCGGATCCTGTTCTACACCAAGAAGATCTACAAGATCGGCGAGGTCCATGAGGGCGCGGCCACCATGGACTGGATGGAGCAGGAGCAGGAGCGTGGGATCACGATCACCGCCGCCGCCACGACCTGCTTCTGGGCGGATCACCGAATCAATCTTATCGACACGCCCGGCCACGTGGATTTCACCGTCGAGGTCGAGCGGAGCCTCCGCGTGCTCGACGGCGCGGTCGTCGTCTTCGACGGGGTGGCCGGCGTCGAGCCGCAGTCCGAGACGGTCTGGCGCCAGGCCGATCGGTACGGCGTCCCGCGCTTCTGCTTCGTGAACAAGCTCGACCGGACCGGCGCCGACTTCTGGCGGGTGGTGGACATGATCCGCGACCGACTGGGCGCGACCGCGGTCCCGGTCCAGATCCCGATCGGCTCCGAGGCCGGCTTCCGCGGCGTCATCGACCTGGTCGAGATGCAGGCGATCACCTACGGCAACGACCTGGGCGACCAGATCGAGACCGGCCCGATCCCGGCCGACCTCGCCGACGAGGCCGCGAAGTGGCACGACAAGTTGGTCGAGGCCCTGGCCGACCTCGACGATGACATCGCGCATGCCTATCTCGAGGGCCAGTCGATTCCGTCGGCCGATCTCCGGCGGGCGCTCCGAGCCGGCACCCTCGCCTACGCGATCGTGCCGGTTCTGTGTGGATCGGCCCTGAAGAACAAGGGCATCCAGCCGATGCTCGATTCGGTCATCGAGTACCTCCCGAGCCCCCTCGACGTGCCGCCGGTGACCGGGACCGACCCGCGAACCCACGAGCAGGTCGTCCGCCATACCGATCCGACCGAGCCGTTCGCGGCCCTCGCCTTCAAGATCGCCGCCGACCCGTTCGTCGGGAAGCTGGCCTTCTTCCGGGTCTACAGCGGGACCCTGAAGAGCGGGTCGTACGTCTACAACTCGACCAAGGACCAGAAGGAGCGCATCGGCCGCCTCGTCCAGCTCCACGCCAACCATCGCGAGGAGGTGGACGCGGTCAGCGCCGGCGACATCGCAGCCGCCGTCGGCCTGAAGAACACCTTCACCGGTGACACCCTGACCGATGAGGCCCACCCGATCGTCCTCGAGGCGATCTCGTTCCCGGAGCCGGTCATCGAGCTCGCGGTCGAGCCCAAGACCAAGGCCGACCAGGACAAGATGGCCCTCGCCCTCCAGCGGCTCGCCGAGGAGGACCCGACGTTCCGGGTGAGCACCGACCAGGAGACGTCCCAGACCCGGATCGCCGGGATGGGCGAGCTCCACCTCGAGGTCATCGTCGACCGGATGCTCCGCGAGTTCAAGGTCCAGGCCAACGTCGGGCGGCCCCAGGTCTCGTACCGGGAGGCCATCCGCAAGGAGGCCAAGGCCGAGGGCCGATTCGTGCGCCAGACCGGCGGCAAGGGCCAGTACGGCCACGCGGTCATCACGCTCGAGCCGACCGAGCGGGGGAGCGGCTACAGCTTCGAGTCGAAGATCGTCGGCGGGGCCATCCCGCGCGAGTTCTGGCGAGCCATCGAGGAGGGCATCCGCGATGCGCTGGCCGGCGGCGTGGTGGCCGGCTACCCGCTCATCGACGCCAAGGCGACCCTCATCGATGGGTCGTTCCACGAGGTCGACTCCTCGGAGATGGCCTTCAAGATCGCCGGCTCGATGGCCGCCAAGGCGGCCGTCCAGAAGGCGGACCCGGCCATCCTCGAGCCGGTCATGAAGGTCGAGGTCGTCACCCCCGAGGACTTCATGGGGGACGTCATCGGCAACCTGAACGCCCGTCGCGGTTCCGTCGACGGGATCGAAGAGCGGGGCACCTCGCGGGTCATCGGGGCGCACGTCCCGCTGGCCGAGATGTTCGGCTACGCCACCGACCTGCGGTCGATGACCCAGGGCCGGGCCACCTACTCGATGGAGTTCTCGCGCTATTCCGAAGTTCCCCAGTCCATTGCCACCGAGCTGATCGCCAAGTCCAAGAGCTAGACACCCAGGAGGAGCGAAGAGCAAGCACCATGGCCAAGCAGAAGTTCGATCGCACCAAGCCGCACATCAACGTCGGCACCATCGGTCACGTCGACCATGGCAAGACGACGCTGACGGCGGCCATCACGAAGTACCTCTCGCTGAAGGGCGGGGCCAACTTCCGCGCGTTCGACTCGATCGACAACGCCCCCGAGGAGAAGGCCCGCGGCATCACGATCGCCATCGCCCACGTCGAGTACCAGACCGACGCGCGCCACTACGCGCACGTCGACTGCCCGGGCCACGCGGACTACATCAAGAACATGATCACCGGGGCCGCCCAGATGGACGGCGCCATCCTGGTCGTGTCCGCCGCCGACGGCCCGATGCCGCAGACCCGCGAGCACATCCTCCTCGCCCGCCAGGTCGAGGTCCCCTCGATCGTCGTCTTCCTGAACAAGGTGGACGCAGTGGACGACGAGATGCTCGTCGACCTGGTCGAGATGGAGGTCCGCGAGCTCCTCAGCAAGCAGCAGTTCCCCGGCGACGACATCCCCGTCATCCGCGGGTCGGCCCTCAAGGCCCTCGAGTCGTCGAGCGAGGATCCCGACGCCCCGGAGTACGCGCCCATCAAGGAGCTCATGGAGGCCGTCGACACCTACATCCCGACCCCGACCCGCGAGACGGACAAGCCGTTCCTGATGCCGGTCGAGGACGTGTTCGGGATCAAGGGCCGCGGCACTGTCGCCACCGGCCGGATCGAACGCGGCATGGTCAAGACCGGCGAGACGATCGAGCAGGTCGGCATCCATGCCAAGGCCAAGCAGCTCGTCGTGACCGGGGTCGAGATGTTCAACAAGACCCTCGACGAGGGCCAGGCCGGCGACAACGTGGGGCTCCTGCTCCGCGGCGTCGAGCGCGAGGAGATCGAGCGTGGTCAGGTCCTGGCCAAGCCCGGATCCATCCAGCCCGGCACGAAGTTCAAGGCCGAGGTCTACGTCCTCTCCAAGGAGGAAGGAGGCCGCCACACGCCGTTCTACAGCGGGTACCGCCCGCAGTTCTACCTGCGGACGACCGACGTGACCGGCGCCATCGAGCTCCCGGCGGGCGTCGAGATGATCATGCCCGGCGACAACGTCAATATCGACGTCGAGCTCATCACCCCGATCGCCATCGAGCAGGGGCAGCGCTTCGCGATTCGCGAGGGCGGCCACACCGTCGGCGCGGGCGTGATCACGGCGCTCTCGTAGGCAGTCCATGGCCAAGCAGCGCATTCGCATCCGGCTTCGGGCCTACGACCACAAGCTGCTCGACCAGTCGGCCGAGCAGATCGTGGAGACGGCCCAGCGGACAGGCGCCGAGATCGTCGGCCCCGTCCCGCTGCCGACGCGGATCGAGAAGTTCACGGTCATCCGCGGCCCGTTCATCCACAAGGACGGACGGGAGCAGTTCGAGATTCGGACGCACAAGCGGCTGATCGACATCATCGATCCCTCGTCGAAGACGGTCGATGCGCTGATGCGGCTCTCGCTGGCGGCGGGCGTCGACATCGAGATCAAGATGTGAGGTTGGCGTGACGGTTGGGTTGATCGGGCGCAAGCTCGGCATGACGCGGCTCTTCGCCGAGGACGGCAGTGTCGTCCCGGTGAGCGTCATTGCGGCTGCCCCGAACGTGGTGACCCTGGTCCGGAGCCCGGAGCGCGACGGCTACGCCGCTGTGCAGGTCGGCGCCGGATCGGCTCGCCGCGTCACCAAGCCCGTCGCCGGCCAGACGCCCAAGCTCGACAAGGACGCCCCCCGCCCATCGGTCCGACGCGAGTTCCGCGTCGACTCGGTGGAGGAGTTCGAGCCCGGCCAGGCCCTGGACGTGACGCAGTTCGAGGCCGGTGACCTGGTCGACGTGACTGGGACGAGCAAGGGACGCGGCTTCGCCGGCACGGTGAAGCGCCACCACTTCAGCCGCGGGCCCAAGACCCACGGCTCGACCAACTACCGCCAGCCCGGCTCGATCGGGGCCGGCACGACCCCGGGTCGCGTCTTCAAGAACACCCGGATGGGCGGCCACATGGGCGATCGCCAGGTGACCGTCCAGAAGCTCGAGGTCGTCAAGGTCGACGCCGAGCGGGCGCTCCTCCTCGTCCGCGGCGCCGTGCCCGGCGCCCGGAACGGGCTCCTCGTGATCCGGAAGGTGGAGCGCTGATGCCCAGCGCCCCGGTCCTGACCGCGAGCGGCTCGAAGAAGGGCTCGATCGAGCTGTCCGACACGCTGTTCGCGGCGCCGGTCCGCACGCCGCTCATCCACCAGGCCGCCATGGCCCAGCTCGCCGCGCGCCGGGTCGGGACCGCCGACACGCGGACCCGTGGCGAGGTCCGCGGCGGCGGCCGCAAGCCGTGGCGCCAGAAGGGCACCGGCCGCGCCCGCCAGGGCAGCCGGAACTCGCCCCAGTGGCGCGGCGGCGGCGTCGTCTTCGGGCCGCATCCCCGCGACTTCTCGGTCAAGGTCAACGACAAGGTCCGCCGCGCTGCCCTCCGGGGCACGCTGAGCGCCAAGACTGCCGACGGCGCGGTCAAGGTCGTCGAGGGCTTCGACCTCGAGAAGATCCAGACCCGCGCCATGGCCGAGCGGCTCGCCGCCTGGGAGGTGGCCGGCCGGGTCCTGCTCGTCCTCGCCGCGCGCGACGAGGTCGTCGAGCGATCGGCGGCCAACCTCCGCGAGGTCCGGATCATCCTGGCCGACAGCCTGAACGTGGTCGACCTGCTCGAGGCGGACACGATCGTCTTCACCCGCGACGCGGTCGCCCGCGCCGAGGAGGTGTTCGCGTGACCGCCCGTTCGATCCACGACGTCCTCATCCGCCCGGTGGTCAGCGAGAAGTCGGTGGCCGAGATCGAGCGGAACAACTACACGTTCGCGGTCCGCTCGTCGGCCAACAAGCTCGAGATCAAGGCCGCGGTCGAGGCCGAGTTCAAGGTCACCGTCCTGGGCGTCCGCGTCCAGACCGTCCACCCGAAGCAGAAGAGCCGGGGTCGCCGGACGAAGGGCATGGTCAGCGGCTGGCGCAAGGCCATCGTGACCGTGGCCGAGGGCGACAAGATCGAGCTCTTCGAGGTGGTCTAGCCGATGCCTCTCCGCAGCTACCGTCCGAACACGCCCTCGCAGCGGCAGATGACGCGGTCGACCTTCGAGGAGGTCACGACCGACAAGCCGCACAAGCCGCTCACCGAGCACGTCGGCTCGAAGGCCGGCCGCAACGCGCAGGGCAAGCTCACCGTTCGCCACCAGGGCGGCGGCCACAAGCGGCTCTACCGGCGCATCGACTGGCGCCGCGACAAGCACGGCGTGCCGGCCCGGATCGCGACCGTCGAGTACGACCCGAACCGGTCGGCGCGGATCGCCCTGCTCCACTACGCCGACGGCGAGAAGCGCTACATGCTGCTGCCCCACGGCCTGAAGGTCGGTGACTACGTCGCCGCCGGCCCGGACGTCGAGGCCCGCGTCGGGAACGCGCTGCCGCTGTCCCGAATTCCGCTCGGCACCCAGATCCACAACATCGAGCTGGTCGCGGGACGCGGCGGGCAGATCGTCCGCAGCGCGGGCAGCGCGGCTCAGCTCCTGGCCAAGGAGGGTGAGATGGCCACCATCCGGCTCCCGTCCGGCGAGGTGCGCCGGGTGCGGGCCGCCTGCATGGCGACCGTCGGCCAGGTGAGCAACCTCGAGCACGAGAACCAGAAGATCGGCAAGGCCGGCCGCAACCGGCACCTCGGCCGCCGGCCGCAGGTGCGCGGCGTGGTGATGAACCCCAACGACCACCCGCACGGTGGTGGCGAGGGCAAGTCGCCCATCGGCATGCCGCCCAAGACCCCGTGGGGCAAGCCCGCCATGGGCCTGCGCACCCGCCGCCAGCAGGCGAGCGATCGGCTGATCGTCCGCCGCCGCTACGGGCGCGGGTAAGGAGACGCGATGAGCCGTTCGGTCAAGAAGGGTCCCTTCGTCGACCCCCGCCTGCTGGGTCGGATCGAGGACATGAACAAGCGCAACGAGCGCAAGGTGCTGAAGACCTGGTCGCGGGCGTCGATGATCTTCCCGGCCATGATCGGCCACACCATCGCCGTCCACGACGGGCGCCGCCACGTCCCGGTCTTCGTGACCGAGAACATGGTCGGCCACCGCCTGGGCGAGTTCGCCCCGACCCGCCACTTCCGCGGGCATGGGCGCCACACCGAGCGCAGCTCGGCGCTGAAGTAGGCCGAGACCGATGCGCGTGTCCGCCACCGCCAAGTACGTCCGGGTCAGCCCCCGCAAGGTGCGCCTGGTGACCGACCTCATCGTCGGCCGCCCGGTCGAGGAGGCCGCGGCCATCCTCCGCTTCCTGCCGAACGCGGCTGCCCGCGACGTGGCCAAGGTCCTGCGGAGCGCGACGGCCAACGCGGAGAACAACTTCAACCTCACCGCGGACGACCTCATCGTCGAGTCCGCGGTGGCGTCCGATGGGCCGACCCTGAAGCGGATTCGACCCCGCGCCCAGGGCCGCGCCTTCCAGATCCTGAAGCGCACGAGCCACATCACGATCTCGGTGGCCGATGGAGGAGATGCCTGATGGGCCACAAGGTGCATCCGTACGGATACCGGATCGGGATCAACAAGCCGTGGCTGGCGAAGTGGTACGCCGACCGTGACTACGCGTCCCTCCTCCAGGAGGACATGCAGATCCGCCGCCTCGTCGCCCGGCAGCTGGCCAATGCCAGCGTCAGCCAGGTCGAGATCGAGCGGGGCATCAACCACGTGACGGTCACGGTCCACACCGCCAAGCCGGGCATCGTCATCGGCAAGGGCGGCGCCAACGTGGAGCTGCTCCGCAACTCGATCGGCAAGCTGACCGACAAGAAGGTCAAGCTCGAGATCAAGGAGGTCCTCCAGCCCGAGCTTGACGCGGTCCTCGTGGCCCAGAGCATCGCCGGCCAGCTCGAGCGCCGGATCGCCTTCCGGAAGGCGGTCAAGCAGGGCGTCCAGCGCAGCATCAAGGCCGGCGCCAAGGGCGTGAAGATCCAGGTCTCAGGTCGCCTGGGCGGCACCGAGATGTCCCGCCGCGAGTGGGACCGCGAGGGCCGCATCCCGCTGGCCACCCTCCGCGCCGACATCAGCTACGGCGTCGTCCACGCCCACACGACCTACGGCCGGATCGGGGTCAAGGTCTGGATCTATCGCGGCGACACCCTGGCCGAGCTGCCGGGCTCGGCGCGCACCGAGCCGCGCGAGGCTCGGTCGACGCGATCCCGTCCCCGGCGGGCAGCCGCCAGCACCCCGGCGGTGAACGGCGAGGCCGCCGATGGCGTGGAGACCGCCGCCGCCGTGGAAGCCGTCGAGGCGCCGGTCGCCGAGCCGGAGGTCCAGGAGACCCCCGCGGTGAGCGAGCCCGAGGCGGCATCGGTCGAGCCCGAGGCGGCTCCGGAGGCCGAGACGGCCCCCGAGGCAGCGCCGGCCCAGGTCGAGTCCGCGGCCAAGGCGGAGCCCAAGCCCAAGGCCGAGCCCAAGCCACGGGCCCGGGCCAAGCCGAAGACCGAGACCAAGCCCAAGACCGCGACCAAGCCCAAGACCAAAGCCAAGGCCGAGCCCGCCGAGGCGGCGCCCGAAGCCGAAGCCCCGGCCGAGGAGAAGAGCTGATGCTGCTGCCGAAGCGCGTCAAGCACCGCAAGGTCCAGCGCGGACGCCGCGCCGGCCTGGCGAAGGGCGGCACGACCGTGTCGTTCGGCGATTACGGCCTCGTGGCGGAGGAGGTCTGCTGGCTGACCAGCCGCCAGATCGAGGCCGCCCGCCGCGCGATGACCCACCACATCAAGCGTGGAGGCCGGGTCTGGATCCGCGTCTTCCCGGACAAGCCGGTCACCAAGAAGCCGGCCGAGGTCCGGATGGGTTCCGGCAAGGGCGCGCCCGATCACTGGGTCGCCGTCGTGAAGCCCGGCCGCGTGATGTTCGAGATGTCCGGTGTGCCCGAGCCGATCGCCCGTGAGGCGATGCGGCTGGCGAGCCACAAGCTCCCGATCTCGACGAAGTTCGTCATCAAGGAGGGTGTCGAGCATGGACATCAGTGAGATCCGCGGCCTCAGCGACGCGGACCTGGAGGCGGCGCTGGCCGATGCCAAGCTCGAACTCTGGAAGATCCGTTTCGACCTGGCCACCCGCCAGGAGAAGAACTACAGCCGCCTGCCGGCGACCCGCAAGCGGATCGCGCGGATCCTGACCGTCATGACCGAGCGTGAGCGCGCGGCGTCGGCCGCTGCCCAGGAGACCGCGTGATGGCCGGCAAGCGTCGCACCAAGGTCGGACGCGTCGTGTCCGACAAGATGGACAAGACCGTCGTCGTCAGCGTTGAGCGCCTCCAGCGGCACCCGATCTACAAGCGGGTCATCCGCCGCACGACGAAGTTCAAGGCGCACGACGAGGAGAACGCCGCCGCGGTCGGGGACACCGTCCGGATCGAGGAGAGCCGCCCGCTGTCCCGCGACAAGCGCTGGCGGGTCATCGAGGTCCTGGGCCACGGCATCGCCGAGGACGCCTCGGCCCCGATGGCCGACGAGGCAATCCTGAACCCCGAGCCGGTCGAGGCTCACGCGGTCGAGGCCGAGGCGGCAGCCCAGGCGGTTCCGGAGGGTGAGCCCGCATGATTCGCCGCCAGACGCGGCTGCGGGTCGCCGACAACACCGGCGCCCGAGAGCTGATGTGCATCACCGTGGTGGGCCGCTCGACGAGCGAGACGGCCTCGGTCGGTGATGTCATCGTCGCCAGCGTCAAGCAGGCCCTCCCCAACTCCGGGGTCAAGAAGGGCGAGGTCGTGCGTGCGGTCATCGTCCGGACGACCAAGGGCTACGGTCGGCCCGACGGGAGCCACATCCGCTTCGACGAGAACGCCGCCGTCCTGATCACGCCCCAGGGCAACCCCCGCGGGACGCGGATCTTCGGCCCGGTGGCCCGCGAGCTCCGCGAGCGGAACTACATGAAGATCATCTCGCTCGCCCCGGAGGTGCTGTGATGGCCGTCCGGAAAGGCGACACCGTGGTCGTGCTCAGCGGCAAGGACCGCGGGAAGCGGGGGAAGGTCGATCGCGTCGAGCAGACGCGGCGCGGCCTGGCCGTCGTCGTCCCGGGCATCAACATGGCCAAGCGCCACCAGAAGTCGCGCGGCGGCCGGACCGGTTCCCAGACCGCGGGGATCATCGACCTCCCGATGCCGATCCAGATCAGCAACGTCATGGTCGTCTGCCCGAACTGCGACAAGCCCACGCGCGCGGGCCACGCCCGGCTCGAGGACCAGCACCACACCCGGGTGCGGGTCTGCAAGCACTGCGGCGAGCAGCTGGGGGTGAAGGCATGACCGACGAGACGACCCGCGCCCCGCGGACCGATCGCAAGCCGGCCGAGAAGCCCGCCAGCCGCCGGCCCGCCGCCGCGAAGGCGCCGAAGGCCGAGGCCGTCGCGGCCGAGCCCCAGTCCGAGGCGAAGGCGGCCCGCAGGCCCGCCGATCGGCCCGAGCCCGCCGGTCTCCGCCTCCGCTACCGCGACGAGGCTGTCCCGGCGCTGCTCCGCGAGTTCCGCTACGCGAACCCGATGGAGGTCCCGCGCCTCGAGAAGGTTGTCGTCAACATCGGCCTGGGGGAGGCCATTCAGAACGCCAAGGCCATCGATGCAGCGGTCGGCGACCTGATGGCCATCACCGGCCAGAAGCCGATCGTGACCCGCGCCACCCGCTCGATCGCCCAGTTCCGGCTCCGGACCGGGATGCCGGTCGGCGCCAAGGTCACCCTCCGCGGCCAGCGGATGTACGACTTCATGGAGCGCACGATGCGCCTCGCCCTGCCGCGGATCCGCGACTTCCGCGGCGTCTCGCCCCGCTCGTTCGACGGCCGCGGCAACTTCAGCCTGGGCCTCCGCGAGCAGCTCATGTACCCCGAGATCGACTACGACAAGATCGACCGCCTCCGCGGCCTCGAGATCAGCATCGTCACCACCGCCCGCACCGACGAGGAGGGCCGTCGCCTGCTCGCCCTGCTGGGCATGCCCTTCGCCGCCAACTGAGCCTGAGGACCTGACGTGGCCAAGAAATCGATGATCGCCAAATCCCAGCGCAAGCCGAAGTTCGGCGTCCGCGCCCACAACCGCTGCACGGTCTGTGGCCGCCCGCGCGCCTACATGCGCCGATTCGCCCTGTGCCGCATCTGCTTCCGGGAGCGCGCCCTCGAGGGCATGCTGCCGGGCGTCGTGAAGTCGAGCTGGTAGGCCGATGAACGTCACCGACCCGATCGCCGACATGCTGACCCGCGTTCGCAACGCGAGCGCGGCGCGCCACACCGAGGTCGTCCTGCCCGCTTCGCGGGTGAAGACCGAGATCGCCCGGATCCTCGCCGAGGAGGGGTTCATCGCCTCCTACGCCGCGCGGACCGATGACGGCCACGACCACCTGGTGCTGACCCTGAAGTACGTCGAGGGCCGAACCCCGGTTGTCACCGGCCTGAAGCGAATCAGCAAGCCCGGCCTCCGCGTCTATGCCCGCAAGACCGAGATCCCCCGGGTCCTCGGCGGGCTGGGCGTGGCCATCCTCTCAACGTCCCACGGGATCATGACCGGGCAGCAGGCCCGCAAGCTGAACCTGGGCGGCGAAGTCCTGTGCTACGTGTGGTAGGAGGCTGATGTCGCGAATCGGGCGCATGCCCATCACCATCCCGGCCGGCGTCGAGGTCACCCTCGACGGCCAGCACGTGCTCGTGAAGGGTCCCCTCGGGACGCTCGAGCGGGACGTGCACCCGGAGATGACCCTCGTCCAGGAGGACGGCGTCCTCCGCGTCGAGCGGCCGTCCGACGCGCCGCGCCACCGGGCCCTGCACGGCCTGACCCGCTCGCTTGTGGCGAACATGGTGACCGGCGTGACGTCGGGCTTCACCAAGGTCCTCGAGATCAGCGGCGTCGGCTACCGCGCCCAGCTCCAGGGTGAGACGCTCGTCCTGGCGCTCGGCTTCTCCCACCCGGTCGAGGTCGCGCCCCCGCCGGGCATCAGCTTCGCCGTCGAGACCCCCACCCGCCTGACGGTGAGCGGCCCGGACCGCGAGCTCGTCGGCCAGGTGGCGGCCGCCATCCGCGCCCGGCGCAAGCCCGAGCCGTACAAGGGCAAGGGCATCCGCTACGCCGGGGAGCAGATCCGGCGCAAGGCCGGCAAGGCCGGCAAGGTCGGAGGGGCGGCGGCCTGATGATCAAGAAGACCTCCCGTGACGCCCAGCGCCGACGGCGGCATGCCCGCCTCCGGCTCAAGCTGTCCGGCAGCGCCGATCGGCCGCGCCTCAGCGTGTTCCGCAGCTCGCGCTACATCTACGCCCAGGTCATCGACGACGCTTCCGGGCGGACGCTCGCGTCCGCCTCGAGCCGGGAGCCGGCGATCGCCGGCGGCTCCGGCAAGGTGGCCGCCGCCGAGGCGGTGGGCAAGGCCCTCGCCGAACGGGCCCGCGCGGCCGGGGTGACCCAGGTCGTCCTCGACCGCGGCGGCTATCGCTATCACGGGCGGGTTCGCTCGCTCGCCGAGGGCGCCCGCGCGGGCGGCCTCGACCTGTAGAGCGGAGTACCCATGCCACGCATCGATCCCACCAAGCTGACCCTCGAGGAGAAGGTCGTCCAGATCAACCGGGTCGCCAAGGTCGTCAAGGGCGGCCGGCGGTTCAGCTTCAGCGCCATCGTCGTGGTCGGAGACGGCCGGGGCGTGGTCGGTGCCGGACTGGGCAAGGCCGGCGAGGTCCCGGAGGCCATCCGCAAGGGCGTCGAGGACGCCAAGAAGCACCTCATCCGCGTCCCGCTGGTCGGGAGCACCATCCCGCACGCCATCGAGCGCGACTTCGGCGCCTCGCGGGTCCTCCTCCGCCCCGCGTCCCCGGGCACCGGCGTCATCGCCGGCGGCTCGGTGCGGGCCGTGGTCGAGGTCACCGGGATCCACGACCTGCTGTCCAAGACGATGGGCAGCACCAACCCGGTCAACGTCGTGCGGGCCACGCTCGACTGCCTGTCCCACCTCCGCTCCGCCGACGACATGGCGACCCGCCGGGGCCGCACCGCCGAGGAGCTGCTGGGCAAGCGCGGGGCCGAGGCGGCCCGCAAGCCGCATGTCTACGTCGAGCGACCGGAGCCGGCCATCCTCCCGGGAGGCCCGCCGCGTGGCCGCTGAGCGCACCCCGGTGAAGCCGGGCATGCTGCGCGTCACCTGGGTGAAGTCCGAGATCGGCCACAAGGCCGCCGCCCGGGGCACCATTCGGGCGCTCGGCCTGCGCCGGCTGCACCACACCGTTGACGTGGTCGACACCCCCCAGGCGCGCGGCATGATCCGTCGCGTCGCGTTCCTGGTCGAGGTCGAGGAACCGTCCAAGGGGGAGATGAACGCATGAAGCTCCACGACCTCAAGCCGGCCGCCGGCTCCCACACTCCGGCCCGCCGGGTCGGACGCGGCCACGGCTCGGGCAAAGGCAAGACCGCGGGGCGCGGCACGAAGGGCCAGAAGTCCCGGGCCGGCGCCTCGATCCCGGCCTGGTTCGAGGGTGGCCAGACCCCGCTCCACGTCCGCACCCCCAAGCTCCACGGCTTCCGGAACCGGGGCCGCGTCGAGTACGCCGCGATCAACCTGTCCGCGCTCGCCGAGGCCACGCCGGGCACGCTGATCACTCCCGACGTCCTCCTCCACGACGGCCTGCTGCGCCGGTCCAAGACCAAGGCCCGCCCGGTGAAGATCCTCGGCGGTGGCGACGCGCCCAAGGGCGTGACGATCCATGCCCACGCCTTCTCGCGCTCGGCGCTCGACAAGCTGGCCGCGGCCGGGTCGACCGCCCAGCGGATCACGTGGCCCGAGGGCGATCCGGTCGACGAGGAAGCCGAGGCGCGGGCGGCGGCGGAGGCCGAGGCCGCAGCGGCGGCTGCCGCGGACCGGAAGAAGGCCAAGGCCACCGAAGCCGCCGAGGCTGACGACGCGGACGAGGCCGATGCCGACGGCGAGGCCAGCGAGGCGAGCGCCGCCGACGCGGAGACCGAGGAGGCAGACGGCGAGGGCGCGCCCGAGTGATTCAGTCGGTCGTCACCGCCCTCCAGGCGCCCGACATCCGGCGGAAGATCCTCTTCACCGCCTTCATCCTGCTGATCTTCCGGGTCCTGACCGCGGTCCCGGTTCCGAACGTCGACCAGGAACGGCTCGCCGAGCTGTTCGCCACCAACCAGCTCCTGGCCCTGCTCGACATCTTCTCGGGCGGTGGGCTGGCCACGGCCTCGATCATCGGCCTGGGCCTGAACCCCTACATCAACGCCAGCATCATCATGCAGCTCATTCAGGGGGTCATCCCCCGGCTGGGCGAGCTGCAGCGCGAGGGTGAGTACGGGCGCAACCGGCTCCAGCAGTACACCCGCTACCTGACCGTCCCCCTGGCCTTTGCCCAGGGCTTCGGCTTCTCGGTGCTCCTCCAGAACGCCGGCGTTATCCCGGTCTCCCCGTTCTTCAGCTTCGAGACGATCTCGCTGCTCATCGCCTGGACGGCCGGCACCATCCTCCTGATGTGGCTCGGTGAGCTCATCAGCGAGCGCGGGCTGGGCAACGGCATCAGCTTCATCATCTTCGCCGGCATCGTCGGCCGATTGCCCGACCAGGCCGGGCCGATCATCGGCGCCCCGGACGGGCTGACCCGGATCCTGCCGTTCATCGTGGTTGCGGTCCTGATCATCGCCGCGGTCGTCTTCGTGAACGAGGGTCAGCGCCGGATCCCGGTCCAGTACGCCTCCCGGGTCCGTGGCCGGCGCATGTACCAGGGCCAGACCCAGTACCTGCCGATGAAGGTGACGATGGCCGGCGTCATCCCGATCATCTTCGCGGTCAGCATCCTGCTGTTCCCCGCCCAGATCGCCCAGTACTTCACGACCAGCGAGAACGAGGTGGTGGCCAACATCGCCACCTGGATCAGCACGGTCCTGAGCCCGCAGACCCCGATCGTCTACGGCCTGCTCTACTTCACCCTGGTCGTGTTCTTCACCTACTTCTACACCGCGTTCCAGTTCCGCCCTGACCAGACGGCTGACTTCCTGCGGAAGAACGGCGGGTTCATCCCGGGCATCCGCCCCGGCAAGCCGACCGAGGACTTCCTGACCCGGGTCGCCAACCGGATCACGCTGGGCGGCGCCCTGTTCCTGGGCGGCGTGGCGGTGCTGCCGCTCATCATCTCGGCGTTCATCCCGGGCACGGAGGCGATCCGCCTCGGCGGGACGAGCGTGCTGATTGTCGTCTCGGTCGTCGTCGAGACCATGAAGCAGCTCGAGGCGCAGATGATGATGCGGAACTACGAGGGCTTCATCCGATGATGATCGTCCTGCTCGGCCCGGTCGCCGCCGGGAAGGGCACCCAGGCCGCGGTCGCCGCCGAGGAGCGCGGGCTCCTCCACCTGTCCACCGGTGACCTGTTCCGCAAGGCGCTCCGCGAGGGGACCGAGCTCGGGGAGATCGCCCAGGGCTACATGCGCCGTGGCGAGCTCGTCCCCGACGAGATCACGGTCGGCATGGTCGGCGAGGCGCTCGGCGAGCCGGCCGCGGCCTCCGGCGTGGTCTTCGACGGCTTCCCGCGGACGCTGGCCCAGGCCGAGGCGCTCGACACGCTGCTCGCCGAGCGCGGGACGCAGGTGGACCGGGCCGTCCTGATCGACGTCCCCGAGGAGGTCCTCGTCGAACGCGTCGCCGGCCGCTGGGTCTGCCCGACGTGCGGCACCCCGTACCACGCCACCGACGACCCGCCCCGCCAGCCGGGGATCTGCGACAAGGAGGGCGCGACCCTCATCCAGCGGGACGACGACAAGCCAGACGTCTTCCGGGCCCGGCTTCGCGAGCAGATCCCGCCCATGGAGGACGTAGCCCGCTACTACGAGCAGCAGGGCCGGCTGTCCACCGTCGACGGCCGCCAGCCGATCGAGGCGGTCACCGCTTCCATCCGGGACGTGCTCGGGACGATCGGCCAAGGCTGATGGGGATCCCGCTCCGGCACGCCAGCGCCACGATCAAGCGGCCCGAGGAGGTCGCCAGGATGCGCGAGGCGGGTCGCATCCTCGTCGCCCTGCTCGACCGGCTCGAGGCCGCCATCGCCCCGGGCGTAACGACCGGCGAGCTGGACGCCATCGCCGCCGATCACATCCGCGAGGCCGGCGCGGTCTCCTCGTTCCTGGGGTACGGCTCCAACCCGCCGTTCCCGGCGACGATCTGCACCTCGCTGAACGAGGAGGTCGTCCACGGGATCCCCTCCCGGCGGGTGATCGCGGATGGTGACCTGATCAGCGTCGACGTCGGCTGCATCTGGGAGGGCTGGCACGCGGACTGCGCCCGCACGTTCGCCGTCGGCCAGGTCAGCCAGGCCGAGATCACGCTCATCGAGGCCACCCGCGACGCGCTGAGCGCCGGGATTCGAGCCGCGACACCCGGCAACCGGCTGGGCGACGTCGGCGCCGCCATCGAGGCCGTCGCCAACCAGCACGGCTACGGGATCGTCCGCCCCTTCGTGGGCCACGGTATCGGCACCGCGATGCACGAGGAGCCGCAGGTCCCGAACTACGGGCGGCCCGGCACCGGGATGCGCCTCGAGCCGGGCATGTGCCTGGCCATCGAGCCGATGTTCAACCTGGGCGACGACGACGTCCGCCTGCTGAACGACGGGTGGACGGTGGTGACCGCGGACGGCGCCCGGTCGGCACATTTCGAGGACACCATCGTCATCGGCCCAACCGGCGCCGAGCGGCTGACCGCTCGCGTCTGACCATCTCCGACCTCGCGACAGGCGGACGCCGCCACTAGACTGGTGTCCCGCCGCGCTCGCGGCCGTGCCCCAGATCTCGAGGAGCAGACGATGGCAGGCAAGTTTGTCCTTCAGAAGAGCACGAACGGCCAGTACTACTTCGTCCTGAAGGCTGCCAACGGGCAGACCATCGCCCAATCGGAGATGTACAACTCGAAGGCGGCTGCCCAGGACGGCATCGCGTCGGTGAAGGCCAACGCGCCCGACGCCGACACCGACGACCAGACGGGCGAGTAGCCCGATGACCGACCGATCGTGGGATCGGCCGGCGCCATGACCCAGTCGCTTCCGGAGGCCATTGCCGCCGGATACTCGTTCGAGGGTCCCGCGGTCGAGCTCGGGGCCGGCATGCTCGGAGAGTCGACCTACCCGGCGGCGCCCGTGCGGCTCCCGCTCTCGATGCTCAACCGCCACGGGCTGGTCGCCGGCGCCACGGGGACCGGCAAGACCAAGACCCTCCAGGTGATGGCCGAGCAGCTGTCCGCCGCCGGCGTCCCGGTCTTCATCAGCGACATCAAGGGCGACATCTCCGGGCTGGGCGCGCCCGGCGTGCCGAACGAGAAGGTGACCGCCCGCGTCGAGGCCCTCGGCCTCGACGGGTACGCACCTCGGGCGTTCCCGGTCGAGTTCTTCACGCTCGTCCGTGATCGGCCCGGCGTCCGGCTGCGGGCGTCCGTCGGCTCGTTCGGTCCGATCCTCCTGGCCAAGGTCCTCGAGCTCAACGAAACCCAGGAGAGCGTCCTCGCCCTGGCGTTCAAGTACGCCGAAGACAAGGGGATGGCGCTCCAGGACCTCGGTGACCTCCGAGCCCTGCTCAACCATCTCGACAGCGACGAAGGCAAGGCCGACATGGAGGCATACGGGGGCGTCTCGGGAGCGTCGGTCGGGGTGATGATCCGGAAGATCGTCGGGCTCGAGCAGCAGGACGCGGACGCGTTCTTCGGCCAGCCCGAGTTCGCCGTGGCCGACTTCCTGCGGGTGAACCCGGACGGCCAGGGTGTGATCAGCGTGCTCGAGCTCGCCGACATGCAGGATCGCCCCGCCCTCTTCTCGACGTTCGTGATGTGGCTGCTGGCTCGCCTGTACCAGACGCTCCCCGAAGTCGGCGACCTGGACCGCCCCAAGCTCGTGTTCTTCTTCGACGAGGCGCACCTCCTGTTCCGCGACGCCAACCGGGCGTTCCTCAACCAGATCGAGCTGGTGGCGCGGCTCATCCGCTCGAAGGGCGTCGGCGTGTTCTTCGTGACCCACGCCCCGCGGGACGTGCCCCCCGAGGTGCTCGGCCAGCTCGGGAACCGCGTCCAGCACGCCCTCCGGGCCTTCACGCCCGACGACCTGGAGATCGTGAAGGCGACCGCGGATACGTTCCCGATGACCGAGTTCTACGACGTCGAACGGGAGCTCACCCAGCTCGGGATCGGCGAGGCCCTGGTGACCGGGCTCAGCCCCAAGGGCATCCCGATGCCGACCGTCAGGACACTCATCCGCCCGCCGATGTCGCTGATGGCCCAGCTGGACCCTGCCGCGTTCGCCGAGATCGTTAGCGCCTCACCAATCGCCGGCCGATATGCCCAGGACGTGAACGACCGATCGGCGACCGAGATCCTGGACCAGCCGGACGAGCCGACCATCGATGTCCACGATCCCCGGCCGCCGACGTCCGGCAGCCGCAAGCATCCGACTCGACCACCGGAGCGAGGCGTGGACTGGGGCGGGGTCGCGAAAGAAGGCGCCCGCTTCGCCCGCAGCGGGACGTTCAACACGATCCTGCGGTCCATCCTGCGGGCGTTCGGACCGCGACGCTAGTCCCCCCCGACCGCCCGCCCGCGCCGCGGGTCAGTCGCTGAGCACGACCCCGGAGAGGTCCTCCTCCGGCTCGGGGAACGAGGGATCCATGGCTCGCGCCGCGCCGGCCACGATCCGGGCCACGGCAAGGTCGCGGTACCACTTGAGATCCCCCGGGACGACGTACCACGGCGCCGCGGCGGTGGAGCACCGGGTGATCGCCTCGGCGTAGGCCGCCATGTACTCGCCCCACTGCCGGCGGACCTCGAGATCGCCCAGGCGGAACTTCCAGCGCTTCTCCGGGTTGTCGAGGCGTTTCTGGAACCGCTCACGCTGTTCGTCGCGACTGATGTGGAGCATGACCTTCAGGATCGTGGTGCCGGCAGCCGCGAGCGTGGCCTCGAAGGCGTTGATCTGGTCATAGCGCCCGCGCCAGATTGCCTCCGGGACGAGCTGCGCGACCCTTACCACGAGCACGTCCTCGTAGTGGCTCCGGTTGAAGATCCCCACGCGGCCGAGGCCCGGGGTGTTGGCGTGGATGCGCCACAGGAAGTCGTGGCTGAGCTCCTCTTCGGTGGGGACGCCAAAGCCGGTCACCCGGGTGCCCTGCGGGTTCATGGCGGTGAACACGTTCCGGATGACCCCGTCCTTGCCTCCCGCATCCATGGCCTGGAGCACGATCAGCAGCGACTGCTTCCGCTCCGCCCAGAGGCGCTCCTGGAACTCGGCGAGCTCGTCGCGCAGCAGCTCGAGCTCGGCATCGGCCGCATCGCGGTCGCCCTCGTACCCTGGCGTCCCGCCCGGATCGACGGCCTCGAGATCGAAATCGCGGTCGGACGCCACCCGGAGCTCATCGGCGATCGAACCAAGGTCAACCAGGGGTGATATCGGCACCGATCAGCCTCCTTTGGCCTCGTTGCTCATCGAAATCGGCAGTTGTATACTCGTCGTTCCGTGGTCGCCGCGTGCGGCGGCCTTTCCGTGTGTCCCCCCAATTGAGAGAGCACAGACCGCGAACGAGGGTGCGTAGCGCTTGCCGAAGAAGGATGCCATCGAGGTCGAGGGAGAGGTGATCCTCCCCTTGCCCAACGCGATGTTCAAGGTGCGGCTCGAGAACGGCCACGAAGTCCTGGCCCACATCTCGGGAAAGCTCCGGAAGAACTTCATCCGCATCCTCCCCGGCGACACCGTTCGGGTCGAGCTCAGTCCCTACGACCTCACCAGGGGTCGAATCACGTACAGGATGCGATGAAGGTTTCCGCCTCGGTCAAGCCCCGCTGTGAGCGCTGCAAGGTCATTCGGCGCTCGGGTGTGGTGCTGGTCATCTGCCGGATCCCCAAGCACCGCCAGCGGCAGGGCTAGGGCAGCTGATGGCGCGCATCGCCGGCGTGGACATTCCCCGCGAGAAGCGGGTGATCGTGTCCTTGACCTACATCCACGGCATCGGCCCGGCCACCGCGGCCAAGGTCGTGACCGCCGCCAACGTGTCCCCCGACGCGCGGGTGAAGGACCTGACCGAGGACGAGGTGACCCGCCTCCGGGACATCATCGACCGCCGCTACCGGGTGGAGGGCGACGTCCGCCGGGAAGTGAGCATGAACATCAAGCGCCTGATGGAGATCGGTGCCTACCGAGGCGTCCGCCATCGTCGCAACCTCCCCGCCCGCGGTCAGCGGACGAAGACCAACGCTCGGCAGCGGCGCGGCTCGCGCAAGACGGTCGGCGTGCGCCGCAAGAAGTAACGGAGTCCCATGGCTGAACGAAAGCGCGCCACGCGCGCCAAGAAGCGCGAGAAGAAGAACGTCCCCGCGGGACACGCCCACATCCAGGCCACGTTCAACAACACGATCGTGACCATCACCGACCCGAGCGGTGGCGTGCTCGCCTGGGGCAGCGCCGGCCTGGTCGGCTTCAAGGGCTCGCGGAAGAGCACGCCGTACGCGGCGGCCCAGACCGCCGACCTCGCCGCCCGCAAGGCGATGGAGCATGGCGTCCGCCAGGTCGAGGTCTTCGTCAAGGGCCCCGGTGCCGGCCGCGAGCAGGCGATCCGCTCCCTCCAGGCCGCCGGCCTGGAGGTCACCGCCATCACCGACGTCACCCCGATCCCGCACAACGGCTGCCGCCCGCCCAAGCGGCGCCGGGTCTGAGCCATGGCCCGCTACACCGATCCGGTCTGCCGGATCTGCCGCCGCGAGGGGCTCAAGCTCTTCCTGAAGGGCAGCCGCTGCTACTCGAAGAAGTGCTCGTTCGAGCGGCGAAGCACCCCGCCGGGCATGAACCCGACCCGTCGCCGGAAGGTCAGCGAGTACGGCCTCCAGATGCGCGAGAAGCAGCGGGTTCGACGCAGCTACTCGGTCATGGAGCGCCAGTTCCGCAACTACTTCCGTGACGCGGCCCGCCAGAAGGGGATGACCGGCGAGAACCTGCTCCGGATGCTCGAGATGCGCCTCGACAACACCGTGTACCGGATGGGCTTTGCCACGTCCCGCGCCCAGGCCCGCCAGCTGGTGAGCCACGGCCATTTCAACGTCAACGGTCGGGGCACCAAGTCCCCGAGCCGCCAGGTCGCGGTCGGCGACCGTATCGAGGTTCGCGACACGCGCCGCGGGCGTGCCTACTTCAAGGGCGCTCCCGAGGCGATGCGCGCCGCCCAGGTCCCGGACTGGGTGAGCGTCGACCCCACCAAGCTGTCCGGGACCGTCACCGCCGAACCCACTCGTGAGCAGATGCCCATGGAGTTCAACGAGCAGCTCGTCGTCGAGTACTACTCGCGCTAGGAGTTCCCCTTGCTGATGATCGAACCCGAGTCCACACCGCGCATCGAAGAGGTCGAGGCGTCCGGCGCCTCCGGCCGCTTCGAGATCCAGCCGCTGGCCGCCGGCTACGGGGTCACGCTGGGCAATGCGCTGCGCCGCGTCCTGCTCTCGTCGCTCGAGGGAGCGGCGGTGACCTCGATCCAGGTCGCGAACGTCTTCCACGAGTTCAGCACCATCCCCGCGGTCAAGGAAGACGTCACCCAGATCGTGCTGAACATGAAGAAGATCCGGCTCCGGTCCTTCGCCCCCCACCCGGTGACCCTGAAGCTGGCCAAGCATGGCGCCGGCCAGGTCACCGCCGGTGACATCGCCGAGTCGGCCGATGTCGAGATCGTGAACCCGGACCTCGAGCTCCTCACGCTGGACTCGGACGCGGGTTCGATCGACATGGATATCACCGTCGAGACCGGCGTCGGCTACCGCGCCGCCGAGCACACCGAGGAGATGCCGATCGGCGTCATCCCGGTCGACGCGATCTTCTCCCCGGTCCGCCGGGTGAACTTCTCGGTCGAGAACACCCGGGTCGGTCAGATGACGAACTTCGACAAGCTGACCCTCGAGATCGAGACCGATGGGACGACCACGCCGCAGGCCGCCCTGGCCCAGGCGGCGGGCATCCTGGTCCGCGAGTTCTCGCGCTTCGCCGAGATCGGCCGCCCGTCGGTTGGCACCGGCGACGAGGTCCCGGCCCCGCTGTCGGCCAGCCTGCTGGACGCGCCGATCGAGGAGCTCGACCTCCCGATGCGGGCCTACAACAGCCTGAAGCGGAACAACATCACGAAGATCGGCCAGCTCCTGGCGCTCGGCGACGACGAGCTACTCCGGATGCGGAACTTCGGCAAGAAGAGCCTTGACGACATGAAGGAGCGGCTCGCTCTGCGTGGCTTCATCGCCCCTGAGGACGGCGCCCCGGTCGCCGACGAGGCAGACCTGCCGGCCGCCGCCGAGCTCGACGAGGCGGTCGCCGCCGAGCTGAACCGCGAAGGCTGATCGAGACCGATGCCGCACCGCACCGCCGGCCGCAAGCTGAGCCGCCCCACCGCCCACCGCGAGCACATGCTCGCCAACCTGGCGGTGGCCGTGCTCCGCTACGAGCGGCTCCGGACGACCGAGGCCAAGGCCAAGGAGGTGCGGGGCATGGTCGACCACCTGATCGTCATCGCCAAGCGCGGGGACCTGCCCGCGCGCCGGCAGCTGGTCGCCCGGCTGCCCAATGAGCCGCTCATCATCGAGAAGCTGATGGGCGAACTGGCGGCCAAGTACGCCGAACGGGGGTCGGGGTTCACGCGGATCACGCGTCTTGGACCCCGGGCCGGCGACTCGGCGCCCATGGTCCAGATCGAGCTCGTCTAGGCGGGCTCGACCGGCCGAACAACCGAAGAGCCCGATGCCTCCCGCGGCGCGTCGCTGCGCCCGGGCGGTCATCGAGTACGACGGGACGGCGTTCGCCGGCTCGCAGCGCCAACCGCGGGAGCGGACGGTGCAGAGCGAGCTGGAGGACGCGCTTAACAAGATGACCGGCGAGCGGGTCACGATCCGCTTCGCCGGGCGCACCGATGCCGGCGTGCACGCCACCGGCCAGGTGATCGCGTTCTGCCTGCCCAGGGCTCCCGAAGGGGAGTGGATCGGGTGGCCAGAGCTGCGACGCCGGCTGAACGCGGCGCTCGCCCCGGACGTGGTGATCCGCTCCCTCCGGAGCGCGGAACCGGGATTCGACCCCCGCCGCGCGGCGGTGGCGCGGACGTACCGCTACCGGATCCGACAGGACGGCGACCGCCGCCCCACGGATCGGCATCGGACGCTCGAGATTCCCGACCAGCTGGACGTGGCGGCCATGCAGGACGCCGCGAGCCGGATGGTCGGGGAGCGGGACTTCGCGGCCCTCGGCAGCGACCCGCGCGGCCGGACGGTCCGCCACCTGATGGCGATCACGGTCCGGGAGCGAGGGACGCTCGTCGAGGTCACGGTGCAGGGCAACGCATTCCTGCGCCGGATGGTGCGAAGCCTGGTGGCAGTGCTCCTCGCCGTCGGACGGGGCCAGATGGCCCCCGACGCGGTCGGGCCGCTGCTCGAGGCCGGTTCGCGAGCCCTCCACGGGCGCGCGGCCCCGGCCCGGGGCCTCACCCTCGAGCGCATCCAGTTCGAACAGTCAGGAGACGTGAACCGACAGTGAAGACCTACGCGGTCAAGGCCAGCGAGATCGACCGAGGCTGGTGGCTCATCGACGCCACCGATCAGCCGCTCGGCCGGTTGGCCACGCGTGTCGCCACGCTCCTCGCCGGCAAGCACAAGCCCACCTGGTCGCCACACCTCGACACCGGCGACCACGTCGTCGTCATCAACGCCGCCCGGATCAAGGTCACCGGCAACAAGCTCAGCCAGAAGCGGTACGACCGCCACTCGAACTACCCCGGCGGTCTCCGCGAGGAGTCGCTTGCCGACCTGCTGGCTCGCAAGCCGGAGCGGGTGATCGAGGCGGCCGTGAAGGGCATGCTCCCGAGCACCAAGCTCGGCAACGCGATGTACCGAAAGCTCCGCGTCTACCCCGGCGCCGAGCACCCGCACCAGGCCCAGGGTCCCAAGACCCCGGCCTCCACCACCCAGGAGGCGTCGTGAGCGTCAACTACCTGTACGGGACCGGCCGGCGCAAGACGTCGGTCGCCCGGGTCCGCCTCCTCCCGGGCAACGGGGAGATGGTCGTCAACGGCAAGCCGGCCGAGGACTACTTCGGCGGCGAGACCAAGGTCGCCCCCATCCGCCTCCCGTTCCGGGTCACCGAGACGGAGGGCCGCTACTCGGCCAGCGTCCTGGTCTCCGGCGGCGGAACGTCGGGCCAGGCGGGCGCCATCCGCCACGGCATCGCCCGCGCCCTGCTGGCCGGCCACCCCGACTTCCGGGCCGCGCTTCGGGAGGCCGGCCTCCTCACCCGCGACCCGCGGGCCAAGGAGCGCAAGAAGTACGGCCTGAAGCGAGCGCGCAAGGCGCCGCAGTACACCAAGCGCTGATCTCAGGGCACGCTCAGCTGGAACACCGGGCGCTCGAGGGGCCCTTTGATACCATTGTCCGCCGACCGCAGGGAGCACCTGTCTGATCGTGCCGGAAAGCCTCAGCGAGTTCCTCGATACCTTCCTGCGCGGCACCCCGCTGACCTCGATCCTCGACATCGTGGTCGTGGCGTTCCTGATCTACTGGCTGTTCGTGCTCATCCGGGGCACGCGGGCAGTCCGGATCCTCATCGGCCTGTCGATCGTCGCGCTCGTCTACCTCGCCGCCCAGGCGCTCGATCTCGTGCTCCTCTCGACCCTGCTCCAGGCGGGCGCAGTCGTCGGCCTGTTCGCCGTGGTGGTCGTCTTCCAGCCCGAGCTCCGGCGCGGACTGGAGCAGATCGGCCGGATGGGCTCGCTGAACCGCCTGTTCACCTCGCCGGAGGTCGCCGCGGCCGATACCACTGCTCGCGAGGTGTCGCGGGCAGCTCGCCTGCTGGCCGGGTCCCGGCACGGCGCGCTCATTGTCATCGAGCGTGACACCGGCCTCCACGACCTGACCGCCGACTCCGGCGTCCAGATCAACGCCGATCTCAAGGCCGAGCTGCTGGCCACGATCTTCTATCACGGCACGGCCCTCCACGACGGGGCGGTCGTCGTCTCCGGCAACAAGATCGTGGCCGCCGGGGTACTGCTCCCCCTGAGCCAGAGCGCCCTGGACAGCGAGCGCTACGGGACCCGCCACCGGGCGGCCATCGGCATCAGCGAGCAGACCGATGCGCTCATCGTGGTCGTCAGCGAGGAGACCGGATCGATCTCGCTCGTCGTCCGCGGCCGGATCGAGCGGAACCTCAGCGAGGACCGCCTCCGCCGCCGGATCTTCAGCCTCATCCGACCCCAGGCCCCGCGCGAGGCGGCGCCGATCCTGCGTCGCACGCTCGACCGGCGTTGGGGGATGCCCGAGGAGGAGCCGGCTGAGGGGCCGGTCGATCCGGAGGACCGGGTCGTCACCTCCGTCGCGCCCGCCACCCCGCCCGAAGCCCCGCTCGCGCAGACCCCGCCCACCGCGGCCTCGTCCGCCGAGCCGGCCGAGGGGTCGCAACCGGTCGCCAGTGGAGAGCGCCGCGCCTGATGGCCCTGGTGCTGCGCAACTGGCCGCTCAAGGTCGGCGCACTCCTCCTGTCCATCCTGCTCTACGCCGGGCTGGTCTACTCCGGCTCGTTCACTGAGCAGCAGGTCACCGGCGTTCCGATCCGGGCCGTCAACCAGCCGCTGAACACGTACCTGCTCACCGGGGAGCTGGGCACGGTCGACGTCGGCTACCGCGCGTCGGCCGGCGCGGCCGCGACCGTCACGATCTCCACGTTCAGCGCCTCGGTCGACCTCGCGGCGTACGACATGACCCAGGCCGGGGAGCCGCAGCTGCTGCCGGTCGAGGTCCGCTCCCTCGACGACGAGGTCGAGGTCCTCCACTGGGCGCCGCTCGAGGTCTCGGTCATCCTCGACCGGCTCGGAGTCCGCACCATCCGGGTGGTGGTTGACCGCGGCGAGGTCCCGACCGGGCTCGAGATCGGCTCGCCGAATGTCATGCCCACCACGGTCCAGGCCCAGGGACCGGAAAGCCGGCTCCGGCTCGTCACCCACGCCCTGGCCCGGGTCCGGATCGACCCGTCGGGGATCGACGTCTCCGAGCAGGTCGACCTCGTCCCGGTGGACGTGGACGGCGAGCCCGTATCGGCCGTCGAGCTCTCGCCGTCGACCGCCTCCATCGAGATCGAGGTCAGCACCGCAGAGACCTCGAAGACCGTACCCGTGGCTCCCGACCTCGAGGGCACGCTGCCGCCCGGCCTGACCCTGTCGTCGATCACCTCCGACCCGGCCACGGTGACCCTGTTCGGTCCTCCCGAGGTGCTGGCCGGGGTCGTCAGCGTGGCCACCGAGCCGATCGACCTGGGCACGGTGACCGCTGACGGCGTCATCGACGCGACCCTCGTCCTGCCGGAGGACACCCGCCTGGCCGGGGATGCCGAGCCATCGGTCGCGCTCACGATCACCGTCCAAACCGAGCTCGCCAGCCGGACGATCCTGGCCGGGCCCGTCTGCCAGAACGTGGGCGCCGGGCTGACCTGCCAGCCGCAGTCGGGCCAGATCCCGGTCACCGTGGGTGGCACGCGAGCCGCGATCGCCGCGCTCACCCCGGCCCAGGTGATCCCGATCCTGAACATGGCCGGCCTCGGGGAGGGGAACCACCAGGTGACGCCCACCGTGACGCTCCCCACCGGCATCACCCTCGTCCAGCCCCTGGGCCCCGTGGCGGTGACCCTCACCGCCGGCGGCCCGTAGCGCCGGCCCGCGCACGCCGGTGGGCCGCCTCTTCGGCACCGACGGGATCCGCGGTGTCGCGAACGTCGACCTGACCCCGACCCTCGCCTACGACCTCGGCCGCGCGCTGGGCCACTACGCCGAAGGCGTGGGGCGAAGCGTCGTCGTCGGCCGCGACACACGCCGCTCGGGCGAGATGCTCACCGCGGCCCTCGCCGCCGGGCTGGCGTCAGTGGGCACCGACGTCATCGACCTGGGCGTGGTCACCACCCCGTGCCTCGCCTACGTGGCCGAGACCGGCGACCACGTGGCCGGGGTGATGGTCTCGGCCTCCCACAACCCGCCCGACGACAACGGGCTGAAGGTCGTTTCCGGCGGCCGGAAGATGGACGACGAGGCGGAGGAGCGGCTGGAGACCCTGATCTTCCAGGCGGAGGCGCTCCCCGGGCCGCGAAACGCGGGCCTCGGCCGCGTCCAGCACGACGCCGGGCCGGTGGCCGCCTACCGCGACCACCTGGCCACGATCGCCGGCGAGCTGCTCGCGGGACTGCGGATCGGCGTCGACGCGGCCAACGGCTCAGCCTCCCACTTCGCGCCCGTCCTGTTCGGGGGGCTCGGCGCGCAGGTCACGCCCATCCACTGCGATCCGGACGGGTCGAACATCAACGTCGGCGGCGGCGCGACCGACCCCACCGCCCTGGCCGACGCGGTCCGCGCCGGCGGCCTGGACCTCGGGTTCGCCTTCGACGGGGATGCCGACCGCCTGATCGCGGTCAGCGAGGCTGGGGAGGTGATCGACGGCGACGGGGTGATGGGGATCTGCGCCCTCCAGCGGCTGGCCGCCGGGACGCTCCCGGAACGGACGCTGGTCGTGTCGGTCATGAGTAACGACGGCCTCGTCCGCGCCGTCGAGGGCGCCGGTGGTCGCGTCCTCCGGGCGCCGGTCGGGGACCGGCACATCCTCGAGGCCATGGAGCGCTCCGGGGCGATGCTCGGCGGGGAGCAGTCGGGCCACGTCATCTTCCGCGATCTGGCGTCCACCGGCGACGGCCTGCTGACCGCAATCCAGCTCGTCGCCGCCCTTCGCGCGGCGGACGGCGCGACCCTCGGTGAGCTTGATGCCCGAATTCCGAGGCTTCCGCAGGTGGTGATAAACTCCGGCGTCCGCCACAAGGACCAGTGGCAGGTCGACCCGTTGTTCGCCGAGGCTGTGGCCCAGGCAACGGCTCGGCTGGGCAGTCGAGGACGGATCCTGGTCCGCGCCTCGGGCACCGAGCCAAAGCTGCGGATCATGGTCGAAGGTGAGGAGCCAGACGAGATCGCAACCATCGCCCGGGAGCTCGCGGACCTGGCCACCGCGCGGCTGAACTAGCAAGGCCTGCAGCCATGTGCGGAATCGTCGGGTACGTCGGGCCGCGTGACGCGGCACCCATCCTCCTCGAGGGCCTTCGTCGGCTCGAGTACCGCGGCTACGACTCGGCCGGCATCGCCGTCCGGACCGAGAACGGCACCGTCTTCGTCGAGAAGCGGGCCGGCAAGCTCAACAACCTCACCGAGCACCTGAACGGCTCGACGCCGGCCGGCCATCCGGGCATCGCCCACACGCGGTGGGCGACCCACGGCGCCCCGAACGACCTGAACGCCCATCCCCACGCCGACTGCACCGGCAAGCTGGCGCTGATCCACAACGGGATCATCGAGAACTACGCCGAGATCCGCGATCGGCTGGCCGCGTCCGGCCACGAGTTCACCTCGGAGACCGATACCGAGGTCCTCGCCCATCTCATCGAGGAACGCTACGCCGGCGACCTCGTCGAGGCCGTCCGCCAGGCGCTCGGGCAGGTGCGGGGGGCCTACGCCATCGGCGTCATGCACACCGACCATCCCGACCTCATCGTCGGGGCCCGGATGAACGTGCCGCTCATCGTCGGGCTGGGCGAGGGCGAGGGTTTCCTCGCCAGCGACGTGCCGGCCATCCTCGAGCACACCAGGCGGGTGGTCATCCTCCACGAGGGCGACATCGCCGCGGTGACCCCGGAGGGCACCACGGTCATCGACCTCGAGGGTGACGAGGTCGATCGCGAGGTCACCGAGATCACCTGGAACCTGGAGGCCGCCGAGAAGGGCGGCTTCCCGCATTTCACCCTGAAGGAGATCTACGAGCAGCCCCACGCCATCCAGGAGGCCCTGCGCGGCCGGGTCGACGGCCGGGGCGTGCTCCGGCTCCCGGAGCTGGACGTCGTCGAGGACCAGCTCCGCCAGGCCGATCGGATCTACCTGGTCGCCTGCGGCACCGCCCACTACGCCTCCGACGTCGGCGCCTACCTGTTCCAGCAATGGACCGGGCTGCCGGCGGTGTCGGTCATCGGCTCCGAGATGCGCTATGCGCCGCCGCCGATCACCGATCGGACGATCGTCATCAGCGTCAGCCAGTCGGGCGAGACGGCCGACACGATCGCCCCGACCCGCCTGGCCCGGGAGCACGGCGCCACGGTGATCGTCGTCACCAACGTGGTCGGCAGCGCCCTGACCCGCGACGGCGACGCCACGGTGTACCTCCAGGCCGGGCCCGAGATCGGCGTGGCCTCGACCAAGGCGTTCGCCACCCAGGTGCTCGTCCTCCAGATGGTGGCCCTCCACCTCGCCGGGCTGCGGGGCACGCTCAGCCCGGCGCAGCTGATTGCGTACGGGCATGGCCTCCGGGCGCTGCCCCGGGCTGCCGTGGCCGCCCTCGACTGCGCGCCGCAGGTCCGCGACATCGCCGCCCGCTGGGCCTCGCTGAACGTGCAGGACGTGATGTACATCGGCCGCGGAGTCGGGTTCCCGATCGCCATGGAGGGCGCCCTGAAGCTGAAGGAGCTGTCCTACGTTCATGCCGAGGGATACGCCGCCGGCGAGCTGAAGCACGGCCCGATCGCCCTGCTCGACGCGGACACCCCGCTGGTCGCGATCGTCACCAAGGGAGCGGTCTACGACAAGGTCCTGACCAACGTCTCCGAGGCCCGTGCCCGGGAGGCGCCCATCGTCGCGGTGGCCACCGCCGGCGACGAGCAGATCGGGACCCACGCCCGGGACGTCCTGTTCGTGCCCGAGACGCTCGAGGAGCTGTCCCCGGTCATCAGCGCGGTCCCGCTCCAGCTGCTCGCCTACGAGGTCGCGGTCTCGCGAGGGACCGATGTCGACCAGCCGCGCAACCTGGCCAAGTCGGTCACCGTCGAGTAGCCGTCGGGTGGGCGACGCCCGATGAGCCGCCACGAGCTCGGGGTCGACCTGATCGACATCGACCGGATCGCCCGCACCCTGGAGCGCTACCCGGACCGATTCCGGCGGCGGGTCCTGACCGACCGCGAGGACCGATACTGCGGGAACAAGATCGAGCGGGTTGCCGGACGATGGGCGGCCAAGGAGGCGGTCAGCAAGGTGCTCGGGCTGGGCGTGCGCGGGGTCGGCTGGCGCGAGATCGAGGTTCTGCCCAACTTCGCCGGCCAGCCCCAGGTCCTGCTCCACGGGCGAGCCGCAGCCCGCGCCGCGCGGCTAGGGATCGGCGAGGTGACCGTGTCGATCTCCCACGAACGGCGGATGGCGGTGGCGGTGGCCATCGCCGACCGGCCGAGCGAGGGCTGAGCTGATGGCCGCGACGACGCTGACCCAGAAGTGGGTCGCCGGGCATCTCCCCGAACGGGAGCCGCGGGGCCACAAGGGGACGTTCGGGCGGGTCCTGGTCGTGGCCGGGTCGCTCGAGTTCGCCGGGGCGGCGCTCCTCACCGGGCTCGGCGCGGCGCGGGCCGGCGCCGGCCTGGTCTGCCTCGCCACGCCCGAGTCGGTCGGGCTCCGGCTGATGGGCCGGGTCCCCGAGCTGACGGCGCTCCTGCTCCCGGAGGAGGCGGTCGGGCTCGTGGCCCCGACCGGCTGGCGGCAGCTCACCGCCGCCGCCCGCGAGTACGACGCCGCCGTGATCGGTCCGGGGCTCGGCCGTCATGCCGCCACCCTGCGCCGCGTCGCCACGCTCCTGTCCGAGCTCCAGAGCCCGGTCGTGGTCGACGCCGACGGGCTGACCGCCCTGGCCGGCCGCGACCGCTGGTGGCGGAGCCTGACGTCCGCCGTCCTGACGCCGCATCCCGGCGAGTTCGCCCGCCTGACGAAGGGGGCCGAGGTGCCGGCCGGTGACGACGACGCGGGGCGCGAGGCGGCGGCGTCGCAGGCGGCCCGGCTGTGGGAGCACGTCGTCGTCCTGAAGGGGGCCAACACGGTTGTCGCCGCGCCCGACGGAACCGTCCTCCGCTCGGCGGTCGCCACCCCGGCGCTCGCCACGGCGGGGAGCGGCGACGTCCTGGCCGGCGCCATCGGCGCCTTCCTGGCCGCCGGCCTCGCCCCGCTCGACGCGGCCGGGGTCGGGGTGGCCGTGCACGCCGCTGCCGGGCTGCTGGCCGAGCAGCGGATCGGGACCGCCGGGGTTCTCGCCTCCGACATCGCCGGCCTCCTCCCCGAGGCCATCGCCGTCCTGCGGAGCGGCGCCGCTCCCTCGTGACGACCACCGCCGGTCGCCACCGGGCCTGGCTCGACATCGACCACGGGGCGCTGGCCGCCAATGTCGCGACCATGCGCGGCCTGGCCGCTCCCGGAACGGAGCTGATCGCCGTCGTCAAGGCCAACGCCTACGGCCATGGGGCGGTCGAGGTCTCGGAGACGCTGACCGCGCTCGGCGCCGAGCGGCTGGCGGTGGCCACCGTCTCCGAGGCGGCCGAGCTGCGATCGGCCGGCCAGGACGGCCCTCTGCTCGTCCTGTGGGGCATCGGCACCGAGGACGCGCCGGCCGTGGCCGGGCTCGGCCTGGAGCCGATGGTCGACAACCCCGCGGTGGTCGGGGCCCTCGCCGCGGCAGCTGCCCAGGATGGTCGGCGGATCGGGGTCCACCTGAAGGTCGACACCGGCCTGGGCCGGCAGGGGATCGAGCCGGGCGAGGCGGTGGCGCTCGCCAGGCAGATCGCCGGATCGTCCGACCTCGCCCAGGCCGGGACGATGACCCACCTTGCCGCCCCCGACGACGCCTCGCTGACCGCCCTCCAACTCGAGCGGATGGCCTCGGTGCTCGACGACCTGCGAGCGAGCGGGATCGATCCGGGGCTCGTCCACGTTGCCGGCACCGGGGCGGTCCTCGCCGGCGTGGGGGCCTTCGCGGATGCCATCCGGCCCGGCATCGGCCTGTACGGGCTGGCGCCGGTCGGCCACACGATCGCCGGGATCGACCTCCGGCCGGTCCTGACCCTGCGGGCGCTGCCGCTCCGCGTGTTCGAGGTCGATCCCGGAACCCCGATCGGGTACGGCATGCGGTGGACGGCTGCGCGCCAATCCCGACTCGCGACCCTGCCCATCGGCTACGGTGACGGCTGGCCCCGCAGCCACCTGAACAACGGCTGGGCGCTGGTGCGCGGGCAGCGGGTGCCGATGGTGGGGGCCATCAGCATGGACGGGTTGGTGGTGGACATCAGCGACGCGGGTTCGGTGGGGCTCGATGACGAGTTCGTGCTGATCGGCCGCCAGGGGGACGAGTCCATCACCGCCGACGAGGTGGCCGCGCAGCGGCAGACGATCAACTACGAAGTGACCACCATGCTCCGGGGGCGCCTGCCGCGCCGCCACCATCGGCCATGACCACCGTTCGCGAGGCCCGGCCGGCCTCGGCATCCGGCTCGGGACCCGCCTTGGCGCGGGTCGTGCCCGAGACCGAGCTGACGCTCCTCCTCGACGTCGGGACGGCGTGGACCAAGGCCGCCCTGGTCGGGCGTGCCGGCGGCCGCTGGCGGATCGTCAGCGGGACTGCCCAGCCCACCTCGTGGGGCGAGACCGTGCTCATCGAGGATCTCGTCGACCGGCTAGGCCCCCATGCCGACAGCCGGCTGTCTCGGCGGCTGGCCATCCTCGTCCGGGAGGCACCACGGATCACCTGCCGATCTCCGCGCCGCCCCGGCAGCCTGGTGCTGGCCGCCGCGTCGACCCGAGACCTCGAGGCCGCCCGGGCGCTGGCCGTCCGCAGCGGCTGGACCGTGGCGGCGACGGTCTCGGCCGACGACCGGGAGACCGATGCCGCGCGCTTCGAGCGGCTCCGCCGGGCGGAGGCGGACGCCTGGCTGCTGGTTCCCGGCTCGGCGACCGCCGGAGCCAGCCTGTGGGGCCTGGTCGCCGCCGGACGTGGCGACCGGAGCACGCCCGTCCTGGCCGTCGGGCCCGACCGCGACGACAGCCGGCTGACGGACCTCTTCGGCCGCCGCCTGCGCTGGGTGGCCGATGGCGTCGACGACAGCCTGGCCGACGCGCTGCTCGGTCAGCTGGCCACCCTGCATGACCTCGGTGACCCGAGGACGGCGACGGCCATCGCCTTCGGCCGGTCGATCGACGCGCTGGCCCGGGGCCTGGGCCTCTCGGTCCTCGGCGTGGACGTCGGGGCGACGTGGCTCGCCTGGCGCGAGGCCCCCAACCGGGGCGCCGGCCGCGCGGCCATGCTGGGAGCCAGCCCCGAGATGGCGCTTCCTGCCGGCTCCCGCGCCGCGGCCGAGGTCCTGCCCACCGACGTCGACGAGTTCACGACCACCGATGCCATGGCCGGGCTGGCCGCCAGGCGGTCGGGGCTCCCGGCGACCCCCGTCGAGGCGGCGATTGCCCAGGCCATCGGAATCGACCGGCTGGCCGCGGCGCGCCACTGGCTGGGCGGGACGCCATCGGTCGACCTCGTCGTCGGAGCCGGGCGGCTCCTCGCCGGCGCCCCACAGGTGGCCGATGCCGCGCTGATCCTCCTCGACGGGCTCCGCCCGCCGGGCGTGACCCAGCTGGCCCTCGACCCGTGGGGGATCTGCGGTCCGCTCGGGGCGCTGGCCGATGACGACGTGGACGAGGGGCTCGAGACGCTCCGAGACGACCTGCTTGTTCCGCTCGGGACCGCGGTGGTCGTCCGCGGCGCGCGGACCGGCCAGGTCGCGTTCCGTGCCCGCCTGCATCGCGCCGGCTGGCCGGAGTCCGCCCAGGTGGAGGTGCGCGCCGGGACGCTGACCGTGCTGCCCCTCGAGCGGGGAGCGCAGGGTGAGCTGGAGATCGAGATCGAGCGGGGCGTGACCATCGACCACCACGTCCGGGGCCCGCGGCTCCGGGCGGCGGTCTCCGGTGGGGCGGTCGGGATCATCCTCGATGCACGCGACGACCCGATCCAGCTGCCCGCTCGGCCCGGCGACGCGCGCACGGTCACCCAGACGTGGCGCGACACGCTCCGCCGCGAAAGCCACGGGCCCACCGGCTGATGGCGCCCTCCGACCCGTACCGCCACCGCGTCCCGCTGCCGGCCGGCTCCGAGCCGGTCGTCAAGGTGGGGGACGACGTCCAGCCCGGCGACCCGCTGGCCTCCTTGAGCAGTCCGACGGCCACGCTGAGCGTCCCGATCGCCAAGCCGCTCCACCGCAAGCGCCAGGAGGTCGAGCCGCTCCTGGTCACGACCCCTGGCCACCGCGTCCGCGAGAACCAGCCCCTGGCCCGCACGCCGGACCGGGACGTCCGCGCTCCGGTGGAGGGGCTGTTCCTCGGGTATGACCCACAGACCGGCAACGCCGCGCTCCTGCCCCTCGAGACGGGCCCGTCCATCGTCAGCGACGTCCGGGGGGTCGTCATGGAGGTCGCCTCCGAAGCGATCACGATCGCCGTTCCGGCCGTGATGCTCGCCGGGGCCGCCGGCAGCGGACCGGCGGTCCACGGTTCACTCACCATCATGGTCAGCGGACCGGACCAGCCCCTCGAGCCGGCGCTCATCGATGCGGACGCGTCGGGCCGGATCCTGGTCGGCGGATCGTGGGCCTCGGCCGAGGCCATCACCCGGGCCCGGGCGGTCGGCGTGGCGGCGATCGTGGTCGGCGGCCTCCACGCCCGGGATCTGACCGATTTCACCGGGCTCCAGCACCGGCGCAGCCTCCTCGGGACCGCGGCACCGCCCTTTGGCGTGCTCGCCGTCGACGGGTTCGGCCAGGCGAGCATGGACCCGGCGCGCTTCGCCTGGCTGCGCGCCCACGCCGACCACCCCGCAACGGTGCTCGGCGACCAGCGCCGGCTGCTCGTCTTCGATGCCGCCCCGGCACCGGCCCGGGTGCCACGCGCCAACGTCGGGGACCGGGTCGTGATCGTGGCCGGGCCCGGACGAGGGCAGGCCGGCCTCCTGAGCGACGTCCCGGTCCAGCCGCTCGCCGTCGGCTCGGGGATCAGCACCCTGTGCGGGCTCGTGACGCTCGACGCCGGCCGGACGGTGTCCGTGGCACTTGCCAACCTGGAGGCCAGCCAGCCGGCAGCCTGAGATACTCGGCGCCATGGCGACTCATCCCGAGCACGCGGTGGAGGGCCGGCTCGTCTCGACCTCGGCCGACGACACGCGCCGCCTCGGGCGGGCGCTCGGCGCGGCCGCAGAGCCCGGTACGTGCCTCGCCCTCGAGGGACCGCTCGGGGCTGGCAAGACCCAGCTCGCCAAGGGCGTGGCCGAGGGGCTGGGGGTCGCGAGCGTCGTGAACAGCCCGACCTTCATCATCATGAACGAGCACGCCGGCCGCCTCCCGCTCTTCCACGTCGACGCCTACCGGCTGGCCGATGGTGACGAGGGCCGCCAGGCCGGGGTCTTCGACGAGCGCCAGGCCGGTGGGGTGACCGTCATCGAATGGGCCGATCGGCTCGATGGCTGGCTGCCCCCTGACCGGCTCAGGATCACCCTCGAGGCCGATCCGGCCGATGCCGACCGCCGCGAGCTCCGCTGGGAGGCGCTCGGGCCCCGCCACGCCGTTCTGGCCCGGGCGCTCGAGAACGGGGGTGCCGCGTGATCGTCGCGATCGAGAGCGCCTCGCCTGACCAGTCCGTCGCGCTCGCCGCGCCTGACGGCGGCACCCTCGCCACCGCCGCGTGGACCGCCGAGCGGGGCCAAGGGAGCGAGCTCCTCCCCCGTCTGCTCGGGCTGCTCGCCGAGCAGGGCGCCGGCCTGGACCGCGTCACCGGCGTGGCGGTGGGGCTTGGACCGGGCTCGTTCACCGGCCTGCGGGTTGGCCTCGCCCTGGCCAAGGGCCTCGCGACCGGGCTCGGCGTGCCGATCGCCGGCGTGCCGAGCCTCGAGGCCTGGCTGAGCGCCGAGCCGGATGCCGAGGCCGCCCTCGTCCGGTCGGGAGCGGCCGAGGCCTGGGCCCTCGGGCGAGCCGACACCGAGCCCCGGCTGGTCGCGTTCGACGCGGTCCCGGACGCCGCCAGGGATCGCATCCTCGTGGCGCCTCGGGAGCTGGCCACCACCCTGGGCCTCGCTCGCGCGGTCCCGCCGGACGGAGCCGCCGCCGCCGTTGCCCGGATGGCCGCGTCCCGCCTGGCGAGCGGCGCGGCGGACGACCTGGCCCGCCTCGAGCCGGTCTACCTGCGCCCGCCGCGCGGGCTCGGCGAGATCGGGACGGAGACCGTCACGTGGCTCTGACCGCCGCGGTCCGCGTCGAGCAGATGACCGACGACGACATCCCGGCCGTGCTCGACATCGAGCGGGCCAGCTTCCTGACCCCGTGGCCGCCCGAAGCCTTCCAGCAGGAGGTCCGCCACAACCGCCTGGCCCGCTACCTCGTGGCGCGCCAAGGCGGGGCGGTGGTGGGCTACGCCGGGGTGTGGCTCATGGTCGACGAGGCCCACATCACGACCTTCGCGGTGCATCCCGAGTGGCGCCGTCAGGGGATCGGCCGGCGGCTGCTGCTCGCCATGCTCGTCGTGGCCGAGGAGATGCGGGCGACCCGGATGACGCTCGAGGTCCGAGTCTCGAACCTGGCCGCGCAGGCGCTCTACCGCGACCACGGCTTCGCGATCGCCGGGCGCCGGGAGCGGTACTACACCGATGACGGCGAGGACGCCTACGTCATGACCACCCCGCCGCTCACCAGCGCCGCCATGCGCGAGCCGATGGACGCCGCGCGCCAGGCGGCGGCCGAGGCGGACGCCGACGAGCCAGCCGACCGATGAGCGGGCCGCGGATCCTCGCCATCGAGACCAGCTGCGACGAGACCGGGGTCGCGGTCGTCTCCGGTGGGCGCCGGATGGAGTCCAACGTCGTCGCCAGCCAGGTTGCGGTCCACGCCGAGACCGGCGGGATCGTGCCCGAGGTCGCCGCCCGCCAGCAGCTCCGCTGGATCGTGCCCAGCCTCGAGGCCGCCATCGAGCGCGCCGGGACCGATTGGAGCCGGATCGACGCGGTGGCCGTCACCTACGGGCCGGGCCTCATCGGCTCACTGCTGGTGGGCGTGAACCTGGCCAAGGGCCTGGCGGCCAGCCATCGGCTGCCGCTGGTGGCGGTCAACCACATCGAGGGCCACATCTACGCCAACTGGCTGGTCGACGCGACCGACCGCGCCGCGCCAGACGCGGTCGAGCCCGACGAGCCGCCGTTCCCGCTCCTGTGCCTCGTCGTGTCGGGCGGCCACAGCCAGCTGGTGCTGATGGAGGACCACGGGCGCTATCGGCTGCTGGGTCAGACCGTGGACGACGCCGCCGGGGAGGCCTTCGACAAGGTCGGCCGGCTGCTGGGCCTGCCATACCCGGGCGGGCCGGCGATATCGGCCGCGGCGGAGGGCGTGGAGCCGGCCACCCGCTTCCCGCTGGCGCGGCCGGAGGGACGCTACGACTTCTCGTTCTCCGGGCTGAAGACCGCCGTTCTCCGTGAGGTCGAGGGCCACCGCGGAAGGGGCGAGCCGATCCCCGTGGATGACATCGCGGCCGCGTTCGAGCGGGCCGTCGTCGAGCAGCTCGTCCAGCGGACGGTGGCCGCCGCGGGTGATTACCAGGTCGCCGCCGTCGCGCTCGGGGGTGGCGTGGCCGCCAACCGGGCCCTCCGCCGGACGCTCGGGGAGCGGCTCGGCGACCTGCCGCTCCTCGTCCCGCCTCCGGCGTGGTGCACCGACAACGGGGCGATGATCGGGGCCGCCGCCGCTCACCACTTCCTGGCCGGGGAGCGGGCCGAGTTCGACCTCGAGGCCGTTCCCTCGCTGGCGCTCCCCTGGCAGGCTGCCGCCTGATGGCGGCCGCCATCCGGCCACCGACCCCCGGCGAGCTCCGCCGCCTCCTTCGGGAGGAGGGCCTGCGACCCCGCCGCGGGCTCAGCCAGAACTTCCTGACCGACGCCGAGGCGCTCGACACGATCGTGGGCGCCGCAGACCTCCATCCCGGCGACCGGGTCGTCGAGGTCGGCCCCGGCCTGGGCGTGCTGACCCGGCGGCTGCTGGCCGCCGGCTGCGAGGTCATCGCCATCGAGATCGACGCCCACCTGGTCGGGTACCTGCGCCGTGAGCTCGACGATGCGGCCGGGCTGACCCTCCTCGAGGCCGATGCCCTGACCGTGGACCCCGATGACCTGTTCGCCGGCCACGCCTACAAGCTCGTCGCGAACATCCCGTACCACGTCACCAGCCCGCTCCTGCACCTGTTCCTCGGGGCCGACCACGCTCCGGACGCCGCCGTCCTCCTCGTCCAGGCCGAGGTCGCCGCCCGCGTAGCCGCGCCACCGGGCGACATGAGCTACCTGTCCGCGTTCGTCCAGGACCTCGCCGAGGCGGAGGTCGTGGCCACCGTGCCGGCCGCTGCCTTCGAGCCCGAGCCGGAGGTGGACTCCGCGGTCCTGCGCCTGGTCCGCCGGCCCGCGCCGGTCGTCCCCGCCGCGGCGCGCGAGACGTTCCACCGCGTGACCCAGGCAGCCTTCCGCCAGCGGCGCAAGCAGATCCACAACAGCCTCGTCCGCGAGCTGCCGCTCTCCCGCGACCAGGTGGACGCGGCGCTGCTCGCCTGCGCGATCACGCCGGATCGGAGGCCCCAGACGCTGTCCGTCCCCGAGTGGGCCTGCCTGACCGATGCGCTGGGCCCGCACCTGGCCGCCGATGGCTGACGCCGGGCGCTGGCGCCTGGTGGCGCCGGCCAAGCTGAACCTCTGGCTCCACGTCACCGGTCGACGAGCCGACGGCTACCACGAGCTCGCGTCGCTGTTCGTCCTCTTGGAGCTCGCCGACACGCTCGAGATGGAGGCGGCGGCGGATGGCGTGGTCCTCAGTCTTGATGGGCCTCATGCCGGCGACGTCCCGGCCGACGGGGACAACCTGGCGCTCCGCGGCTGGGACGCGGGTCGTGGCGGACAGCCGCCCGGAGCCTCGCTGAGGTTGAGCAAGGCCATCCCGGTGGCCGCCGGGCTCGGCGGCGGCTCGTCGGATGCGGCGGCCGCGTGGCGGCTCGGGCGCCGGTCGGCCGGGGTCGCGGACGAGCCCCCGGACGCTCCGACGCTGGTCGCGCTGGCCGAGATCGGCGCCGACGTCCCGTTCTTCGCCGCCCAGGTCGCCGCGGCCCGGGTCACGGGCATCGGCGAGCAGGTCGAGGCGGCGGCCTCGCCCGACGCTCGGGAGGTGGTGCTCGTCCACCCGCCCTTCGGCCTGTCCACGGCCGACGTCTTTGGATCGCTCCTGCCGGGGGACTGGTCGGAGGCCGATCCGGCCCTCGGGTCCGAGCCAGCGCACAACGACCTGCTGGCCGCCGCCCGCCGGATCCGGCCCGAGATCGACGACGTCCTCCGGATCGTGACCGCCGCCGGCGGCGAGCCCCACCTCACCGGATCGGGGCCCACGGTCTTCACCCTGACGGCCGACGCGGAGCGCTCCGCCTTCGTCGCCGAGCGAGTCGGACGCTCGGGCCTGGCCGTCACCGAGACCCGCGTCCGGGCCGAACCGGCTAGCATCGAGCCGTGGTGAACTCCCGATGAGCAGCCGCCGCGCGGTCCGAACCGAGCACGCAGGCGGCGCGATCGCGGCCTACAGCCAGGCCATGGTCGGTGATGGCCTCGTGTTCGTGGCGGGCTGTTTGGGCGTGGACCCGTCCTCCGGGGAGCTGGTGGAGGGAGGCGCCGGGGCCCAGGCCAAGCGGGCGGTCGCCAACATCGAAGCCATCCTGGACGCCGCCGGATCGAGCCTGGATCGGGTCCTGAAAACGACCATCTTCCTCGTTGACATGGCCGACTTCGCCGACGTGAACGAGGCCTATGCCGCCGCCTTCCCGGAGCCCTACCCGGCGCGATCGACGTTCGCGGTGGTGGCCCTGCCCCGCGGCGCTCGAGTGGAGATCGAGTGCGTGGCGCTGGCTGGGGAGGACGCCGTCCCGAGTTGACGCTCGTTCGAGGCCGCTCCTACCATCTCGACCTCTGATGCCCCCCACCGAGCGCCGATCGGCGTGAGCAGCCTCGCTGCCATCGTGCTGGCCGCGGGCCAGGGCACCCGGATGCGGTCGCGACTTCCCAAGGTCCTCCACCCGCTGGCCGGTCGACCGATGATCGGGCACGTGCTCGCCCTCCTCGAGGCCGTCGACGCCCGGCCGGTGGTCGTGGTGACCGGCCACGGGGCGGACGAGGTGGAGGCCGAGATCGGCAACGCCGCCCGGACCGTCCGCCAGGACCCCCAGCTCGGGACCGCCGATGCGGTGCGGGTCGCGCTGCCGGAGATCCCCGCCGACACCACCCAGGTGCTCGTGACGATGGCCGACGTCCCGCTCCTTCCTGCTGGGATCGTCGCCGACCTCGTCCGCGAGCGGGCCAGCCACGGTGCGGTGATCGCGCTGCTGTCCGCCCGGGTCGACAATCCCGCCGGGTACGGGCGGATCGTCCGGGGCCCAGACGACGGCCTGCGCGCCATCGTCGAGGACGTGGACGCCGACCCGGCGACCCTGGCGATCGACGAGGTGAACGCGGGAACCTACTGCTTCGATGCCGCGTGGCTGCGCGCCAACGTCGAGCGCGTCCCGCCCAGCCCCGCCGGCGAGCACTACCTCACCGACCTCGTGGGCCTCGCGACGGCGGACGGCCAGCCGGTGAGGGTGGTGGCCGCTCCTCGACCCGAGGAGGCGATGGGGATCAACGACCGCGTCCAGCTGGCCGCCGCCGAGCGGCTCATGCGCGCCCGGATCGCGGAGGACCACATGCGCGCGGGCGTCACGATCGTCGACCCCGACAGCACGTTCATCGACGCCACGGTCAGCATCGGCCAGGACGCCCGGATCGAGCCATGGACGGTCCTGGGCGGCGCCTCATCGATCGGCGAGGAGGCCGTCATCGGCCCCGGCAGCCGGGTCAACGACAGCCGGATCGGGGCCCGGGCCCGGGTCTGGGGCTCGTGGGTGGAGGACTCCGAGGTCGGGGAGGGGGCTCGGGTCGGGCCGATGAGCCACCTCCGGCCGGGCAGCGTGGTCGGTCCGGACTCCGAGATCGGGAACTACGCGGAGGTCAAGAAGAGCCGCCTCGGCGCCCGCGTCCGGCAGCACCACTTCAGCTACCTCGGGGATGCCCAGGTCGGAGACGACGTGAACATCGGCGCCGGGACGGTCACCGCCAACTTCGACGGGACCGCCAAGCACGAGACCGTGATCGGGGACGGCGCGTTCATCGGGGTCGACACCATGCTCAGGGCCCCGGTGACCGTCGGCCCGGGCGCGAAGACCGGGGCGGGAAGCGTGGTGACCCGCGACGTGCCGGCCGGCAAGACGGTGGTCGGCGTGCCCGCCCGGCCCATCGAGCTCCGCCGCCGACGGGACGGCGACCCTCCTGATGCCTGAGGGCGGGGCCAGCACCGGAAACCCCTGGGTCGACCTGCTCGTCGTCTTCCTCCTGATCCTGGTGGGCGGCGTGTTCGCCGCGGCCGAGATCGCGCTCATCACCGTTCGCCGCACCCGCCTCGACCAGCTCTCAGACGAAGGCAAACGCGGAGCGCGGACGGCGAGGCGGCTGGTCGAGGACCCCCAACGTTTCCTGGCCACGATCCAGGTGGCCATCACCTTCCTCGGGTTCCTCGCGTCGGCCATCGGCGCCATCGCCTTCAGCGCGGTCATCGCGGAGGCGATCGAGCAGATCCCGTTGCCGCCCCTCCAGAACGCCGCCGACACGATCGCGTTCATCTTCGTGACCCTGCTGATCGCCCTGACCTCGATCATCGTGGGCGAGCTTGTCCCGAAGACGCTGGCCCTGAACTTCCCCGAGCGCTTTGCGCTGGTCGCCGCGCGGCCGCTGAGCCTGATGGAGCGGATCCTGAACCCGCTCGTCTGGCTGACGACCACGATCAGCGGCTTCCTGGTCCGTCTGCTCGGTGGTCGCGAGCGTCCGCAGGCCGGGCTCCTGTCGGTCGAGGAGCTCAAGCTCCTGGTCGAGACCGGATCGGCCCAGGGCCAGATCGAGGAAGCCGAGAAGGAGATGATCCACGGCGTCATCGAGCTCGGCGACAAGCAGATCCACGAGGTCATGGTTCCGCGGATCGGGATCAAGGCGGTCGAGGTGGACGAGCCAATCGACGAGGTCCTCGACCTGATCGTCCGGGCCGGCCACTCCCGGGTCCCGGTCTACCGCGAGAACCTCGACAACATCGTCGGGATCCTCTACGCCAAGGACCTGCTGCCGTACCTGCGCGCCGGCGGCGGCGAGGGCGAGCCGATCGACTTCCGGGCCCTGGCCCGGCCGGCGGCCTACGTCCCCGAGACCAAGCAGGTGGACGACCTGCTGAACGAGATGCGCGTCGCGCGGCGCCACATCGCGATCGTCGTCGACGAGTACGGCGGCACGGCCGGCCTCGTGACGATCGAGGACCTGGTCGAGGAGATCGTCGGCGAGATCCAGGACGAGTACGACATCGAGGAGAGCCTGGTCGAGCCGGTCGAGACCGAGGCCGATCGGCGGGCGTTCCGGCTCGACGGCCGGCTCACGATGGACGATCTCCGCGACCTGTTCGAGCTGGGGGATGCGGAGGAGCCCGACGAGGAGGCGTTCGATACGGTCGGCGGGCTCATCATCCACCGCGAGGGCCGGATCCCGCTGGTCGGCACCGAGGTCGAGTTCCGGGGGATCACGCTCCGGGTGCTGGCCGCCGACTCGCGGAAGGTCTCGAAGATCCTGGCGGTGCAGACCGAGGAGTCCCGGGAGGCGGTCGAGAACCCCCGCTGAGGCTCACCGCCAAGGCTCAGGCCGCGATGACGGCCTCGACGAAGAGCACGAGGTCCCGCTTGGCGTCCGGGTCCAGGGTGATGTCCTCGAGCTTGGCCAGCGCCTCGTCGCGATAGCGGCGCGCCTCGGCGAGGGTCACGTCCCGCGCCCCGGAGCTCTCGAGGATGGACGCCGCCTCGGCGACCTCGGCATCGGTCAGCTGGCGGTCGGGGTCGCCCGGCGCGAACAGCTCGCGGAGCCGCGCCTGGTCCTCGGCGGCGGCGTGGTTCAACGCCCAGATCACCGGCATCGTCTTCTTCCGCCGCCGCAGGTCGCCCGCCTCCGCCTTGCCCGATGCCGACTCCTGCCAGAACGCGCCTTTCACGTCATCGGCCATCTGGAACGCGAGCCCCAGCCGGTCGCCGAAGCGGCGGAGAGCGCCGATGACCGCCGGGTCCTCGGAGGCCAGGATGGCGGCGGCCTCGACACCGGCGGCCATGAGCGAGGCGGTCTTCAGGTGGATCATCTGGAGGTACTCGTCCTCGGTCACGTCCAGCCGGCCCTCGAACGAGATGTCGAGGTACTGCCCCTCGCACAGGGCGAGGCAGGTCTGGTCATAGATCCGCATCAGCTCGAGGACCTGGCGGGCGTTCGGGGCGTCGGGGTCGTCGTCGTCGGCGGCGAGGCGATAGAGCGCGAGGCGGGACAGGGCAAACAGCGCGTCCCCGGCGTTGATGGCCTGCGGGATGCCCCAGCGGGCCCACAGCGTCGGGCGGTGGCGGCGCTCCTTGTCGCCGTCCTGGATGTCGTCGTGGACGAGGCTGAAGTTGTGGCCGAGCTCGACGGCCGCGGCGCCGGGGAGCGCCTTCCGGTAGTCCCCGCCCAGCGAGCGGTAGACGAGCAGGCCGAGGAGCGGCCGGATCCGCTTGCCGGACGACCCGTCGGTGCCGTCCAGGCCGAGGTGGTAAGCGAGCATCGCGTACAGCGGTTCGGCCGGGCCGCGGTGCTCGGCCAGGATGGCCGCCATCTCGGCTTCGACCTCGGCGACCATCTGGCTAAACTCGATCCGGATGTCCATCGTCCGAAGCGTACCCGACCCGTGAGCCCACGCTCCCGCCTGTACAAGACCGAGGCCATCGTCCTCCGCGGGCTCGACCTGGGGGAGGCGGACCGCGTCCTCACCGTGCTCACCCCGCATCTCGGCAAGCTCCGGGTCATCGCCAAGGGCGTCCGCCGCCCGCGGTCCAGGATCGGCGGCGGCCTCGAGCCGCTCGGGGCGGTCGACCTCGTGCTGGCCGTGGGCCGGACGTTCGACGTGGTGACCCAGTCCCAGCTCCTCGACCCCCACCTCGGCCTGCGGACCGACCTCCACGCGACCGCCGCAGCCTGGTACCTCGCCGAACTGGCGGACCGCTTCTGCGAGGAGCGGGCCGAGAGCGCCGCCGCCTACGCGCTGCTCGGAGCGGGGCTGAGCGCGCTCGACACGGCCCCCACCGGTGCCGCCCGCGAGGCCATCGCCCGCGCCTACGAGCTCCACCTCCTCGACGCGATGGGTTACCGGCCCGAGCTCCGGGTCTGCATCGAATGCGGCGCGCCCATCGAGCCGGGACCGAACGCGTATGCCGCGCCGGCTGGCGGGGTCGTCGGCCCCGAGTGCGCCCACGCCGCCCAGGGCGCGACCGCGATCTCGGACGAGGCCCTGAAGGCCCTCCGCCACCTCCAGCGCGTCGCGTTCGACGAGGCCGGCCGGCTGGCCATGACCGCCACCGTCAGCCGCGAGACCGAGCGCCACCTCCATGCCACCGTCTCGGTCGTCCTCGAACGCGAGCTTCGGAGCCGGGACTTCCTCGACGAGGTGAGCCGCCTCGAACCGGTGCTGCGCTAGACTCGCCTGCCGTGCCAGCCGCCAACCTCGACGTCCTGGTCAGCCTCGCCAAACGGCGTGGCTTCGTGTTCGGCGGGAGCGAGCTGTACGGCGGCCTCCAGGGCTTCTGGGACTTCGGCCCGCTCGGGGTCGAGCTCCGGACGAACATCAAGGCTGCCTGGTGGCGGTCCATGGTCCGGCTTCGCGACGACATCGAGGGCCTCGACGCGGCGATCATCATGAACCCGCGGGTCTGGGAGGCCTCCGGCCACGTCTCCGGCTTCACCGATCCCATGGTCGACTGCCGGAACTGCAACCACCGGTTCCGCGAGTCCGACCTGAAGGGACCGCCGTCCGAGATCGCCTGCCCCGACTGCGGCCAGCGCGGGACCCTGACCGAGGCCCGCCAGTTCAACCTGATGTTCAAGACCCACGTCGGGCCGCTCGAGGAGGAAGCCAGCGTCGCCTACCTGCGTCCCGAGACGGCGCAGGGCATCTTCGTGAACTTCGCGAACGTGGTCACCGCCATGCGCCGCAAGCCTCCGTTCGGGATCGCCCAGATCGGGAAGAGCTTCCGGAACGAGATCACGCCGGGGAACTTCATCTTCCGGCTCCGCGAGTTCGAGCAGATGGAGATGGAGTTCTTCGTCCCGCCGGCCGACGAGGACCGCTGGTTCGATTACTGGGTCGACGAGCGCCTGAAGTGGTGGACCGATGTCATCGGGATCAGCTCCGAGCGCCTCCGCCTCCGGCCCCACGACGCCGATGAGCTGAGCCACTACAGCCGCAAGACGACCGACATCGAGTACGACTTCCCGATGGGCTGGTCCGAGCTCGAGGGTATCGCCGACCGGTTCGACTTCGACCTGAACGCCCATGCGGTCGCCTCCGGCAAGGCCCTGACCGTCTACGACGAGGCGACCGGCGACCACGTCGTCCCGTACGCCATCGAGCCGGCGATGGGGGTCGATCGGGCCGTCCTGACCGTGCTGGTCGATGGCTACGACGAGGAGGAGGTGGCCGGCGAGAAGCGGGTCGTCCTCCGGATCAAGCCGTCGCTGGCCCCGGTCAAGGCCGCGGTCCTCCCGCTCCTCCGGAATCGCCCCGAGCTGGTCGAGGTCGCCCGCCGCCTGACCGCCGCCCTGAAGCCCCAGGTGGCCGCCATGTACGACGACACCGCTTCGATCGGGAAGCTGTACCGGCGCCAGGACGAGATCGGGACGCCGTATTGCGTGACGGTGGACGTCGAGTCGCTCACCGATGGGGCGGCCACCATCCGCGAGCGCGACACGATGACCCAGGAACGGGTCGCCCTGGAGGCCATCCCGGGGCGGATCACCGACCTGGTGGGCGGGGCGGCGTGGACCGGCAGCCCGGCGGCGCCTCCGCCCGAGTGACAGGCGGGGCCTTCGCCGATCTCGCCGCGGCCGCTGACCGCGGCGACCACCCGACCGTCATCCGCCTCGCGGACGAGCTCCTGGCCGCCACCCCGGGACAGGACGCGGCCCACGAGCTCCGCGCCCGGGCCCACCTCGCGCTCGGCCACCTGGCCGAGGCGGAGGCCGATGCCCAGGCCGCGGTCCGGCTCGACCCCGACGAGGTCCGCTACCGCGAGCTCCTCGCCCAGGTCCTGGCCGCCACCGGGGCCCATCGCGAGGCGGCCGACGAGTACGCCCGGCTGGCCCGGCTCGATCCGCGCCAGGCCGAGTGGATCCGGGCGGAGGCCGCCGAGCGGCTGGCCGCCACCGACCCCGAGGGCGCGGTCACGGCCGCCCGCCGCGCGCTCCGGCTGGACCCCAACGACGGCGCCGCGCAGCTGGCCCTTGCCCGCGGCCTGCTCCGCGACGGACAGGCCACCCAGGCCCTCGAGGCCGCCGAGCGGAGCGCGGCGCTGACCCCGGCCGACCCGGCCGCGCGCGAGGTGCTGGCCGATGCCCGCTGGCTGGCCGGCGACGAGTCCGGGGCGCTGGCCGCCTATGCCACCCTCGCGGGGGAGACGCGTGGCCCGGTGGCCCGCGGCGCGGTCGACAAGGCGCGGCGCCTGTACCGCTCACGGGCCGGCTTCGGGGGGCGGCTGCTGGCCGCGGTTGGGCCGCTGTTCGCGGCGGCGCTCAGATCCGGGCGGCTGCGGCTTCCGCCTCCTCGACCCGCCGACGGCGGAGCCGGGCCCGGATCGCACCCGCGACGCCCAGGAGCGTGATGAGCAGGCCGCCGCCGAACAGGAGGAACGCCGCGCCCGGCGCGGAGAGCGGGTCACGCAGGACGTTGGGGCCGAACAGGACCAGGTAGGTCGCCCCGAACCCGATCGCCACCTTGGCGAGGGCCGAGGTCGGCTGCCGGGGCACGAGCACCGACACGATCGCCAGGGCCAGCACGACGAGCGGCCCGATGACCGCCAGGATCGGCAGGACGTACGTCAGCAGCGCGACCAGGACGCCGATCGCGAGCCAGAGGAGGGCGGCCATCGGGGGCAGCCTACCGGGCTAGAATCGGCCACGCGACCCTCATCGGAGCCTGCGCCTCGTGGCTGAAGCCGTGACCCCCGCCGTCGACCGCGCCCATCGGGCTGCCAAGCGGTACATCTACGCCTGGGGCGACGGACGGGCGGAGGGCGACGCGACGATGCGCGACCTCCTCGGCGGGAAGGGGGCGGGCCTCGCCGAGATGACGAACGCCGGCCTGCCCGTGCCGCCGGGCTTCACGATCACGACCGCGGCCTGCACCGACTACTTCGCGGCCGGCGAGACACTCCCGGAGGGGCTCTGGGAGGACGTCCTCGAGGCTGTCGCCGAGCTCGAGCGCCAGACCGGCAAGCGTTTCGGCGACCCGGCCAGCCCGCTCCTCGTCTCGGTCCGGTCCGGGGCGAAGTTCTCGATGCCGGGGATGATGGACACCGTCCTGAACCTCGGGCTCAACCCCGAGACCCGCGACGGGCTGATCGCGCTCACCGGCGACTCCCGCTTCGGCTGGGATGCCTATCGGCGCTTCATCCAGATGTTCGGCAGGATCGTGCTCGACGTGGACGGCGCGCTGTTCGAGCCGATCCTGGAGGCCGCCAAGCAACGGCGCCGGGTGGAGGCCGACAGCGAGCTCGACGCCGACGCCCTGCGCGAGGTGGCCGATGCTTTCCTCGACCTCGTTCGGACCCACGCCGGACGCGAGTTCCCGACCGATCCACTCGAGCAGCTCGACCTGGCCATCCGGGCTGTGTTCGCCTCGTGGTACGGGCGCCGGGCTCACGACTACCGCGAGTTCAACAAGATCCCCCACGACCTGGGGACCGCGGTGAACGTCGTGGCTATGGTGTTCGGGAACCTCGGCGCGGACTCCGGGACGGGGGTGGCGTTCACCCGGAACCCGAACACCGGGGAGAACGCGCTCTTCGGCGAGTACCTGACCAACGCCCAGGGCGAGGACGTGGTGGCCGGCATCCGGACCCCCTCGCCGATCGCCCATCTCCAGGCTGAGATGCCGGAGGTCTACGCCGAGTTCCAGCGCATCGGGGAGCGCCTCGAGACCCACTACCGAGATGTCCAGGACCTCGAGTTCACCATCGAGCGCGGCCGGCTGTTCATGCTCCAGACCCGATCGGCCAAGCGCACGGCGCCCGCCGCGGTGCGGATCGCGGTCGAGATGGTCGGGGAGGGGATCATCACCCGTGACGAGGCGCTCCAGCGGGTAGAGCCCAGCCAGGTCGTCCAGCTGCTCCTGCCCCGCTTCGACGAGGGCGCCAAGGCGGCCGCCGGCGACGCCCGGGTGGCCAAGGGCCTGAACGCGTCGCCCGGGGCGGCCACCGGCCAGGCCGTGTTCGACCCGGACCGCGCCGTCGAGGCGGCCAAGGACGGGCCGGTCGTGCTGGTCCGGACCGAGACCAGCCCCGACGACGTCCACGGCATGCTCGTCGCCAAGGGCGTGCTCACCGCGCGTGGCGGGGCGACGTCCCACGCGGCGGTCGTGGCCCGCTCGCTCGGCCTGCCATGCGTGGCAGGGGTCGAGGCCCTCGACATCGACTACGCCGCCCGCTCGATGGCGGTTGCCGGCACCACGATCCGGGAGGGGGACGTGATCTCGATCGACGGGACGACCGGCGAGGTGTTCACCGGCGCCCTGCCGACCATCGAGCCGAACTTCGCCGAGGAGCAGCATCTCCCCGTCCTGCTGGGCTGGGCCGACGAGACGCGCCGCCTCCAGGTGTGGGCCAACGCCGACTACCCGCGTGATGCGGAGCGTGCCCGCTCCTACGGGGCCCAGGGGATCGGCCTGTGCCGGACCGAGCACATGTTCTTCGAGGAGTCGCGGCTGCCGACGGTCCGGCGGATGATCCTGGCCGCCGTCCGGGCGACCGACGCCAAGGCCCGGCAGGCGGCCGGCGGCCCGCTCGACGCCGACGACGAGGAGGCCATTGCCACCTTCGACGCCGCCCTCGCCGAGCTCGAGCAGAACCAGACCGATGATTTCGCCGGTCTCTTCCGGGCGATGGACGGCCTCCCGGTCGTCATCCGCCTGATCGACCCGCCCCTCCACGAGTTCCTGCCGTCGCACGACGAGCTGCTGGTCGAGGTCACCCTCCTTCGCGAGCGTGGGACCGATGCGGCCCGCCTGGCCGAGCTCGAGGAGACCCTCGACGCGGTCGAGTCGATGCGCGAGCAGAACCCGATGCTCGGCATGCGCGGGGTGCGCCTCGGGCTGATGATCCCCGACGTCGTCCGGATGCAGACCCGGGCCATCCTCGGCGCCGCGGCGCGGGTCGCGGCCGAGGGGGTCAAACCGCTCCCCGAGATCATGATCCCGCTCGTCGGCCACGCCAATGAGCTCCGCGAGACGCGCGCCACGCTCGAAGCGGAGGCGAAATCGGTGGCCGAGGCCTCCGGCCAGGTGGTCGACTACAAGTTCGGGACGATGATCGAGGTCCCGCGCGGGGCGCTGACCGCCGGCGAGATCGCCAAGGACGCCGAGTTCTTCAGCTTCGGCACCAACGACCTGACCCAGATGACGTTCGGCTACTCGCGCGACGACGCGGAGGGCAAGTTCCTGATGCGCTACGTCGAGCGCAAGATCCTGCCCGAGAACCCGTTCCAGGTCCTCGACCGAGAAGGGGTCGGGGAGCTCGTCCGGCTGGCCACCGAACGGGGCCGCGCCGCGCGCCCGAATCTCAAGGTCGGGATCTGCGGGGAACACGGCGGCGACCCGGAATCCATCGCGTTCTGTCACGATATCGGCCTCGACTACGTGTCGTGCTCCCCGTTCCGGGTGCCCGTCGCTCGTCTCGCGGCCGCCCAGGCCGCCCTGGCGGAGTCCTCCGAGCGCGACCGCTGAATCGCCCGCGGAGGTTCTGCATGTCTGTCTCCACGTCCCTTCCGGTCACCGCTGACGAGCTGCGCGGCCTGGTGGCGGGTCGGGTGGTCGCGCCCGGCGACCCCGACTACGACGCGCAGCGCACCGTCGTGGCCGGCCACATCGATCGCCATCCGGCCCTGATCGTCCGCGTCGCGAACCCTGACGACGTCGGGGCAGTCGTGAGGCTTGCCGCCGAGCACGGCATCGAGCTGGCGGTCCGCAGCGGCGGGCACTCGGGAGCCGGACATGGCACGGTCGACGGGGGCCTCGTGATCGACGTTCGCGACCTGGACGCGATCGAGATTGATCCGGAGGCCCGCGTGGCATGGGCCGGGAGCGGCGTCACCGCAGCCGCGTTCACCGAGGCGGCCGGTGCCCACGGCCTGGCCGTGGGGTTCGGGGACACCGGGTCGGTCGGGCTGGGCGGCCTGACGCTGGGCGGTGGGATCGGCTACCTGGTCCGCAAGCTCGGCCTGACGATCGATGCGCTGCTCGCAGCCGACGTGGTCACGGCCGACGGGCAGCTCCGCCGGACGAGTGCCGAGTCCGAGCCGGACCTGTTCTGGGCCATCCGGGGCGGCGGCGGCAACTTCGGCGTGGTCACCCGGTTCCAGTTCCGGCTGGCCGAGGTACCGGCCGCCTACGGCGGGATCCTGATCCTGCCGGCCACGCCCGACGTCCTGGTCGGGTACCTGGAGCGGTCCGCAGCCGCGCCCGAGGAGCTGTCCTCGATCTTGAACGTCATGCCCGCGCCACCGATGCCGGGGGTTCCCGAGGCCATCGTCGGTCAGGTCGTGGGTATGGCGATCATGTGTTACGCCGGCGATCCGGAGGCGGGGGAGCGGGCGCTCGTCCCGTTCCGCGCGCTCGCCGAGCCGATTGCCGACATGCTCCGGCCGATGAGCTACCCAGAGATCTACTTCCCCGACGACCCGGACTACCGGCCGCTGGCCGAGGCCCGCACGCTGTTCATCGACCGCGTCGACCGGCCGACCGCAGAGGTGATCGTCGAGCGGCTCCAGGCCTCGGACGCGGCGATGCGAGCCGTGCAGATCCGGCCCCTGGGCGGGGCGATGGCCCGAGTCCCGAACGACGCGACGGCGTTTGCCCATCGCCAGAGCGAGATCATGGTCAACGTCGCCTCGTTCTACGAGGGCGAGGCCGATCGGCCGCGGCGGGCTGCGTGGGTGACCGACCTCGCCGATGCCCTCCGCCAATCGGACGAGGGCGCCTACGTGAACTTCCTCGTCGACGAGGGTCCCGAGCGAGTCCGAGCGGCGTACCCGGGCCCGACCTGGGACCGGCTCCGGGCGATCAAGGCCGGGTACGACCCTGGCAACCTGTTCCACCTGAACCAGAACATCCCGCCGGCCTAGGCGGGACCCGTCAGGTCCCTGGCGTCAGCTCGACCTGGTCCTCGATCTGGACGCCGCCCTCGGCGGCCAGCTGCCGCCGGAGGCCGTGGAAGTCCCGCATCAGGATGAGGCGGAGGACCCAGGTCGGGAGCAGTGCCGCCAGGCGGAGCCAGCCGGCGACGTCGCCCTCATAACGGGCCTCCACCCGCGTCCCGCCCGGGACGACCGTCAGGCGGTACTCGACCCGCGAGTTCCACGGCGCGCTCGAGTCCCAGACGACGCGCTCGTCCGGCTCGAGCACGACGAGCTCGTCGGTGAAGCGGATCCGGAACGGGCCGATGCGATCGACCGCCTCCCATCGACTGCCAACGTCCACCGTGCCATGGCCGATCCGCCGGCGCGACTCGACCGCCGGCGCGAACTCCGACCAGCGCTCGGGATCGGCCAGCCAGGAAAAGACCGCGGCCGGGGGATGACGGATGTCCGCTTCGAGCGCGACTCGTCGCCACATGAGGCGCGATCCTACCGGTACCCTGCGCGGCACCGTGTACCAATTGCTCGTCTTCCTCCACATCCTCGGCGGGGTGACGTGGGTCGGCGGCGCGATCTACGCCCAGCTGCTGGCGATCAAGGTCGGCCGCTCCGAGGACCCGACCGAGCTGCCCAGGTTGGCCGACCACACCGCGGTCCTGGGGCTCCGGCTGTTCATGCCGGCGTCCCTGCTCGTGATCGTGACCGGCGTGGCGATGACCATCCAGGCGTGGAGCTTCGACCAGCTGTGGATCGCGACGGCCGTCGGGCTGTGGGTCCTCTCGGCCGCCTTGGGCGCGATCTACATCGGCCCCCGACTGGGTAGGGTCGCCGGCCTGTTCAAGTCCGAGGGCCCGAGCTCGGAGGCGGCGAGAAACCTGCTCGACCGCCTGTTCCTCGTCTCCCGCCTGGAGCTCGTCAGCTTCATGGTCATCCTCGGCCTGATGGTCTTCAAGCCGGGATCCTGAGCCTCCCGAACCGAGCGTTGCCCTAGCGCGGACCGACCTCGCCCACGGCCGCCGCCTGGCGAGCCTTGGGGATGGACTTGTCGGGGTCGATGAACGGCATCGGGACGACGACCGCGTCGCGCTCGCCGTCGGGGGTGGTGACCGACACCCGGTTGCCATCGGCCGCTCGTTCGATCGGCATCCACGCGTAGCCGATGTTCTTCTCGAGGCGCGGCGACCAGAGCGCCGTCGTGACCTGGCCGACCGTCGCGCCATCGGCATGGGTCGGCCATTTCGTGAAGTTCATCCCGAGCGGGTTGCCGCTGATCTCGACGCCCACCAGCTTCTGGGAGACCCCGACGTCGCGGATCTTGCGGAGCGCGGCTTTGCCCATGAACTCGAGTTCGCCATCGAGCTGGCACAGGCGCTCGAGGCCGACCTCGAACGGGTTGTTCTCGGTCGTCATGTCGGCGCCCCAGTTCAGGATTCCGCCCTCGACCCGCCGGATGTCGGACGGGCCGGTGGGCCGGATGTCGAACGGCTTGCCGGCGTCCATGATCCGCTCCCAGAGCTGGGTCCCGTACTGGCCGTCGCGAAGGTAGATCTCGTAGCCCACCTCGGCCGTCCACCCGGTCCGGGTCACGATCACCGGGATCCCGTCGAGCTCGAGCTCGCGGAACCAGTAGTACTTCAGCGCGAGGATGTCCTCGCCGAACAGGGAGGCGACCACGTCCTTCGACTTCGGGCCCTGGATCTGGACCGGCGACACGTCCGGCTCGCCCAGCTGGACGTCCCAGCCCAGGTTGGCGGCCAGGCCCATCGCGTACAGGAGCGCGTCGGAACTGGCGAGCGCGAACCAGAAGTGGTTCTCGCTCAGGCGGAGCATGACCGGGTCGTTGACGATCCCGCCCTCGGGCGTCGTGATCAGCACGTACTTGCCCTGGCCGATGGCGCACTTCGACAGGTCGCGCGGGGTCAGCAGCTGGGCGAAGCGGAACCCGTCACGGCCCTGGACCTCGAGGTTCCGCTCGACGGCCACGTCCCACAGGGTGACGTGGTTCAGGAGGTGCCAGTACTCGGCCTCGAAATCGTCGTAGTTGGTCGGGAACAGCATGTGGTTGTAGACCGTGTAGCCCTTGGGCCCGTACTGCTGCTCCGCCTCGTAGAACGGCGACCGCCGGAGCCGCGCCCCTCGCTGGACCAGGGACATGTCGAAAGCCATGCGTTCCTCCAACTGGACAGACCGATACCGATTCCCCCTTCTACACGACCAGCCCCCTTCGCCGCACGCCGGAATGGCCTACCGGGCTATGTGGCCTCCGAGTCGTCGGACCCATCCGTGCACTCAGGATCGTTGGTCACGCCGGGGTCGGGACCGAAGTCGACGAGGGAATCACCGTCGTTGTCCTGCCCGTCGCTGCACTGAGGCGGCGCGGGCGTCGGTTCAGGCGTGGGCGTATCCACGGGCGTCGGGTCAGGCGTGGGCGGGGGTGTATCGGTCGGTGCGGGCGTCGGAGTCTCGGTTGGCGATGCCGTGGCAGACGGAGGCGGTGGAGTGGCTGGATCCGCCGGAG
>DATBIW010000066.1:0-24517 GCA_036556745.1 Candidatus Limnocylindria bacterium | reverse complement strand
TCAGACGGCCAGCGGCTCGCGGTACTCCCCGAAGACGCCGCGCAGGACCCCGCACATCTCGCCGATCGTGGCGTAGGCCTCGACTGCCTCGATGATGGCCGGCATCAAATTCACGCCCTCGCGGGTCGACTCGTCGTGGAGCCTTCTGATGGCCCGCGCGTGGGCGTCCGCGTCCCGTTCGGCCCGGACCCGGGCCAGCCGGTCGAGGTGTCGGCGCTCCATCTCCGGGGTGATCTCGAGCAACGGAATGGCGAGCTCCTCGTCCGGGTCGGCGTACTTTGTCACGCCCACGATCTGGTGCTCCCCGGTCTCCAGGGCCCGGCTCTGGGCGTACGCCGCGTCGGCCACCTCGGCCTGCGGGTAGCCGGCCTCGACGGCCTTCAGCATGCCGCCCATCTCATCGATCCGCCGGATGTAGTCCCAGGCGGCCGCCTCGGTCTGGTTGGTCAGCGCTTCGACGAAGTACGACCCGCCGAGCGGATCGACCGTGTTCGCCACGCCCGACTCCTCGGCCAGGACCTGCTGCTGGCGCAGGGCGAGCAGGGCGGCGTCCTCCGAGGGGACGGCCCACGCCTCGTCGTACGCATCGGTATGGAGCGACTGCGTCCCGCCCAGGACGGCGGCCAGGGCCTGGATGGCGACCCGGGTGACGTTGTTCAGCGGCTGCTGGGCGGTGAGCGACACGCCGGCCGTCTGGGTGTGGAAGCGCATCCAGGTCGAGCGCTGGTTCTCGGCCCCGAAGCGCTCGGTGCACAGGCGGTACCAGATCCGGCGCGCGGCCCGGAACTTGGCGATCTCCTCGAAGAAGTCGTTGTGGCTGTTGAAGAAGAAGCTCAGCCGCGGGGCGAAGTCGTCGAAGCGCATCCCGCGCGCCATGGCGTCCTCGACGTAGGTGATCCCGTCGGCGATCGTGAAGGCCAGCTCCTGGACCGCGGTCGAGCCCGCCTCACGGATGTGGTAGCCGCTGATGCTGATCGTGTTCCAGCGCGGCAGCTCGGCGGTCCCGAACTCGACCGTGTCGGTCACCAGCCGGAGCGAGGGACCGGGCGGGAAGATGTACTCCTTCTGGGCGATGAACTCCTTGAGGATGTCGTTCTGGAGCGTGCCGGCCAGCTGGGCCCGCGGCACGCCGGCCTTCTCGGCGGCCACGATGTACATCGCCCAGATCATGGCGGCGGGGGAGTTGATGGTCATCGAGGTGCTCAGCTCGCCGATCGGCAGCCCGTCGAGCAGGATCTCCATGTCGGCCAGACTGCTGACCGCCACCCCGCAGGTCCCGAACTCGCCGGCGGCATGCGGGTCGTCGTGGTCGTAGCCGTACAGGGTCGGCATGTCGTAGGCGATCGACAGCCCGGTTCCGCCCTCGGCGATCAGCCGCCGGAAGCGCGCGTTCGTGTCCTCTGCCGCGCCAAACCCGGCGAACATCCGCATCGTCCAGAGCCGGCCGCGGTGGCCGGTGGGGTGGATCCCGCGGGTAAACGGCGGCTCACCCGGCTCCCCGAGCTCGCGCTCCGGGTCCCAGCCGGACAGGTCGGCCGCGGTGTACAGCCGGTTGATCTCGACTCCCGACTGGGTCGTGAACCGCGGCTTGCGCTCCGATCGCTCGCTCATCGGCCGCTCATCGCTCGACCAGGGCGGCCGTGCTGTCGGCCGGCAGCACGGTGGTGGCCGGCTCCGGCAGGCTGACCAGGAGCACCCGCATCGGTCCGCGACCGCGGACCTCGATCGTCCCGCGCGGCTCGAGCCCGACCTCGGTCGTCAGCCGCTGGGCTGTCGCCTCGCTGACCTGGACCCGCCCCGGCAGGCCCTGGGACTCCATCCGGCTGGCGACGTTGACCGTGTCGCCCCACAGGTCGTAGGCGAGCTTGTCCCGACCGATGACCCCGGCCACCAGGGGACCGGTGTGGATGCCGACCCGGACCAGGAGCGGCATCCCGAGCTCGCCGCCCAGCTCCTCGGTGGCCTGCTGGATCTCGAGCCCGAACCGAACGGCCCGGTCGGCGTGGTCCTCGATCGGGACCGGCACCCCGGCCACGGCCATGTAGCCATCGCCCATGGTCTTGATCTTCTCGAGGCCGTTCCGGGCGGCCAGCACGTCGAAGCGCCCGAACAGGTCGTTCAGGACGTCGACCAGCTCGCCGGGCGCCATTTCGGAGCCGATGGGGGTGAACCCCACGATGTCCGAGAACACGACCGTCGCCTCGGAGAATGCGTCGGCGATGGACTCGGTGGGCCGGTCGCGCAGCCGATCGGCGATCGTCGCCGGGAGCATCGTGTGGAGGAGCTGGTCGGACTTCGCCTTCTCGCGGGCCACCGCCTCGCGCTCGCGGGCCAGGTCCTGGCGCTGGAGGAACCGGGCCCGGGCCGACGACTCGAGCATGTACGCCCCGAAGGCGGCCACCCCGAGCCCGCTGGCGACGAGGAACACCGTGAACCAGCCGATCTCCGGGTACGTGCCGATCCACGCCAGGGAGGCGAGCCAGAGAAGGACCGGCAGCTCGGCGGCGAGGCCGATGACGAATCCCATCCGGACGACGCTGAACGCGAAGATGGCGTTCAGGATCAGGACCGTCCCGAGCAGCTCCGGAACGCCGGCCACGCGGGTGGTGATGAGGATCATGGACAGGCCGCCGACGAGGTTGATGACCGCGTTCACGACCTGCTGGGCGTCCCAGGTCACGAGCCGATCGACGATGGCCAGGCCCCCGATCAGGAACGCGAGGGGGACCATGACTGCAAGGCCCACGGCGACCGGGTCGGTCTCGTACATCAGGACCAGCAGCATCCCGGCCGTGATCCATAGGCTGATCCCGAGGCTCAGCCCCACCCGGTGCTGGAGGAGCATCCGGGAGCCGAGGTCGATCTGGAACGCCCGCTCGAGCTCGGTGTTCTCGAAGCGGAGGGTCATCCGGTCGCGGTCGAAGTCCAGCCCTTCCCCGCCGTAGCGCTCGGGCTGGTCGTGGAGTGCGGCCGGTTCCTGCTCTGCCACCCTCCCCTAAGGGTATAGGCCGCGCAACGTGGTTGCCTCCGCCGCGCGGCCGATGCCGACCATGAGCGCCGCGGTCCGCAGGTCGACCCGATGCTTCTCGGCGGCGGCCATGACCGCGGCCGCGGCCCCATCGAGGATCCGCTCGAGCTCGGCGGTGACCTCCTCGTCGGTCCAGAAGAACGACTGGAGGTCCTGGACCCATTCGAAGTAGCCGACCACGAACCCGCCCGCGGTGCAGAGCAGGTCGGGGATGACGGTGACCCCGTTCTCGAACAGGGCCCGATCGGCCTCCGGCGAGGTTGCCCCGTTGGCGGCCTCGGCCACGATCTTCGCCTTGACCATGCCGGCGTTGGCGCCCGAGATCTGGCCCTGGAGCCCGGCGCTGACCAGGATGTCGCACGCCTCCCCGAAGATCTCGGCGCGGTCCATGGGCTCGCCGCCGGGGAGCGCCTCGGCGCTGTCGTGCTCGGTCATGTGGGCGACGGCGGGCCCGATGGCAATCCCCTCGGGGTTGCGCACCGCGTGCCGGTCGTCGGCGATGGCCACGATCCGGGCGCCGGCCGCGCTCAGCATCTCGGACAGGATGGTGCCCACCCGGCCGAAGCCCTGGACCACGACCCGGGCGCCGTCGAGGGCCACGCCCTGCTGGCGTGCCACGGCCTCGATGGCTCGCAGCGCCCCGAGGCTCACCGCCTCGCGCTGGCCCCGCGTCCCGCCGATCGAGGGCGGCTTGCCGGTCACGACCCCGCGGATCGTGTACCCGTGGTGCATCGAGTAGGTGTCCATCATCCAGGCCATCGTCTGCTCGTCGGTGTTCACGTCGGGCATCGGGATGTCCTGGGCCGGGCCCACCAGCGGGCTGATCTCGGTCATGTAGCGGCGGGTGAGTCCCTCCTGCTCGTGGGCGGACATCCGCTTGGGGTTGATCACCACCCCGCCGAAGGCGCCGCCATAGGGGATCTCGACGATGGCCGCCTTCCAGGTGTTCCACATCGCGTTCGCCCGGACCAGGTCCAGGGTGAGGTCCGCGGTGAACCGCACGCCGCCGGTCGACGGCCCGCGGTTGATGTTGTGGTGGACCCGGAAGCCGGTCACCGCGTCCACCCGGCCGTCGTCGTAGCGGACCGGGAAATGGACCTCCAGCTCGCGCTTCGGGACGCGGAGCACCTCGTGCATCCCGTCGTCCAGGCCGAGTCGTTCCGCGACCTCGTCCAGCTCGGACTGGGCCGCGGCCCACAGCTGGGCGCCGTTGCCGCCTGCCTTCTGCGCGGTCATCGCATCATCCCCTCAGACCAGTGTGGGCGCCTCGGCGGCTGACCGCCGGGCGCCCACGTACGCGGGTCGCAGCCAGGTGCTCGCCCCGCGTGATCGGCGACTAGGCGCTCTCGTTCCCGCCGTCGCCCCCGGTGGGCGGGGTCGAGCCACCGGAGTCACCGCCCCACGTGCTTGCCGGCGGTTCGGCCGGCGGAGGCGGAGCGGCGGGAGGAGGAGCGGCGGGGGGAGTCGACGCGGCTGGCGGTGCGGCGCTGGATGCGGCCGCTCCACCGGCTGCGGCGCCACCGGCGCCGGGAAGCCCGCTCATTACCGCGCTCTGGAGGTCGCCCTCGACGCCGAAGGCGGCCTTCACGGCCGGGGTGAGCAGGTAGTAGATGACGATGCCGTTGATGACGATCGTCACGACCAGGTTGGTGATCGTGGCGTAGCCGAGCAGCATCTCGATGAGCGTGATCACGATGCCGGCCCCGAATACGACGAGGCCAAGGCTCCACGCGCTGCGCTTGAGGTTCCAGAAGCCCCAGCCGATCCACAGGTACAGGATGCTGAGGGCGAGGAACACGATCCCGAAGATGAAGCTCAGGCCGCCGACGCCGACCCCGGCGAAGGCAAAGCCCAGCCCGAGCAGCGCCAGAGCGCCGAGAATGCCAAACGCCCCGCCGATGAAGGCGAGGATGGCCAGGATCGTGACCCCGGTTGGCCGCTGATTCATCGTGCCTCTGACCTCCACTGTCGTCCAGGCCGTCGAGGTTGGGCGGCCATCCGGGGAGTTGTAGCACTTGCCGCCGCACCGAGGTAGCCCCTTTGCGCGCGACGGGTGCCGGGTGGCACCATGCCGTCGTCCATCCCACCGAGACGCCGGCGGTCTGCTGTCCCCCGCACCGGCGCCCAAACCGAGGTACCGCCATGGCTCCCCGGGTGATGACCGTTTCCGGGCCGATTCCGCCCGACCGCGTCGGCTTCGCGCTTCCCCACGAGCACACCAAGGTGTCGCTATGGCACATCCCCGGCCGCTTTGACTACTGGGAGCTGGCAGCCGACGAGCTCACCATCACCGAGGAGCTCCGCGACTTCCGCCGCCGCGGGGGCCGGACCCTGGTCGACCTCACCGTGCCGGGCATCGGCCGCGATCCCGAGCGGCTACGGCGGATTGCCGGCCGATCGAGCGTCCAGGTCGTCATGGGCTGCGGCTGGTACCGGCAGCCCTACTACCCGCCCGAGGCGCGCATCGACCAGCGGACCGTGGACGATCTGGCCGACGAGCTGGTCGCCGAGTTCGAGCGCGGCGTTGGCGAGACGGGCATCCGGCCCGGGATCATCGGCGAGATCGGGACCGACAAGCCGTGGGTCAGCGCCCTCGAGGAACGGGTCCACCGGGCCGCGGCCCGGGCATCGCTCCGGACCGGGATGGCGATCACGACCCATGGCGTCCAGTCCGCGGTGGGGGAGGCCCAGCTGGCCATCTTCCTCGCCGAGGGGGTCGAGCCCGGCCGGATCGTCATCGGCCATGCCGACTCGTGGCCCGACCTCGACCACTTCCTGGTCATCCTCGACCAGGGCGCCAACCTCCAGTTCGACTTCCTCGGCCATCGCTTCGACCCGGTGGACGAGGCCCGCGAACCGCGCGTCGTCGAGCTCCTGGTCGAGCTCCTCGACCGGGGATACGGGGCCCAGATCCTGCTGAGCCAGGACGTCTGCCACGACGCGCAGCTCAAGGCCAACGGCGGCTTCGGCTACACGTACCTCCAGCAGCACTTCCTGCCGGCCCTCCGCACGGCGGCGGTCGGCGAAGGCGAGCTCGAGCGGATCATGGTGGAGAACCCTCGACGGATCCTGACCCTCCCGTAGACTGGACGCCCCCGTCGAGTCACTGAGGAGGCATACCGATGTCGGTCGCGAGAGTCACCGAGCTGAGCTGCACCTCGAGCGAGAGCTTCGAGGACGCAGTCCGCCAGGGCATCACCCGGGCTCAGCGCACGCTGCGCGGGGTCCGAGGGGCGTGGGTCAAGGAGCAGCGGGTCAACGTCAACGACAACGGGGAGATCGAGTTCCAGGCGAACATCCTGGTGACCTTCGTCCTCGAGGACTAGGCCACCAGCTCAGGCGAGGCCGATCTTCCCGTCCGCCCGGGTGAACCGGGAGCGATAGCGCGGGTTCGAGACCCGGACGCTGACCGCGGTCGCGTCGAGAGGCTTGCCGCTCCGCGGCGGGGCGTAGATCCCGCGCTCGGTGACGGCGCTGGCCAGGTCGCCGGCGGTCATCGGGCCGCGCTCGGCCAGGATGGCGGCGATCTCCTCGTGGAGCGGAACCGCCGGGTTCTTGCCCCGGGATCGCTTCGTCCTGCCGGTGCCCGCCGGGCGGCCGCGCTTGCGGGCCGGGGCCGCGGCGCCATTCGAACTCGGCTCGGCCGACTTGGCGCCATTCGAGCTCGGCTCGGCCGAGGCGGCCTTCGGCGGGCGGCCGCGTCGCTTGGGAGCCGGCGCCTCGGCCGGCTCGGGCGCCGGGGCCGTGCCGGCCAGGGCATCCACGCGGCGGGAGAGCGCCTCGATCCGATCGTTCAGTGACTCGAGGACCGGACCGATGCTGGTCGGGGAGGGCGCCCCGCTCCGTTCGGCGTCCAGCCGCTCGGTGACCCAGATCGTGACCAGCTCGCCGGGTCGGACGCCGGCCTCGGAGGCGAGGGCCCGGAGCGTGCCGAGGTGGCGGGGATCGAGCCGGATGTTCATCCCGCCTTCGTCGTCGCGGGCCGCTCGCGGGCGCGGGCCCGACGGGAAGGGTGGACGTCCCCCGCGGTAGGGCGGTCGGTCGCCGCCACGGTCGCGGTCCGGCGGGCGGTAGCGGTCGCCGCCGCCGCCACGACGGTCATCGGGCCGCCGGGGACGCGGCGGACGGCGGTCTCGGTCGTAGGCCATGACGGGACGATACCGAAGTTTTCAATTTAATGCAAAGTTTGTATCAGAAGCCGCCGCTCGACCCGCCGCCGCCTCCACCGCCCCCGCCCCCGAATCCGCCGCCTCCGCTGCTGCTTGACGACGCCGGCGCGGACCCCACGTCCCCGAGCGCGCTCACCATCCCGCCGAAGTCGGGGACGCCCGACCCGGAGAACAGGCTCCCGCCACCGTCTCCGCCGGCACCGCCGCCCGACGAGCCGGCCCACACCGGGTAGTACGAGCCCGACGCCTGCGCCGCCTGGCGAAGCTGGGGATCGGCCAGCTCCCGGGCCAGCACCTCGCCAACCTGCTGGTGGAGGCCGAGCGCGACGCCCCAGACGACGGCCTTGTCGGGCGTGTCGGCGAGGGCCGCGACCGTGGGCTCCTGGACGACCTCGGCCATCGACCGCGCCTGCGCCAGCGTCTTCTCGAGGGTTCGCCGGTAGGCCTTGAGCATGGCGTCCACGTAGGCCCCGTTCGCGGTCCGCTTCGACATCTGTGTGCCCAGTCCGATCGTCACCAGGCCGCCGACGATCAGGGCGACGCCGACCACGTTGAGCCCGCTCATCGGGATCGTGAAGCCAAAGAAGGCGCTGAGGATGCCGAGCGCGATCTCGCCGGCGCCGATGACAACCCAGCGGGTGATGACCGGTGTGGGCACCCGGGTCAGCCAACCGAGCCGGACGGCCTCGGCTTCGAGCTCGCCCTTGATCGGGCCGAGCCCGTCGTTCACGCCCCACAGCGACTCGCGGGTCAGTGTCCGGTCAGATCCGCCCCGGATGACGAGCTCGCGGTACGCCTCCCCCAGGGGACCGCTGGGCGCGGGCTGGTCGGTGGGCGGGTCGAGGAGGTCGATGGCCGGGTCGATCGCCGGATCGGGGTCGTCGTCGCGCTTGACCTCGGCCACCCGGTCGAGGTTCCGGAATCGGAGGAGGCCGCTCCCGGCCAGCTGGACGAGGATCGTCCGGATGGCGTCGCCGGTCGCCCGGCCCTGGGTGAGCACGGTCGCCAGGGGCGGGGTCATCCCGGCCGGCGGGCCGGCCATGAGGACCGACGGCGAGTCCACCAGCTCGGGGTCGTCACCATGGCGTCTCCACTGGAAGACGGCGGCCCCGACGGTCAGGGCCAGCACGAGGGCGGCACCGGGGATCCCGACCACTGCGTTCAGCTGCCGGTAGCCCTCCAGCGACCCCGTCGCCCCGGGCGTGACCGCCGCGTCCACGACGTCCATGGCGGCCATCAGCCCCTCGGCCGGGTCGCCGAGGCGGAAGTGGGGGGCCATGACGACGTTGATGAGCTCGTCCTGCTCGTCGACCGACAGGTATGCGACCTTGAAGCCGCTCCCGGCGTAGGTGCTGATGACCCCGTGCTCGAGGCTGTCGTCGTAGCTGACCAGGATCACGAACCCGTCGTCATAGGCCTCCCGGCCGACGCCCCACTGGTTCATGAGCGCCTCGGCGGCCGACAGGTTCGACTCGAAGTCCTTGGTCGGGTCGACCTGGAGGAAGACCGCGACCTCGGCCCCGCTCCGCTCTTCGAGAGCGTCGATCCGGGCCTCGAGGGCTGCCTCCTCCCCGGGGCTCAGGACGCCGGCCTCGTCGTAGACCGCCTGGTTGGTGACCGGCTCGGGGAATGGCGCCCCGCCCAACGCGACGCCGGCCGCGAGGAGCGTGGGCAGTGCCGCCAGGGCGACGGCTCGGAGCAGCCGGCGGGCGGCGCTCACTGGCAGCGCACCACGACCCGGGACGGGTCCTCGGTCAGGCCCGGGATCTGGGCGTCGAAGGGGACCGTGTCGCCGCCGGGAACGGACGGGGAGAGGGCCACCGTCCGGGCGACCGGGTTCCCGATCTCGTTGATGGCGGTCAGCTCGCAGCGCGCCCGCCCGGCGCGCTCGCCCTCGTTCACCACCTCGACGGTGACGACCACGGCTGCCTCCTCGACCGGCTGGACCGCGGTCACCGAACCGGCGAACGGGCCCACCCCACCGACCAGGGAGCCCGCCAGGAGCGCCATGCCGACCACGGCGCCAATGATGGCGACCGCCACGGTGCCGTGCATCTGGGTTGCCGCAGGCGAGGTCATGCCGGCCCGGTTGCAGACCTCGCACATCGTCTCCTCGGGATCGATCGGGCGGCCGCACTTCAGGCAGCGGCCCGGCGTCCCGAACGCGGGCAGGCTCGCCGGGGCGGGCGCGTCGGTCGGATCGGTCATGCTGCGGCCAGCCGCTCCCCGGCCTCCACGGCCACGGCCAGCCAGCTGTCGCGCGGGGCGAGCGGGCAGCTCCACGCCGGGTCGTAGACGCACGACGGGTGGTAGGCATAGTTGAAGTCGAGGATCAGCTCGTCGCCGCGCGACCCGAGGTCGGCGCCCTTCACCGAGTCCCACAGGTAGCGGCCACCGCCGTAGGTCGCCGCCCCGCTCGTCGCGTCGCGGAACGGCAGGAAGATCCCGCCGCCGTAGCCGGTCAGCCAGAAGACCGGCAGCCGGATCGGTCCGGCGGGCGACACCGCCGATACCCAGCCGATGCGCCGGAAGGCATAGGCGTCGCCGGTCGAGACCGGGAGGTCGGCAACCGGCTCGGGATCGGCCTCGAGCGGCGCGGTGAGCCGCCAGCCGGGGTCATGCGGCCAGTACGCCAGGCCGCGGAAGGCGGGGCGGTCCGCGGCCGGGATCGGTGACTGGGGATGGGTCGCGAACAGCCGATCCTTCGTCGCCCGGAATCCGGTGAGCCGTTCGGCGCCCGGAGCGGGATCGTCCCTGAGCTCGGCGTACATCGACGCCACCGTCCGTCGCCAGTCGGCGAGATCGAGCTCGGCGGTCATCGGCGGCGGCCCTGGATCACGGCCGGAACTATACGGTGGCCGGCCTTGCGGCCGGCCACCATCGGTCTGGGAGCGGGGGTCCCTACAAGAGGCCCTGGCCCTCCAGCCAGGCCTGGCAGACCTCGGCGATGTCCTCCTGGTCGACCGTGACCTGGAGGTTGAGCCCGATGAGCTCCTCCGAGGTCAGGTGCTCGGACACCGCGTTCAGGGTGGAGGCGAGCAGGTCACCGCCCGCCTCGGCCAGCTCGGTCGTCACCAGCGGCACCAGGTTCTGGGCCGGGTTCAGGCCCTGGTCGTCCTCGAGGACCACCAGGTTGTAGAGCGCGATCTGCGGCTGGGTGGTGCACACCCGCCCAACCTGGATGGCGCCGGCGTCCAGGGCCTCGGCCGTCGCCGGGCTGCAGGCGCCGACGTTCTCCACTGTGAGCGCGTTCAGGTCGATCCCGTAGACCTCGTTCAGGCCAAGCTCGCACAGCTCGCGGCCGAAGCACTCGGGCGGAACGCCCCAAATCAGCTGGTCCGCGACTCCGGCCAGGTCGGTCATCGTGACCAGGCTGAACTCCTCGGCGGTCTCGGCCGTCACCGCGAAGCCGTCGGAGTCCGAGGCCGGGCTGTGGGCGAGGACCTGGAGCCCCCGATCGACGAGGGCGTCGGTCAGGTTGGCCGAGGTCTCGTCGGGGTCGGCGCTGGACTCGGCCCCGGCACCGTCGGCAAGCCCGCCGAGGTACTCCGGCATCAGGTTGATGTCGCCCGACTCCATGGCCGGGAGGGTCGTCTCACGCGGGCCGAGGTACAGGTTGCGCTCGACCTCGAACCCGGCGGCCTCCAGGGCCTGGGCATAGAGCTCGGCCACGATGGCCGACTCATCGAAGTCGGCTGATCCGACGATGACGCTGGGGAGTTCCGCGGGGGTCGACGGTGAGCCGGAACTCGGGTTGGGGCTCTCACTGCCACCCGGGGTGCAGGCACTGACGAGCAGCGCCAGGACCGCCGCCCCGACAGCGAGCATGCGGGGATTCCGCATTGGGTCCTCCTCTGGATTGGGTGTCTTCGGCCGCAGCCGACCAGCCGCGGGGTGCGACCGTCGGGCGAGTCTAGCAGTTACCATCGTCCAGCGGACGATGGTTAGAGGCCGAGTCCCGGCGCGGGTTCGATCGCCTTCGCGCCGGCCTCCCGGATGCCGGGCGACACGACCAGGCGCTGGCCAACGGCGAAGAGCGCCTCGCTGGTCAGGGTCAGGATCATGACCAGGACGGCTCCGCCGACCATCTTCGGGTAGTCGAGCTGGGCGAACCCGTCGACGATGTAGCGGCCCAGCCCGCCCGACGACAGGATTGCCCCGAGGGTGGCGGTGGCGATGACCTGGACCGAGGCGGTCCGGACGCCGGCCAGGATGACCGGCAGAGCGAGCGGGACCTCGACCCGCCGGAGGAGCTGCCGGCCGCTCATCCCCATGCCCCGCGCGGCCTCGACGGTGTCGGGGTCCACGTCGCGGATCCCGGTGTAGGCGTTGACCACGATGGGCGGGATGGCCAGCGCGATGAGCGCGATGACGGTGGCCGGCGTCCCGATCCCCCGCAGGTCGAGGGCCGCCACCAGCGGGAGCGTCAGCGAGAAGGCAATCCCCAGGATCCCGACCGACGGGACCGCCCGGCCGACGTTGGTGATCGCCACCACGGCACCGGTCCAGCGGCGGGTGTGGCCGATGGTCAGCCCCAGCGGGAGAGCGATCGCCAGCCCGACCAGCAGCGAGAAGCCCGACATCGCGATGTGCTCGCCCATCCGGAGCGGGATCGAGTCCCGCCCGGTCCAGTTGACCGGATCGGTCAGCCAGGCGACGACCTCGCCGATGAGCTCCATGCCTCAGCCACCTCCTGCGCGGGCTCGGGCCCATGGGGTCAGGACCCGCTCGAGGAGGACGAGACCCCGGTCGGCCAGAACGGCCAGCAGGACCGACAGCGCGACCCCGACCAGGATGGCGGTGTCGAACTGGCGGCGAATGCCGAGCGTGATGATCACGAACCCGAGCCCGCCCTGGCCGATGAGCGCGGTCACCGCGACCAGGCCGATGGTCGTCACGGTCGCGACCCGCACCCCGGCCATGATCACCGGCGTCGCGAGCGGCAGCTCGACGCGCCACAGGCGCTGCGTCCCAGTGTGCCCCATTCCGGTGGCCGCCTCGACGACCTCGGGCTCCACCCCGTCCAGCCCGGCGATTCCGTTCCGGATCAGGATCAGGAGGGTGTAGCTGATCAGGGCGATCTCGGCGGTGAGCAGCCCGATCCCGGTGATCGGGATGAGGACCGCGAACAGGGCCAGGCTCGGGATGGCGTACAGGATCCCGGTGAAGCCCAGGATCGGGCCGATCAGTCCCCGGCGCCGATGGATGAGGATCGTCGCCGGAGCCGCGATCGCCAGCCCGCCGAGCACCGCGATCACGGTCAGCACGACGTGCTCGAGCGTGGCCTGGGCCAGGACGTCCGCGTTGTCGACGATCCACTCGATCCGGAAGAACGGCTGCTCGGTCACGTGGGGAGCTCCGTCCCGTCCTGGAGGGTCGCCGCGATCGCGCCGACGCTGACCACGCCCAGCAGCTCGTCGCGCTCGTCGACGACGACGCCCAGCTGGACCGAGGAGGCGAGCATCGCCGAGAGCGCGTCGCGGAGGGTGGACTCCGGCTGGAGGAGCGCCGATCCGGGGTTGGCCAGCTCCGGGCGGGCCGATCCGTCGCCGGCGAGCTCATCGGCCTCGACCCAGCCCAGCGGGTGGCGGCCGGCATCGGTCATCAGCGCCCAGGCCTGTCCATCGGCCAGGCGGGCCCGCGCCTGGGCCAGCGGCTCGCCCACCGTCACGGTCGGGACCGGGTCGAGCGGGAGGTCGCGCACCCGGCCGAGGGAGAGGCGCTTCAGGCCACGGTCCGCGCCCACGAAATGCTCGACGAAGTCGCTGGCCGGTGCCGCCAGCAGCCGGTCCGGGGTGTCGTACTGGGCCAGGATCCCGCCGACCTGGAGGATCGCGATCCGGTCGGCCATCTTGATCGCCTCGTCCACGTCGTGGGTGACGAAGACGATCGTCTTCCGGAGGCGCGCCTGGAGGCGGAGGAACTCGTTCTGGAGCCGCTCCCGCCGGATCGGGTCCACCGCGCCGAACGGCTCGTCCATGAGGAGCACGGTCGGGTCGGCGGCCATTGCGCGAGCCACGCCGACCCGCTGGCGCTCCCCGCCGGACAGGGCCGCGGGATAGCGCCCCCGGTACGTGCCGGGGTCCAGGCCCACCAGGTCCAGGAGCTCCTCGACCCGCTCGCTGATCCGCGCCGGCTTCCAGCCGAGCAGCCGCGGGACGACGGCCACGTTGTCGCTGATCGTCAGGTGCGGGAAGAGCCCCACCTGCTGGATGACGTACCCGATCCGGCGCCGGAGCTCGACCGCCGGCAGGCCGGCCACGTCCTCCCCGTCGATGGTGACCCGCCCGGATGTGGGCTCCACCAGCCGGTTGACCATCTTCATGGTCGTCGTCTTGCCGCAGCCCGACGGCCCGACCAGGACGCAGACCTCGCCCGCCCCGATCTCGAGCGACAGGTCGGTGACCGCCGGAGGCCCGTCGCCGTACCGCTTGGTGACGTGCTCGAAGGCGACGACCGAGCCGCTGGCGGCCGGCACCTCCCCGGGCGACGGGTCGGTCATGGAGCCGATGATAGGCGGTAGATCGTCACGCTCCCGTTGGCGAAGGCCGGTTCGAAGAGCGGGCTGGCGGCGAAGTTAACCGGGAAGGGGCAGTCGGCTCCGCCGTCGGCGATGACGTAAGTCGCCCCGAGCTCGGCCATGAGTGCCGCGGAGGCGGCGGGGTCGCCGCCGCACCGGATGACGTCGATCTGCGCCAGCCGAAGGTCGGGGTCGAAGCCGAGGTTGGCCACATACGGGGCAAAGGTCATGAGCCGCAGCCGACCCGCCGGGTCGGTGGGGGCGATGATCCAGTCGTCGGTCACGAACACCGCCCGTTCCGGCACCTCCTCGGCGATCCACTCGGCGGCCTCCAGCTGGTCAGTGCTCATCAGCCCGTTCTCGCTGAACGCGTGATGGACCGATGAGAGGACCGGCGAGATCGCGCTCACCGCCACGACCAGGACTACCGCGGGCATCGGCCACCGGGCGAGCAGGGCGCCGGCGGCGATGGCGACTGCGATCCACATCGCCTGGAAGTACTTGTTCATGTCGAACGACACGAAGCTGACCTGGACGACGTTCGGGATGAGGAACAGGAGGACGATCCAGGCCGCCAGGAAGGCCCGCGTCGGTGTGCGGACGAGGATCAGCGAGACGACGGCCAGCAGGAACGGCAGCCCCAGGTTGGTCAGGTAGAAGAACAGGACGGCCAGCGGGCCGTCGGCCAGGGGTGCGGTGGGCCAGCCGATGACCGGCTGGAGCCAGCCCGAGCCGGTCGCCTGGGTGAGGGCCGGCGCGGCGAACGGGATGGCGAGCAGGTACGGCGCCACGAACAGGGCCGCGGGCCGGATCGTCGCACGCTCGAACAGACGCCGGCCGGCGGCGACCCAGGCCAGGGCGAGCAGCGGCACGAGCGGGAAGAAGAAGAAATGGAACGGCGCGAGCAGGGCGCCGGCCAGGCCGCCCAGGGCGATCAGCCGGGGACGGTCCACCACGCCGGCGGCGCGCTGCCGGGCGGTCGGGAAGCCGACGACCACCAGGAGCACGGCCCCGACCAGGAGCGGCAGGCCCGCCGTCGTGGCCCGGTGGACGAGGAGCCCGGTCGTCATCACCGAGGGAACCGAGAAGTAAGGCCAGCCGGACAGCCACTCGTTGTCGTAGGCGTGGGTCATCAGCAGGTCCCACGCCCCGCCCATGCCATTCGCCAGGTCCCCGACCAGGCGCATCCAGCCCATCCCGCCGCCGAGCACGACCAGGAACGCGGCCAGCCAGGCCGCCCAGCCGGCCCACCGGTCGCGGAGCAGGGCCACCGCCAGGCCGTGGACGACGAGCGCCAGGGCGCCGGCCAGGACCGCGGACTGGACGATGAAGACCGGGACCGCGAACAGGCCCGCGGCCTCGGCCAGGATCGCCGCGTGGAAGTCGGCGAACCAGTGATAGACGAGCGGCTCGCCGGCAAAGAACGGGACCTGGGGCGGGAAGTTGCCGGCGTTCACCGACTGGGCGATCGACAGGTGGACGCCCAGGTCGCTCCAGTTCGACCCCCCGACCGCCACCCCGTCGGGCCCGACCTGCCACAGGCCGTAGCCCAGCACCAGCCCGACCCATGCCGCCGCCCACGCACCGAGCCCGAACGCGGCCAGCCGGCGGCGGCCGGCGCGGAGGGTGGCGCGCGAGGCGTCTCCAAGGGTCCGGCGCCACTCCCCGGTGAGCCGGCCCGCGGCCCACGGGACGGGCAGCGCGAGGACGGCGGCGGCCACGAACACGACGCCCCGGCCATAGCCGCCCGACAGGGTGGACAGCCACCAGACCAGGTGGGCGGACACGGCCACCGAGAGGACGATTGCCAGACCCAGCCGCCCGGTGGACGCGAGCCGGGCCCGATCCCGGGCCGCCCAGGCCGCCGCCGTCCAGCCCGGGACGACGAGGAAGAGCGGCCAGACGGTCACCACGGCCAGGGGCGGCCACAGCCAGGCCCCGACCAGCCCCATCCCGATGGCCGCCGCGGCGACCCCCGCGGCTCGCAGGTTCACGGCGGCAGACGATAGCGCGGGCCTGCCGGATCGGCCAGATGCGCGACGGCGGCTGCTAGCATCGACCGCGATGAGCGACCGGCCGGACCACCAGGCGTTCGAGGCCGCGGTGCGGACGATCCTGGCCAGCATCGACGAGGATCCGGATCGCCAAGGACTGGTCGAGACGCCGGGCCGCGTTCGCCGGATGCTCGAGCAGATGACCGAGGGCTACCGGACCGATCCTGAGGGCATCCTCGAGGGCGCCAGGTTCGACGTCGACTACGACGAGATGGTCGTCGTTCGGGACATCGAGCTGTACTCGCTGTGCGAGCACCACCTCGTCCCGTTCTTCGGCCACGCCCACGTCGGATACCTGCCGCGGGGCAAGGTCATCGGCCTGTCGAAGATCCCGCGGGTGGTGGACCTGTTCGCCCATCGGCTCCAGGTCCAGGAGCGGCTGACCCAGCAGATCGCCGACTTCCTGATGGAGCGCCTCGAGCCCAAGGGCGTGGGCGTGGTCCTCCAGTCCACCCACCTGTGCACCGCCATGCGGGGGGTGCGCCGGCCGGGAGCGACCATGGTCACCTCCGCCATGCTCGGCACGTTCCGGCGCGATCCGAAGACGCGTTCCGAGTTCCTGGCCTTCATCGGCTCGGCGTTCGAGGGCTGACCGATGCCGTACGCCCCGCTCCTGGCCGAGGCGGAGGTGGAGGCCGCCCTGGCCGAGCGGCCGGCGTGGCATCGCGAGGGGGCCGAGCTGGTCCGCACGATCCGATGCCCGACCTTCCGTGACGCGATCAGCCTCGTCGACCGGGTGGCCGACGTCGCGGAGGACGCCGATCATCACCCGGATATCGACATCCGCTGGCGGCAGGTCACGTTCCGGCTGACGACGAAGGCCGCCGGGGGGCTGACCGACCGCGACCTCAAGATGGTGGCGACCATCGACGCCCTCATCCCGCTCGGATGGCCGGACTAGAATCGCGCCGCAGATGACCGCCGACCCATCCGCTGCCGCTGGGCGGCCGATCCGCGTTCTCCTCGCCAAGCCCGGGCTCGACGGCCACGACCGCGGGGCCAAGGTTCTCGCGCGCGGGCTCCGGGACGAGGGCTTCGAGGTCATCTACACCGGGCTCCGCCAGACGCCGGAGATGGTCGCCGACGCCGCCGAGCAGGAGGACGTCGACGTCGTGGGCCTGTCGATCCTGTCCGGTGCCCACATGACCCTGCTGCCGCGGATCGTCGAGCTGGTCCGCGCAAAGGGGCTCGACGACGTCCTGGTGGCGGCCGGCGGGATCATTCCCGACGCCGACGTCGCGAAGCTGAAAGCCGCGGGGGTGGCCGAGGTCTTCGGCCCCGGGACGACCATCGGCCAGGTCGCGACCTACTTCCGGGAGCACGCCCGCCGGCGTGCCTGAGCTGGCGGAGCGGCTGCGGGACGTCCAGGCCGGCGACCGGCCTGCGCTGGCGCGGCTGCTGACCGAGCTCGAGGACGGGGCCTTCGCCCCGGACGCGCTGGGACCGTTGTTCGCCGCCAGCCACGACGCCCACCTGGTGGGCATCACTGGCCCGCCGGGGAGCGGCAAGTCGACCCTCGTCAACGCCCTGGTCCGCGCCTGGCGGGAGGAGGACCGACGGGTGGGGGTCATCGCGGTCGATCCCAGCTCCCCGCTGACCGGGGGCGCGATCATGGGCGACCGGATCCGGATGATGGACCACGCCGGCGACCCGGGGGTCTTCGTCCGTTCCATGGCCTCGCGCGGCGCGCTCGGCGGCCTGGCCGCCGCGACCTGGCTGACCGCGGCCGCGCTCGACGCTGCGGGCTACGACCCGGTGGTCATCGAGACGGTCGGCGCCGGGCAGTCAGAGGTCGAGATCGCGACCCTCGCCGAGACGACGGTCGTGGTCGAGGTGCCGGAGATGGGGGACGAGGTGCAGGCCATCAAGGCCGGCCTGCTCGAGATCGCCGACGTCATCGTCGTGAACAAGGGCGATCGGCCCGGTGCCGACCGCGCCGCGCGCCAGCTGAAGGCCATGCTCTCCACGGCCGGCGGTCGGGTTACCCGCCCCGTCCCACCGGTCCTGATGACGACTGCCACCAGCGGCGCGGGCGTGGCCGCGCTCCGGGAGGCGATCGACGCCCACCGCGAGGGGCGGACCGACGCCCAGGTGCGCCGACGGGCCGAGCAGCTCCTCCGCCGCGCGGTCGCCGCCCGGGCCCAGGCCCGCGCCGCCGGATCGGCCAACTGGGATGCGGCGGTCGCCGCCGTCGCGAACCGGAACGAGGACCCGTTCGCTGCCGCCGAGCGCCTGCTCGGCTGATACCCTGCCCGGACCCATGAGCCTCGACCGCGTCTACGTCCTCGGCGCCGGCCTGATGGGGCATGGCATCGCCCAGGTCAGCGCGGCCGCCGGCAAGGCCGTCACCCTGGCCGATCGGACCGAGGACCTCGCGGTCAAGGGTCGCGACCGGGTCGCGGGCAACCTCGCCCGGCAGGTCGCCAAGGGGAAGCTCGAGCAGGCGGACGCGGACGCCCTGGTGGAGCGGATCGCGACCACGGTCGGTGTCGATGCGGTGGCCGGCCACGACCTGGTCATCGAGGCGGTCTTCGAGGACGAGGGCCTGAAGCGCGAGACCTGGGCGGCAGTGACCGATGCGGCCGATGCCGGCGCGCTCTTCGCGACCAACACCTCCTCGATCAGCATCACCTCGCTGGCGACCGCGACCGATCGGCCCGACCGGTTCATCGGCCTCCACTTCTTCTCGCCGGTGCCGGTCATGGGGCTCATCGAGATCATCCGGGGGCTCGAGACATCCGACGCCACCGAGCAGGCCTGTCGCGCCTTCGCCGACGAGCTCGGCAAGACGGTGATCACCTCGAAGGACTACCCCGGCTTCCTCGTGAACCGGATGCTCGGCCCGTTCATCAACGAGGCGATCTTCGCCCTCATGGAGGGCACCGGGACCGCCGAGGAGATCGACACCGGCGCTCGGCTGGGCCTGAACCACCCCATGGGCCCGCTCGAGCTGAGCGACTTCGTCGGCAACGACGTGATGCTCAACGTCATGGACGTCCTCCACCGCGGGTTCGGCGACCCGAAGTTCCGCGCCGCGCCCCTCCTCCGCCAGATGGTCGCGGCCGGCCACCTGGGGCGGAAGACCGGGCGCGGGTTCTATGCGTACGACGATCAGGGCAATAAGATCGCCTGAAGCCCACCCGAGGAGAGGTTGGACCGATGACCACGACAGCCCCAGCGCCGTCGGCCGAGGCCGGACCCGCGGTCACCCCCGCCCCCGGCAAGAAGATGTGGAACGAGGTCGAGCCGCTCCTCATGCCGGAGTCGGAGAAGGCCCGGAACGTCGTCGAGCTCATCCACCGCTCGGTCGAGCGGATCCCCGACAAGGAGGCCCTGCGCTGGAAGCTGCCCAAGGACCAGGGCGGTGAGTGGACGAGCCGGTCCTACGGCGAGTTCTGGGACTGGGTGGCGCGGACCTCGCTCGGCCTCGAGGCGCTGGGCATCAAGGACGGCGACTCGATCTGCATCATGTCCCGGACGCGGCCCGAGTGGCTGGTCGCCGACATCGCGGCCTGGGCGCTCGGGGCGGTCTCGTGCCCGATCTACCCGCAGACCGAGGCGGGTCAGGCGGCGTTCATCATCAACAACACCGGCGCGGTCGTGGTGTTCGTCGAGAACGCCCAGCTGGCGAACAAGATCGAGTCGGTCCGGGCCGAGTGCCCGAGCGTGCGCCACGTCGTGACCATCGACACCTCCGGCAAGTTCCCGGCCGGCACCCTGACCCTCGAGGAGGTCGCGGCGCTGGCACCGGACGGCGCGCAGCGCGATGCCTGGGAGGCCCGGTGGCGGGCGATCGACCGCGAGCACCTGGCCACCGTCATCCACACTTCGGGGACGACCGCCCACCCCAAGGGGGCGATGATTCGGCACGGGAACCTGCTCTACAACTACGAGGCCGCGGTCCAGATCGTCGATTTCTACGAGGAGGACGTCTTCCTCTCGTGGCTGCCGCTGTCACACATCTTCGAGCGGCTGACCGGCGAGATCATCCCGCTGGCCCACGGCTCGACGGTGGTGTACGCCGAGCCGCTCATCGAACGGCTGGCCGACAACATGGTCGAGGTCAAGCCCACCGTCATGGCCGCCGTGCCGCGCTTTTACGAGCGGGTGTACGGCCGGGTCCTGGCCTCGGTGGAAGCGTCGCCCAAGCTCCGGCAGCGGATCTTCCACTGGGGGATCGGGGTCGGGCGGAAGCGGTACGAGAACCACGTCGCCGGCCGCGGCGACGGCATCGGCCTGAAGCTCCAGCATGCCATCGCCGATCGGCTCGTCTACCACAAGGTCAAGGCCCGGACCGGCGGGCGGGTCCGGTACTTCGTCTCCGGCTCGGCGCCGCTGTCCCGGGAGGTGGGGGAGTTCTTCTATGCGCTCGGGATCCTCATCCTCGAGGGGTACGGCCTCTCCGAGACGAGCCCGCTCGTCAGCATCAACCGGCCCGGCGACTTCGTGTTCGGGACGGTCGGCCGGCCCGCGCCGGCGACCGAGGTCCGGATCGACCCGGAGACCGGTGAGATCCAGGTCCGCGGCCCGCAGATCATGCTCGGCTACCTGAACCAGCCCGAGGAGACGGCCAAGGCGATTGACCCCGACGGCTGGTTCCACACCGGGGATATCGGGGAGCTGGACCCCATCGGCCGGATCAAGATCACCGACCGGCTGAAGAACATCATCGTCCTGGCCAACGGCAAGAACGTCTCGCCTGGACCCATGGAGGCGGCCCTGTCCGCATCCAAGTACATCGCCCAGGCGGTGATCCTCGGCGACCGGCACCCGTACACCGGGGCGCTGATCGCCCCGAACTTCGACGAGCTCCTGCCGTGGGCCGAGGCCAACGGCCTGGGCGGGATGCCGCCCGAGCAGATGGTCGAGGAGCGGGCGGTCCGCCAGCTCATCGAGGGCGACGTCCGGGATCTGCTCGACGACTTTGCCGTCTTCGAGCGGCCGCGGCGGATCGCGCTCCTGCCGCGGGCCCTCTCCGAGGAGAACGGGGAGCTGACGCCCACCCTGAAGACCAAGCTGCGGGTCGTCCAGGAGAACTGGCCGGCCCAGATCGACCGCCTCTTCGAGGACGACTCGGTCCCGGCCTAGTCGGCGAAGCGCGCTGGCCGTCGTGCGACACGCGCACGCGCAGGTAGCCTTCGGCTCCGCCGACCTGCCCGCTCGAGAAGGCCGACCGGGTCCAGAGCGGCACGACTCACCCGGCCGGGACGTCAACCGTAAAGCCGGCGTCCGTGAATCCGATGGTCTGGGTCCCGGCGGTCCCGTCCAGGAACTCGAAGCTCTCGACAAACTCGGTTCGGCCGGAATCCCCGCCGCGCGGCCAATGGTCCAGGCGGATGGCGACCGGGCGTCCGTCGTGGATGGCGTAGACCCAGTCGTACATCTCGGGGCCGAGGAGCCATCCGCGTGAGGTGTTGGCCCGCTTCTTCTCGGCGGGCTCGCCACCCAACGTTGTTGGTCGGACGACGGCTGCGGCGGCCCTGGTGAACGCCGTGGCCGACGGCCCGAGAGCATTGCCGTAGCCCGCCGGGTTGGTGACCTGGACGGCCGCCCGGAGCTCGTCGAGCGTGTGGACGGTCACCGTCTGGCATGGCCCGAACTGGCACAGCCTGATCGACCCGTCCGGGTTGCCCAGGAAGATCACCGCCATGACGATTTCGCCGCCGACGTCGGGCCCGAAGAACGTGACCGCACCGGGGAAGAATTCGTCACCGGCCCGCCAGCCACGCGGCAGGTCCACCCGGTAGACGCCGCTCGGCTCGACAAATGCACTCGGATCGGCGGACCGGGTCGGTTCGTCAACGAAGCGGAATGACTCGAGGATCGGACGGAGGGCGGCAGGCGCTGAGCCCGACGGGAGCAGTCCGATGATCCACGGCTGGCGGCCGTTGACGGCCACGACGTATCGCCAGTCGATACCTGGAGCCCAGCACGACTGGCATCGCAGGCGAACGGACACGGCGGGGACTCCGCCCAGGTCGCGGGGCCTCGAAATCACGTCGGCCATCACGGCTGTGCCCGTGGTGAGGTCGCGGCGCAGGACGCCAGCGACGAGCTCGGCCAACCGCATCGTTGCCAGGTCATCCGGATACTGCGGGACCGCCTCCCACGTGATGGAGTCCTCGTCGCACGGAAGGTGTAGTAAGACCGCGCATGGTCGGATGCTCCCATCCGCTGCGCCCGCCAGGACCAGGATCTGCCCGGCCGGGCCCCACAAATGGACGACCCCTTCAACCCCTAGGGCCGATGTCCACCTTGAGGGCACGTCCACCGCAAAGCCGGGGTCCGCGTAGGTGACGGTCTCGAGGTCGGCTCCACCAGCCGGTTGAGCTAGCGATGGTTCCTGGGCGGCGTCGACCGAAGGGGACGCCAGCACTGGCGCGCTCGCCGATCCCGGCGGAGACACGACGGCCGTGGGTGATTCGCCACCCGGCCACGCCAACGCCATGGCGATCAGAACGACACCGATGAGGATCACGCCGCCGAGGACCTTGAAGCGAAATCCGCTGGACTCCTTCATGAAGAGATCGATGCCCGGGCGGATGATTCGGTTCGAACTTTGCGGAACTCGTTTTCGGTCAGTCGGTGAAGCGGCAGCTCGCCAGGACCTCGTCCCAGCCTCGCCCGGCTGGCGTCAGTCCCCCAGGGTGCCCACCCAGTACTGCCAACGCCCGTTGCCGGCGACCTCGGGCCCGTAGAAGAACAGGCCGTTCAGGTAGCTGACGCTCGGCTCGCCCGGGAGCTCCGGCAGATCGATGCCCTCCCAGGTCACGCCGTCGCCGGAGATAGCAGCCGCGTCGAACGCGTTCATGAGCCATCCGAAGTCGGTCGACGTCGGGGTGCCCGCCAGGAGCGGATCAATTTCGACCTCGGTCCAGGTCCGGGCATCAGTCGTGACCCAGACCGAATCCGGCGTGTGGGCGGTGACGATCAGTTGCGTCGCCGATCCGGCCGTCTCGACCCAGTCGGGCGCCTCGCCCCATGGAGGAACCGGTACTGCCGCCCACGTGACCCCGTCCACCGACTCCCACAGGTGCACCGCTTCAATGGTGCCATCCGAGCGTACGGCGGAAGAGGCGATGAAGTAGCGGCCGAGTGCGGTCGTGTTGTTGCCAGCGTCGTACCACTCTTCCCCTGACGCCCACGGCGCCCGGACTTCCGACACGACCCCATCGCGACTTGCCAGGAGGGTGACCTCCTCGAGGCCCCACCCACGGTATCCCTCCAGGAGTGCCTCCGGCGTCCAGCCCGGCAGGCTGGACGAGACGGAGTTTTCCAGCGCCCCGGTGTCGGAGTCGTGGAACTGGATCTCGCCACCAGCCAAGGTGGGAGTCAGCGTCGCCAACAGGGTTTCGTGGCCAGGCTGCCACATGTCGGTGACCTGGTTCGGATCGTTCCACATCGGCCACGGGCCCGACTCGGCCGGAAGTCCAGTGAAGCCCGAGTCAAACGGGAAGGATCCGTATACGTCCTGCCACCTCACTTGGAGGAAATGGACGGACGGCACCAGCCAGTCGTCTCCGCTCAGGGCCGACGCGAAGATGAGCGACCGGGCCGACGTTGTCACGCCCTCCACCTGCGGCGGATGCTGAGCGGGAATCGCCGCCTCGACCCAGTCGCTCCCATCGAAGCGAAAGACCGCGCCATCCCCCGGGTTGTCCTCGCAGAACCTCACCTTCTCTGCCCGCGTCTGGAAGCCCATGGTGCCGCACCCATCCGGCGACCTCACCGCGATGGCTTCGTCGCCGGCGTGGATGGCCGATGGCCAGAACTCCTCGATTCCTGGTGGTGCGGGCGTCCACGTGACCCCGTCCTCGGTCACCCACCAGGCGATGAGATTGAACTCCTCATCCACCTCCTCGCCGATGACCTGCCCTTCGCCCTCGCCCGCCACGAAAATGCGGCTGTCGGACTCGACGCGGGTCCACTCGATCGTCCCAACGGGCGTCACCGATTGGTGGCTGTTCGGATCCACCGACTGGCTCGGGCTCGGGCTGAGGCTCTCAGACGGTGCTGGCGTCTCGCTCGGGCTTGGCGTGGGCTCGCCGACGAGCCGCGGACCGAGGAGGACGCCGAGGCCGATGGCCATGGCCAGGAAGACGGCCGCCCAGGCCAGCGGCGCCCCTTCGAACGAGGTCTGGATCGTGCGCAGCATCCCGCGCTCCTGCGGGACGGTCGCGATCTCGAGCATCGCGTTCTCGGCGATGCGGTCCGGGGTCCCGGTCGCACCCTCGCCCAGCCAGGCGCCCAGGAGGCGGTCGAGCTCGTGCTCGGGCATCGGGGTTCCGCGTTCGGTCATGCCGACCACCGTCCTTCGCCCGGCCGGGCATCGGCCTCGAGCGCGGCGCGCAGGGCCTGGCGGGCAGCCGACGACCGCGACTTCACGGTTCCGAGCGGCACGCCAAGGATCTCGGCGATCTGGGGGTGCCCCAGGTCGAGGTAGTACTGGAGGACGAGGACCGCGCGCTGCTCGGGCGACAGCCGCTCGAAGGCCCGCTCGAGCATGTCGCGGTCGGCGACGCTCAGGGCGCTGTCGGCCGAGGCGCGATCGGTGTCGAGCAGGCGGAGGTCGTCCGGATGGCGTCGGCTCTTCCGGGCCTCGGCGTAGCAGGTGTTCACGAGGATCCGATACGACCAGCCCTCGAATTTGTCGGGGTCGGCCAGCTTCGGGAGCTTGCGCCAGATCTGGACCAGGGTCTGCTGGGTGGCGTCCTCGGCCCGGTGGTAGTCGCGGAGGATGCGCTGG
>DATBIW010000065.1:0-15649 GCA_036556745.1 Candidatus Limnocylindria bacterium | reverse complement strand
GCGACTGGGTCGGCGTCCCGCTGCTGGTGCACGCAGCCAGCGCCGACGCGAGGAGGAGGCCGAAGAGCGCTTTCATCACGGAACCACCGACACGAGCCTCTGGGCCTGCGCGACGTATGTCAACGATACGCTCGGGGGCTGCTGTCCGTCACTGCTGAAAGCCCGACACCCGGAACGCCCGAGAGCCCCGGCCTGCTGGCCGGGGCTCTCGTATCGCTCTGGGGAAGTCGGACCTAGTAGTCCATCCCGCCCGGGGGCATACCCGGGATGGCCTTCTCCTTCTCGGGGATGTCGGTCACGATGGTCTCGGTCTCGAGCAGGAGCCCGGCCACCGAGGCGGCGTTCTGGAGCGCGGAGCGAGTGACCTTGGCCGGATCGATGATCCCGGCCGCGAACAGGTCGGTGTACTCGCCCTTGTCCGCGTCGTAGCCGCTGCCCGGCTTCATCTTGCGGACCGCCTCGACGACAACCGAGCCCTCCATCCCGGCGTTGGCCGCGATCTGGCGGAGGGGCTCCTCCAGGGCGCGCCGCAGGATGGAGACGCCGACGGCCTCGTCCCCGAGGACCTCGAGCTTGTCGAGGGCCGGCGAGGCGTGGATGAGGACCGAGCCGCCACCGGCGACCATGCCCTCCTCGACACCGGCGCGGGCGGCGGACAGGGCGTCCTCGATCCGGTGCTTCTTCTCCTTGAGCTCGACCTCGGTCGCGGCGCCCACCTTGAGCACCGCCACGCCACCGGACAGCTTGGCGAGGCGCTCCTGGAGCTTCTCGCGGTCGAAGTCCGAGGTCGTGTCCTCGATCTGGAGCTTGATCTGGCTCATCCGGGCCTTGATCGCGGCCTCATCGCCCTTGCCGTCCACGATCGTCGTCGTGTCCTTGTTGGCGGTGATCCGGCGGGCCTGGCCGAGGTCCTCGAGCTGGACGCTGTCGAGCTTGCGGCCGACCTCCTCGGAGATCACCCGCGCCCCGGTCAGGGTCGCGATGTCTTCGAGCATGGCCTTGCGGCGGTCGCCGAAGCCCGGAGCCTTGACGGCCAGGGCGTTGATCGTGCCCTTGAGCTTGTTGACGATCAGGGTGGCGAGCGCCTCCCCATCGACGTCCTCGGCGATGATCAGGAGGGGGCGGCCGACGGAGACGACCTTCTCGAGCGCGGGCAGCATGTCCCCCACCGAGCTGATCTTCTTGTCGGTCACCAGGATGTACGGGTTGTCGAGGTTGGCCTCGAGCTTGCCGCCATCGGTGCTGGTCGCCATGTACAGGCTGATGTAGCCGCGGTCGAGCTGCATCCCGTCGACGTACTCGACCTCGGTCTTCAGGCCCTGGGACTCCTCGACCGTGACGACGCCGTCCTTGCCGACCTTGCCCATCACTTCGCTGATGAGCTGGCCGATCTCCGAGTCGCGGGCGCTGATCGAGGCAATGTGCGCGGTGTCCTCGGGAGTGGCCACCGGCTTTGAGAGCCGCTGGATCTCGTCGACGATGGTCGCGACGCCCTTCTCGATCCCGTGCTTGATGCCCATCGGGTTCGCGCCGGCGGTGACGTTCTTCATCCCCTCGGTGATGATGGCCTGGGCCAGCACGATCGAGGTCGTGGTGCCGTCACCGGCGATGTCGTTGGTCTTGGTCGCGACCTCCTCGAGCAGCTGGGCACCCATGTTCTCGTACGGGTCCTCGAGCTCGATGTCGCGGGCGATGGTCACGCCGTCATTCGTGATGGTCGGCGCGCCGAACTTCTTGTCGAGGACGGCGTAGCGCCCCTTGGGGCCGAGCGTCACCTTGACCGCGTCCGACATCTTGTCGATGCCGCGCTTCAGGGAGCGCCGCGCCTCCTCGTTGAACTGGAGCTGCTTTGGCATGGTGGTGGGTTCTTCCTCCGTGAAGCCGAGATCGGCTATTCGATGACGGCGAGGATGTCCTTCTGGGACAGGATCAGGAGCTCGTCCTCGTCGAGCTTGAACTCGGTGCCCGCGTACTTCTGGAAGAGCACCTTCTGGCCGACCGTGAGCTCCATGGGCTCCCGGCTGCCGTCATCGAGCGTGCGGCCCGGGCCGACGGCCAGGACGGTCCCCTCCTGGGGGCGCTCCTTGGCGGTGTCGGGCAGGACGATGCCGCTCTTGGTCATCTCCTCGCGGGGGGTGGGCTTGACGACCAGGCGATCCCCGAGGGGCTTCAGCTGGGTCGCCGTGGCGTCGACCGACGTGGTCATGGAAGCGGGGTCCCTCCAGATGTTTCACTGACGCGTCTGCGGACCGATGCCGGGGCGGCACCGAGACCGGATTGGCATTTGATGCACTGGCGCTGGGAAAGCCGGATGGACCGATACGATCCGTTTCCCCGTTGGGGGTTCTGGCACTCAACCAGCGAGAGTGCTAACGCAAGATATCAGGGCCGCACGCGGAGTGTCAAGACGAAACCGTTCCTGGAGCGCGGAGCCGGCCCGTGGCGCTGCGCCGGCCGTCGCGGTATTCCCCCAGTGGAGGTATCTGCGACTTTTCAGGCGGCGAGCCCTGCGCAGGCGCCCCGGCGGCATGATTCGAGTCGTCCGCTGCGCCGATACACGCTCACCCGCGGCGCACGTCGCCCGCCATCGACCCCTCGCCACGTCCTGGTGGACAGATCTTGGTAGTTACATCCATCCGGGGAATAGGCGGCGATATGCCGCGCCGACGACGGTGGCGATTGACTCGATCGGGTCGTCGCGGAGCCGGGCCAGCACCGCGGCCGTCCGGAGCGTGGTGGTGGGCTCGTTCCGCTGGTCGGAGGCGGGACCGAGGTACGGGGAGTCGGTCTCGACCAGGAGGCTCGTCGCCGGGATGGCGGCCGCGGCGGCACGCGGGCCGAGGTTCTTGGCGTAGCTCACCGGGTGCGCGAACGAGATGAGGTAACCCGCGCCGACGAGCGCGGTGGCCATGGCCTCGTCCCCCGAGAACGCGTGGAGGATCCCCGGCAGGCCGGCGCCGCCCCGCCGGGCCGCGTGGGCGACCAGCACGGCGGTCACCTCGGCGTGGGCCTCGCGGTCGTGGACGACGACCGGCTTCCCGACGCGGGCGGCGAGGTCCAGCTGACGGGCCAGCGCGTCCCGCTGGACGCCCGGCGGGGAGAGGTTCCGGAAGAAGTCGAGCCCGATCTCCCCGACCGCGCGGGCACCGGGGCCGGCGGCCATCGTCTCGATGGCCGCCCAGTCCGCCTCGCCGGCCGCAGCCACGTCGTGCGGATGGATCCCGACGGCCGCGTCCAGGAGGTCCGGATGGGCGGCGGCGAGCTCGAGCGCGGCCTCGGACGAGGCGCGGTCCCAGCCGGGGACCAGGATCCGGGCGACGCCGGCGTCCCGGGCGCGGTCCAGAACGGCGTCGAGGTCGTAGGCGAAGACCTCGTGCTGGAGATGAGCGTGGGCGTCGACGATCCCCGGCAGGCGCTCCGGAACGACCAGGCGGGTCAGGCCTCGTCCTCGATCCGCGGGAAGAGGGGCGCCGGCGTCCCGGTGCGTCGCTCCCCCGCCTCGGCGCCCCAGGCCAGCAGGGCGTCGAGCCCCGGGCCGCCACTCCCCCGCAGGTCGTAGGCCGGCGGCCGCCCGACCTGGGCCAGCAGCGCGGCGGACGCCTCGGGGCAGAACGGGGCGAGCAGGTGGCCGAGGATCCGGCACGCCTCGCCCATCGTCGCCAGGACGGCCCCGGTGCGGGCCACGTTCCCCGACTTGTGGAGCGCCCACGGAGCCTGAGACTCGGCATAGCCGTTCGCCGCCCGGGTCAGCGAGGACAGGGCGAGCAGCGCCTCGTCGAAGTGCAGCTGCTCGACGGCCGCGCGGTAGTCGGCCACGGCCGTTTCGGCGACCGACCGGAGGTCGGCGTCGGCTTCGGCCTGGTCCGGGCCAGCCAGGTCGGGCAGCGTGCCGTCGAGATAGCGGCCGGCCATCGAGACCGTCCGGTTGACCAGGTTGCCCAGGTCGTTCGCCAGGTCGGCGTTGTAGCGGCGAATCATGCCGTCGGCGCTGACGTCGCCATCGCGGTCGAACGGGATCTCGCGGAGGACGAGGTACCGCACGCCGTCGACGCCGAAGGTGGCGAGGGCCTGGTCGGGATCGAGCACGTTGCCGCGGGTCTTCGACATCTTCTCGCCCTTCATCAGCATGAAGCCGTGGGCGAAGACCTTCCGCGGCAGGGGCAGCCCGGCGCTCATGAGCATGGCCGGCCAATACAGGCAGTGGAAGCGGGTGATGTTCTTCCCGATGACGTGGACGTCGGCGGGCCACCAGCGGGCGAACGCCGCCTCGTCGCCGGGGAACCCGGCGCCGGTCACGTAGTTCGTCAGGGCGTCGAACCAGACGTAGATCCGGTGGCTGTCGTCGCCGGGGAACGGGATCCCCCACCCGGTTCCGGATCGGCTCACCGAGAAGTCCTGGAGGCCGTCGGCGAGCCAGCCGAGGACCTCGTTGCGGAACGGCTCCGGCTCGCAGAACTCCGGGTTGGTCCGGTACAGCTCCTCGAGCTTCTCCTGGTAGGCGCTCAACCGGAAGAACCAGTTCTCCTCTTCCAGCCATTGCAGCTCGAGGGTCGGGTGCTCCGGGCATCGTCCATCGACGATCTGGGTATCGGTCTTGAACTCGTTGTCGCCGGTGCAATACCACCCGGCGTAGACGCCCTGGTAGATGTCACCCGCCGCCTGGGCGCGGCGGACCATCTCGATCGAGGCCTCACGGTGGTCCGGATCGGTGGTGCGGATGAACCGGTCGTAGCTGATGCCGAACCGATCGAACCCGGCCTGCCAGCTCGCGGCCCATTCGTCGACGAGCGCCCGCGGATCGGTCTGGCGCTCGGCCGCCAGGCGCTCGACGTTCGCCGAGTGCTCATCCATGCCCGTCAGGAAGCGGACGTCCCGGCCGGACAGCCGGTGGTAGCGGACCAGGACATCGGCCCCGATGGCTTCGAACAGCGAGTGGAGGGCCGGTCCGGGGCTGGGATAGAAGATCGCGGTGGTCAGGTAGAACCGATCGGTCACGGATCCGGGTCTGGCGCGGGAGACGCTCCGGCGGCCGGCGGGCCGTGCGGGCGGGCCTTGGGCCAGTACAGCTCCTTACGGATCTGCTCGGGCGGGTAGCCGCGGGCCAACGCGATCTCGTCGACGGCGGCGATCATGTCCGGGTTGCCGCACAGGTAGATCGTCGTGTTCTCGGGGGTGAGTCCGCGGCGATCCATCTCGGCCCCCACCACGCTCTCGACCCGGCCGGTCAGTCCCGTCCAGTCGGGGTTCTCCGCGGGGCGCGAGATGGTGCCCGCGTAGTGGAGGGGCAGCTTCCCGTCGCGCTCGATCTCGGTCAGCCATTCCCGCCAGGCGAGGTCGCGCTCGTGGCTGACCCCGTGAAGGAGGTGGATCTCGCGCGACTCCCCGGTGGCCAGCAGGGTCTCGATCATGCTCATGTACGGCGCGAGACCGGTCCCGGAGGCGATGAACAGGCAGGCCTTCCCGTCGTCCTGGAGGAGGAACTTGCCCTTGGCGCCCTTGATGAACAGCGGGTCGCCGAGGCGCAGGTCCCAGAGGAGCGGCGTGAACTCGCCCTCCCCGACATGGCGGATGAAGAACTCGTACTCGGACAGGTCGGTAGGGGGCGAGGAGATCGACATCGGTCGGAGGACCGTCTTGCCGCTCGGCCCGTCGAGCCCGAGGGTGGCGTACTGGCCGGGCACGAACGGGAACGGGTCCTCGTCCTTCGAGACGGCGCAGATGACCAGGCCGTCGGTGACGACGTCCCACCGGGTCAGGTGACTGTTGTAGGGGTACTGCTGGCTCACCGCCGCTCCGGATGGTGCGCGGCGCGTTGCGCGAGCCGCCGAAGGCGGACCGATGGCCGCGGGCGGCCAGTATAGGGAAGGACTCCGATTCTCCCGGGGCGATCGGCCGCTCGCGAGGGGCCATCTGGCCCTAACCACGGCATGGGCGTGGGGCTACGGTCCGGGCATGAATGCGATCGTGGTGTACGAGTCCCACTGGGGAAACACCGAAGCGGTGGCCCGGGCCATTGCCGAGGGCCTCGGACCAGGCGCTCGGGCGCTGAACACCGACGAGGCCGGCAGGTCGGCGGTGCGCGGCGTGGAGCTGATCGTCGCCGGCGCTCCGGTCATCGCCTTCCGGCTCTCCACCGAGTGGATGAAGACCCAGATCGAGGGCGACGCCAAGGCCCCCCGGCCGCCGGACGTCTCGCATCCCCTGCTTCGGAGCTGGCTCGAGGGGCTCCCGGCCGGCCAGGGACGGTCCGCGGCGTTCGAGACCCGGATCTGGTGGTCGCCGCGGGGCGCCATCGGGGACATCGAGCGACGGCTGAAGCGCGCCGGCTACCCGCGCCTTGCCAAGGGCGAGCGCTTCCTCGTCGAGGGTGCCTACGGACCACTCAAGGAGGGTGAGCTCGATCGGGCACGGGCCTGGGGGGCCGAGCTCACACGGGCGTGGACACGCTGACCCTGTACCCAGCGCCACAGCCGGCGGACGGAGCGGCCCCCGGTCCACGAGGGCATGCGCTGCTCGCCAACCGGTATCTCAACAAGGACGCCGCATTCTCCGCAGACGAGCGCGAGATCTACGGGCTGCGGGGGCTGCTGCCGCCGCATGTGCTGACGATCGACCAGCAGGTCCATCTCGAGCTCGAGCATGTCCGGCGCAAGTCGGATGACCTGGAGCGCTACATCGGGCTGGCGGCCCTCCAGGACCGGAACGAGACTCTCTTCCATCGGCTCCTGCGCGATCACCTCGAGGAGCTGCTTCCGGTGGTCTACACCCCGGTGGTGGGACGCGCCTGCCAGGAGTTCAGCCACATCCTGCGCCGGCCCCGGGGGGTGTGGCTGACGCCACCCGACGCGCCGCGCTTCGCGCAGCTGCTCCGCGACGGCGCCCCGACCGACGATGTCCGGCTGGTCGTCGTCACCGACAACGAGCGGATCCTGGGCCTGGGCGACCAGGGGGCCGGAGGGATGGCGATCCCGGTTGGCAAGCTGGCGATCTACACGGCCGCGGCCGGGGTCCACCCGATGGCCATTCTCCCGGTGTCGCTGGATGTCGGGACCGACAACGCCGCCCTCCTCGCTGACCCGCTGTACCTGGGACACGCGTCGCCCCGCCTGCGCGGTGCCGCGTATGCCGAGCTCGTGGAGGTCTTCGTCGAAGCCCTCGCCTCGGTTTTCCCGCGCGCGGTGCTCCAGTGGGAGGACTTCAAAGGGGCCAACGCGATCACCCTGCTCGCCCGCTACCGGCATCGGCTGGCGAGCTTCAACGACGACATCCAGGGCACCGGTGCGGTGGCGCTGGGTGGCCTGCTGGCGGCCGAGCGGTTGCTGGGCGTGCCACTCGCGGCGCAGCGCATCCTGCTCGTCGGCGCGGGCGCCGCTGGCCTCGGCATCGCCGGGCTGATCCGTCATGCAACCGGCGCCGCCGGCACGGCCATGCTTCTCGTCGACCATGAAGGTGTCCTTCACGACGGTCGCCAGCTGACCCCGGAAAAGGCGCCGTTCGCCGCGGCGGCCGGCACGCTGCCGACCTCCTGCCTGGCGACCGGACCCGATGTCCGGCTGGATGAGGTCATCTCGGCCTGGCGGCCCACCGTCCTGGTCGGCACGACCGGGGTGGGTGGCCGGTTCGACGAGGCGACCATTCGGGCACTGGCGGACACCACCGATCGCCCCGTCGTCCTGGCCCTGTCCAACCCGACCTCGGCCTGCGAGGCGGTCCCGGCCGACGTCCTCGAGTGGACGGGCGGGCGGGCCCTGATGGCGACCGGGAGCCCGTTCCCGCCGGCCCCGGTCGACGGCCAGGACAGGCCGATCGGCCAGGCCAACAACGCGTTCGTGTTTCCCGGCCTGGGCCTGGGGGCGATGGTGGCCGAAGCCCGCGAGATCACCGACGACATGCTGGTCACCGCCGCCCGCACGCTGGCCGGGACGGTGAGTGCCGAGCGCCTCGCGGCGGGCGCCCTGTACCCGGCCATCCACGACCTGCCTCGCGTGGCCCGGCTGGTGGCCCTGGCGGTGGTCCGCGAGGCACGAGACTCCGGCTTCGGAAGGAACTTCCACGACGAGGAGATCGAGCCCGCCGTCGACCGCGCGATCTGGCTGCCCGAGTACGCTCCCCTTCCGGTCCCGGCCGCGGCTGGGTAGGCCGCCGCGGTCTAGCCCGCCTCGGCGGGCGCCGGCGAGCCGGCGGTTGCGGGCCTTCCGTCGGCGCCGGGCTCCAGGCCCGCCAACTCCTGGAGCAGGCGCCAATTGGCGAGCCGGTCGTCCTGGGTGGCCAGGATCTCGGGGCTGGCCGCGCCGTCGGCGGCGAAGTGCGGGGCGAAGCGTCCCTCGCTCCGGGCGAAGGTGCAGAAGTCCAGGAGCGTGCCGTCCGGAAGGCGCGCCCAGTCGTCCTTGGGGGCCGGGTTGCCCTGGAGGCTCAGCCGCTCGGCGAGCGACGCCCCACGCCCGGGGTCATGAGTGAACAGCGGGAACGCCCGCGTTTCGACCGCCAGCTTGGCCTGGCGGTTGGCGGCGTCGTCGGCGACCCCATGCTCCGGCATGCAGGAGGTGTACACGATGACGACGGCCGGACCCGGAAAGGCGTTGGCCTCCATGACGGCGCGGTAGAAGTGGTTGATGTGGGCCGGGGTGGTCTGGGCCACGTAGACCTCTCCGTGGGCGACGAGGATCCGACCCAGCTCCTTGCGCCGCTCGGGCCGCCCGTGGAGCGCCTTCCCGAACGCGCTGAGCTTGGTGACCTGCCCGCCGAACGATGCGGTTGACGCCTGCCCGCCGGTGTTCGAGTAGACCTGGGTGTCGAGGACCATGACCTTCACGTCCGCGCCGGAGGCCACCATCCGGCTCAAGGCCTGGAAGCCGATGTCGTACATGGCCCCGTCGCCGCCGATCACCCAGAGCCGCCGGTCGGCGTGGCCGGCCTGGTCCCAGCGGGCCCGGATACCGAGCGCCACCGCCGGTGCATTCTCGAACAGCGAGTTCGTCCACGGCACCAGGAACGGGTTGTACGGGTACGTGGAGCCGAACACCGTGTTGCAGCCGGTGGCCGCCACGATGCCTACGCTCTCGGGACCGTGGACCTGGCGCGTCGCGGCCAGCAGCATCCGCAGGGCGGTGGCCTCGCCACAGCCCGAGCAGGAGCCGGCGCCACCGACGTAGCCATGGGCGTGCTCCCCCAGCATGAGGTCGGCGAGGGCCTTCTCGTTGCGGTACGGCTCGGGGGTCACCGGGAGCGACCGGAAGAAGCGGAAGTCGCGGTCGAGACGCGCAAGGATGTCATCGGCCGCCGCCGCCTCGGCCTCGCCGACGGGCCGCTTCTCAACCATCCGGAGCGCGTCGTATCCCAGGGCGTGGCAGACCTCGACGCACTCGCCGCAGCCCTTGCAGTGAACCGGGTTGACGAAGATCCCGAACTCGGCCGGCTCGTGACCCTTTCGCTCGGGCACCTCGGCGTACTTGGTCGTCCGCACGAAGTGGCTCCGTGCCGACTCGGCCGCCACAGTCGGGTCCGCCTCCCCGGCGGCGAACGCGGTGATGGCCGGACCGAGCACGGATTCGGGCTGGGCGACCGCCAGGATGGCGGTGTCCGGACACGCGTTGACACAGCTCATGCAACCCACGCAGGCCGCGGCAGTCAGCTCCGGGATGCGCGGCGCCAGACCGGAGAAGTCGCGCGTGGCGGCGGTGCCGGGCGGGACGACGCTCCGGGCGACTCCGGCGTCGGCCGGCAGCTCGACGTCGCCACGCCCGGTCGCATACGCGCCCACCACCGTCGTGTTGAAATCGTCGACGTAGGCGTGGACGTCGAACACCGGCGCGGCGGTCGCCGCGAGGCGAGCCTCGTGATGCTCCTTCTGCTCGGATTCGACCTTGATCAGCGGGTTCGCATCCCCGCCAACCGGCCCGGAGGCGGCCGCGATCCGCACCGGCGGCTCGGCGGGCGGCGGTTCGAGGGCGGTGGCGCGCCGGGCTGGCTGCGGGCTCATGAGGATGGCTCCTGGAGCATGGCCCGAACGAGGTCGCTGGTCGAGACGATGCCGATCGGGGTCGTGGTGTCGGGCCCGACCACCACGAGCCGATGGACCTGGTAGGCCTCCATGCGGTCCGCGGCGAACTGCAGGCTGGCGTCGATCGGCACCGTCACCGGTGGCGCGGTCATCAGGTGGCGGACCTGGAGACCCCGCCAGGACGACCACAGGTACTCGGTCGTCCGCGCGCGGAGCATGTCGGTCTGGCTGACGACTCCGACCAGCGCGCCCGACTCGTCCACCACCGGCAGGCCGTGCACGCGATGCTGGTCCAAGAGCCGCGCCGCCTCGCGGAGTGGCGCCGTGGCGTGGACCAGAATGGGGTCGGGTGTCATGAGGTCGCCGACGGTCCGCGGATCGGCGGTGACCGGGCGCTGCATGGTGGATTTCATCGCCGTGCCTCCATCAGCTCGCGTGGCGCCGGCAGGTTGGGACCAGCCAGGGCGCCGGTGACGTGGATGACCGAGTCATAGGCCTCCGTGATGACGGACAGGTTGGCCCGCACGGTGGCCGCTCCCCGCTTGCCGAAGAACCGGCCCAGGCGGTCGGCCACCGCGGCCATCAGCGCGTCGCGGTCGAGACCGGCCTGATCGGCGAACGGGGCGACCCGGAGGAACACCCCGACCAGCGTCACGCCCTGCATCCGGACCTCGAGCTCCGGCCGGGGGGCGTGCCGGCGCGCCAGGGCCGCCGTGTCGAGCGCCCAGACCTCGATGCGCCGGGCCAGGATCTCGGCACGCGCACTGGCGGGAAGCGACTCCCAGATCGCGGCGGGATCGGCGAGAGGCGTTTGGATGAACAGCGCCCCGCCATCGGCCAGGCCCCGCAGCGGATTCGCGTGGCGGAATGCCGCGACGTCGTACAGGGGCACGAACTCGACCTGCTCCAGCTCGGCGTGCTGGCGGATCGGCTCGTCGGCGATGGTCAGGTAGTAGGTGGTCGGCAGGCCCTTCTTCTCGGATCCGTATCGCGGGTAGGCCTGTACGTGCCGGCCGAACAGCTCGCCCACGATCGAGGCGACCAGCTTGTTGGTGGTGACCGAGCCAAAGCCGCCGATCGAGTGCCCGCGCACGCTGTACGCCCCGGCCGGGCGCACATCCACCGGCACCCGCTCGAGCGCGAGCGGATGGTGGATGCCCAGCACGGCGTACTGCCGGCGGCGCAGGTCGTCGGGGTCGGCGAGCCATTCGTAGACCGCGACCAGGTCCCCGACCCCGATGTCGCGCGACCCAAGCCCGGCGGAGGCGGACACGACCCGTGGGATCGGCTGCCCACTGACGGCGCGGTCGGCCAGGGCGGCCTTCAGCTCGCGGGTGAGCGGGTTGTCGTGCGCGGCTGGCTCATCGGTCCGTTCGACGACCGCGACAGCCGCCGCCGACCCGAGCACCTCCGCCAGCTCGGTGGCGGGGAAGGGGCGGAATGCGGTGACCGCCACGCAGCCAACGCGCCGGCCTTGGCGGCGGAGATGGTCCACGACCACGGTTGCGGTTTCGGCGGTGCTGCCCATGGCGACCAGCACCTGCTCAGCGTCCTCGGTCCGGTAGGCGTCCACCGGCCTGTACTGTCGGCCGGTGAGGCGGGTCCATTCGGCCATCGACTCGCGGAGGGCAGCGTCGAGGGCGTCGTAGAACGCGCGCTGCCCGATGCGGCCTTTCATATACGCGTCCTGGTTCTGGACGACCCCGGTCATCAGTGCATCGGCCGGCTCGAAATACTGGCGCAGCCGATCCCGCGGGTCGCCAACGAAGTCGCGCAGGAGGTCGTCCTCGGGCAGGCGCGCGTTCTCGAGGGTGTGGGTCGTGAGGAAGCCGTCCTGGGCCACCAGGAACGGCGTCTCGGATGCCTCGGCGGCGCGGCGCGCAATGGCCGCCAGGTCGGCGGCCTCCTGGGCATTGCGAGCGAACAGGATGGCCCAGCCGGTGTCGGCTACTCCCATCACGTCGTCGTGGCCGGCGTGGATGTTCAGCCCCTGGCTGGTCAGCGCCCGGGCCCCGACATGGAACACGGCAGGCAGTCGCTTGCCGGCTATGACGTACAGGACCTCCTTCATGAGGATGAGGCCCTGGCCGGCGGTGAAGTTGGTCACCCGTCCCCCGGACAGCGCGAAACCCTCCGCCGCGGATGCCGACGAGTGCTCCGACTCTGGCTCCAGGAAGCTGAGAGGGGTTCCCCACAGGTTCGCCCGGCCATCGGCGACCGCGGCCTGGTACAGGGCGGCCATCGTGGTGGACGGCGTGATCGGATACGAGCAGGCGCCCTCGCTGATCCGGACCTCGACGTGGGCGACGGCCTCGGAGCCGTCGACCACCGCTGGCAGCCCGGGATACTGGACCTCGCTCGTCGCCCTGGTCATGGATCGATGGTCGGCCGAGGGGCGACCCGAACGTAGGGGCGCGGGTCCTCATCTCGACGGGCCGTTCGGCCTGCTGGCCTCGGCGACGCCGTAGCCGAAGCCCCGCCGGCGATGCCGGCGGGGCTCCTGCCTAGTCCCGGAAACCCCGAGGCACGGAGAGGGCAATCACTCCGTGCCCCGTGGGCACGTCACGCCCTGGCGAATAGCCAGAGGCAATCAGGGCACTTGGGATTCCCACTGTCCAGAGACACTCGGAGGCCCCGGGTGAGCTCCTCCCGACCGCACAGGGAGCGGGAACTGAGGTAGTCCCTGGACATTGGATAGGCATGGGCTTGGCGAGTGCCAACCCAGCGGACTGTCCTCGTCCGCTTGAGAACGGTAAGAGGCGTTGCATGCACCTCCGCTCGCTTGGGCCCCCCGGCTCACGTACGCATCTGCGGAGGGGCCCGATCCTGGGGCACTGCGCACCGGCCGGGATTATCCGACGAGGCTCCGATCAGGTAAAGACCCCATTTGAGGCCACCGAGCTACGCCTGACGGGGGTCTGCAGCCTCCGCTTCGGCATTGATCGGCTTGGGCACAGGGTGCCGGGAAAGGGCAACCAGCGTGATGGCGGTGATAACGCCGATGACCGTCGCCCCGAAGGCGCCGTCCGCGTAGGTCATGACGAGCGAGCTCGCCGATTCGTTCAGGAGACCGATGAGGGTCCAGCCAACGATCCAGGCCACGACGTTGGCCACGATCCACCACCAGGCGTTCGAGAACCGATCCATGAGGACGACCGACTGGGCGATGCCCGCGACGAGCCCGATGATCGCGCCGCTCAACGCGATCGACACCAGGCTCGTCGATCCCTGACCGATGACGTCGCCGAAGAACTTCCCGACCCCGAACCCGATGATGCTGACCACCACCCACGGCAGCATCGGTGCGATGCGGTTTCGCCGGAGGACGAGGCCCTGGGCGATACCGATCGCCGAGCCGATGACGAGCCCGTCGATGAAGAACGTCGAGAGCCAGTTCTCGATGACGCCACACAGGTAGAAGCCAAGTACCCAGCCGGCGGCCACTGCGAGGACCCAGGCGAGAGCCAGGTTCCGTTCCGCAGCCGTCAGGACTGGTCGTTCCGCGGTCATGATCGTGAGCCTCCTCGAATCGCGCGGGATCGGTTCCTCGCGTTTTCGACCCATGCTGGAAGTCCTGCACTGCGGGCAGACTGCGGGCACGACGCGACCCGGCCTGATGCCGTAGCGTGCCGAGATGAGTCGGGACGTCGAGGAGCTGAACCGGAGCCTGCTGCGGGCTCGGGACGCCATGGACCGGGCATACGCCGAGCCGCTGGACGTCGCGGCCGTGGCGGCGGTGGCCCACCTGTCCGAGGCCCACTTCAGCCGCAGCTTCCGGGCCGCCTTCGGGGAGACTCCGCATCGGTATCTCCAGCGGCGACGGGTGGAGCGCTCGATGTTCCTGCTCCGGGAAACCGACCGGAGTGTCACCGACATCTGCTTCGACGTCGGCTTCATGAGCCTGGGCACATACAGCCGGACGTTCCGCGAGATCGTCGGGGAGACGCCGTCCGAATACCGAGATGGGCACGGGCCGGTGGGGGCGCCCAACTGCTTCCAGATGGCCGGGATGCGCCCGTGGTGATGGGCCGATGTGACGAAAACTGAGCAGTTTTGGAGAAGCCAGGAGCACGGGGCGTGCCTAGCATGAGGCACGTCAACTTCAATCACCGCAAGACGGGAACCTCACATGCCTGATACCAAGAAGAAGCCCGGCAAGCCCCGGAGCGGTGGCGAAACCTCCGGGAAGTTCAGCGACTTCGAGATCGAAGCCATGAAGGAGCGGGCCAACGAGCTGAAGTCGGCCAAGCGCCGCGGCTCGGCCGATGCCGAGGCCGACGTCCTCGCGAAGTTCGCGGAGATGCCCGAGGCGGACCGCGTCCTGGCCGAGGGGATCCACGAGATCATCAAGGCCACCGTCCCCGAGCTCACGCCGCGGACCTGGTACGGGATGCCGGCGTACGCCAAGGACGGCAAGGTCCTCTGCTTCTTCACCAGCGCCGACAAGTTCAAGGCCCGATACGCGACGTTCGGCTTCAGCGAGGAGGCCATGCTCGACGACGGCACGATGTGGCCGACCGGCTGGGGCATCACCAAGCTGACGCCCGAGAACCGGAAGATGATCGCCGCCCTGGTGAAGAAGGCGGCCGGCTGATGCCTGGCACGATCAGCCGCGTCAGCGTCGCAACCGTCCTGGTCCTCGACCAGGGCGAGGCACTGGACTTCTATGTCAACAAGCTCGGTTTCGAGGTGGCCCGCGACCTGAAGCAGGGCCCGTTCCGCTGGCTGACTGTGCGCGTCCCGGGCGACTCGTCAGTCGAGGTGAACCTCCTCCAACCCGGCCCGCCGGTCCACGACGAGTCGACCGCCGCCCAGCTCCGCGAGCTGATCTCGAAGGGCGCGATGAGCTCGCTGGTCGTCGAGTCGGACGACGTCAAGGCGCTGTACGAGACGCTCCAGGCGCGAGGCGTGACCGACTTCACCCAGGAGCCGATCGACCATGCCTACGGGACCGACATGGGCATCCGTGACCCGTTCGGCAACGGAATCCGGGTCCTCCAGCCGAAGCGGGCATCCCAGCGGGCCACGGCCTGACCCCTCACCGCCCGGCGGCGGTCTGGCGGGAATCACCCGCGTCCAAGCAGCTCCCGGAAGAAGATGCCGAGCAGGAGGCGACGCTCGACGAGCCACCTTTCGGCGGGAGACAGCGCCCGTCGTGCGGCGCCAAACATCGGGAGGAAGACCGCGAGGCCGGCCAGCGCGAGCAGCCCCATCCCCAGGTCGAGACTGCCACCGGCCATGGTCAGCACAGCCGCCAGGACGAGGACGGCACCACAGCCGAAGTTCCAGCCCGTCGGTCCAGCCTGAGGCGGTGGTCCTGGCGTAACGGTCAGGCAGCGCCGGCACTTATAGCCATTGCTCGGCGTATCCCACCACTGGCCGAACAAGGCCCCGCCACACCCGACACATGCGGCCGGAAGTGCCTGGCTCGGCGGCCCGCTGGCGGTATCGGCCGCACCGACCGGAACCGTGAGGGCGTTGCAGGCTCGACAGCGATATGCACCGCTCGATTTCTCCCACCATTGGGCATACAGCATCGCTCCACATGTCGAGCATCGTGGTGCCGGGCTGATGCTGTTCTGTTGTGGCGCGGGCAGTGCGTTGTTGGTCCGTGGAGGCGCGTCGGGTTGTCGCAGAAAGTGACGTTCT
>DATBIW010000064.1:0-2104 GCA_036556745.1 Candidatus Limnocylindria bacterium | reverse complement strand
CTGGGTCTGCCAGGTCGCCGGGGGCCCGTTCGTGTACCAGGGCACCGAGCCGGGCTCGACGCCGCTCGGCCTGGAGGAAGCCCACCGCGAGTTCGCGATCACGGGAGAGCAGTTCGACGAGGTGGCGGCCGAGCTGGCGCGCACCCTGGACCACTTCGGCGTCCCCGAGCTGGAGAAGACCCAGACCCTCGAGGCATTCGCGGCCCACAAGGGCGAGGTCACGGAAGGCGCGCTGGCGGCCGCCGGCTGACCCTACTCGCGGCGAACGACAACCTCCGGGCGGGTGGCGCGCCAGTCGTAGTCGGCCACGGCCTCGTCCGGACCGATGATCCCGACCTCGCGCAGCCACTCGTCGTTGTACAGCTTGGCGAGGTAGTTCCGCCCCGAGTCGGGGAGGAGGACGACGAGCAGGGCCTCCGGATCGGCCACGTCCCGGGCAACCTGGAGCGCGGCCCAGATGGCGGTGCCACCCGACTCGCCGACCAGCAGCCCCTCCTGGGTCATCGCGGCCCGCGCCGTGAGGAAGGCATCGCGGTCGGGGACCCGGATGATGAGATCCGCGACCTGGGTGTCGTAGGTCTCGGGCCAGAAGTCCTCGCCGATGCCCTCGGTCAGGTACGGGTGGATCGGTCCCCCGCTGAAGACGGAGCCCTCGGTGTCGGCGCCGACGATCGTCACCTCCGGGTTCTGCTCGCGCAGGTAGCGGCCGACCCCGCTGATCGTGCCGCCGGTCCCCACCCCGCACACGAAGTGGGTCACCCGGCCTTCGGTCGCCTCCCAGATCTCCGGCCCGGTGGTCAGGTAGTGGGCGTCGGGATTGGCCGGGTTGGCGTACTGGTCCGGCTTCCAGCCGCCCGGTGTCTCGCGCGCCAATCGGTCCGAAACCCGATAGTACGAGCGCTCGTCGTCGGGGTCGACATCGGTGGGGCAGACGATGACCTCCGCGCCGTAGGCCCGAAGCAGCGCCCGCTTCTCCTCCGACTGCTTGTCGGGCATGACGAAGATGCACCGATAGCCCTTCACCGCGGCCGCCATGGCCAGGCCGACCCCGGTGTTGCCGCTGGTCGGCTCGACGATGACGCCGCCCGGCTTCAGGAGGCCGGCCCGCTCGGCGGCCTCGATCATGGGCATCGCGATCCGGTCCTTGACCGATCCACCGGGGTTCATGGCCTCCAGCTTGGCCAGGATCCGGGGCGCCAGGCCGGCCGCGAGGCGAGCGAGGGCCACCAGCGGCGTCCCGCCCACGGCCGCCGTCACGTCCGGGGCGACGCCCCCGCGCTCAGCCAGCCTGCGGCTCCGGGGACTTGGGTTCGGAGGGCGGTTCTGGCTCAGGTTCTGGCTCCGGCTCTGGCTTCGGTTCCGGCTCCGGCGCCGTCTCCGGGTCCGTCGAGCCATCGGGCTCGACCGGCCCACCCTCGCTGACCATGTCCTTGGCCGCCTGGGCCTCCTCGCGTTCCTCCATCTCGGCCAGGAACGCGCCCGGGACACCCCAGCCCATCGCGTGGCGAACGACGATGACCACCACCCCGATCACCACCACCGTGATCCCGATGATCACCGCGGTCGGCACGCCGCCGATCAGCCAGTTGCCGGTCCGGAACCCCTCGAGCAGGGTGCGGACCGAGCCGTACCAGATGAAGTACATCATCGCGATGTCGCCGTCGTACAGGCGACGGGCGTACCGGCGCCCGATGAACAGCAGGACGACGACGCCCAGCAGGTTCAGGAGCGACTCGTACAGGAACAGCGGGTGGAAGCGGGTCCCCTCCACCGGGTACTGGTCGAGATCGGTCCATGGCGGGACCCGGTGCGCGGCATCGATCGGGATGCCCCACGGGAGGTCGGTCGGCGGACCGTACAGCTCCTGGTTGACGAAGTTGCCGAAGCGGCCGATAGCCTGGGCCAACAGCATGGCCGGCGCGGCGATGTCGAGCCAGCGCCAGAACCTCAGGTGCTGGACACGGGTGTAGAGGGCCAGCGCGATCATGCCGCCGGCGACGCCGCCTGGGATCCCGAGTCCCCCGAGCCAGACCTGCGGGATCAGCGCCGGGTTCTGGGAATAGAGCTCCCACTCGTGGATGACGTGGTACACGCGGGACCCGAT
>DATBIW010000063.1:0-7008 GCA_036556745.1 Candidatus Limnocylindria bacterium | reverse complement strand
ACCTCGCCGGCCGACTCGGTGGCCATGACCTCGCCGCCGATCGGCGAGCCGATGTTCGACGCAAACGAGGTGGTGCAGATCCGCACCGGGGCGACTCCCCAGCCGGCGCCCACCACGTCCGAGGCCCCGGCCTCCGCGCCGCCAGCACCCTCCGAGCCCGCCGCCGCGCCGAGTGACTCGGCCGCACCGACCGAGCCTGGCGTGGAACTGGATCCCATGACCCTCCTCCTGTTGCTGGCCGGGACCGGCCTGATCGGCCTGGGCGGGTGGTTCTTCCTGGCGGGGCGGAAGAAGGATCCGTGTGACGAGCTGAAGGCGCGCTGGATGAGCGCCCAGGCAGCCTGCGACGAGGCCCGGGAACGGGCGAAGGCCGCCGCCGAGGCGGCCGCCGAGGCGAAGGCCAGGGCCGACGCGGCACAGGGCGAGGCGGATGCTGCGCGAAAGTCGCGTGAGGAGATCGAGCGGCGGCTGAACGCGCTCCGGGAGGACCCGGACCGGGGGACGGACTACGTCGAAGGCGAGGTCGACGGGGAGCGGCTCCGGATCGACGAGTACGACCGGATGCTGCGCGAGGAGGCATACGCCGGGGCCAATGCCCGCTATGGCGATGCCCTGAATGCGGCCGGCGGCGACCTGGGGGCGCGGAATGCCGCTCACCAGCAGTGGCAGAACGAGTTGGGCGAGATCGGCGAGCCGGGCTTCATCAAGGAGCTCCGCGAACGCGACGCGGGGCGCCGTGCCGAGCGGGTCAAGGAGGCCGAGGCCGAGCTCGAAACGGCCAGGGCGGCAGAAACGAAGGCGAACGATGCCGCTCGGGATGCGAAGGCAGCCTCCGAGAACGCGGACGCCGCCGCCAAGGAAGCCCAAGGTGTGGCCGACGAGGTGTGCGCCAAGGCCGCCGCGGCCGAGAAGGAGTACAAGGATCGATGCGAGAAGGTGGCCGCGGCCGCCGGCGCAGCCGCCGGCGCGGGGGCGGCAGGCGGCGGTGGTCCGGAACCCGGCGGCACGCCCCCGCCGGGTGGTGCTCCGCCCCCGGGTGGCGGTGAACCGCCCCCGGGTGGTGAGCCGCCTCCGCCGGGCGGTGGCGGCACCCCGCCACCCACGCCGCCCAAGCCCGAGGAGCCGCCCGGCAACGAGTGCGCCGACGGGACCGAGCAATGGCGGCCGCACGGCACGAAGAAGTCGTTCCTCATCCCGCGCCAGGGCGAGAAGATCCAGATGACTCGAACCGTCGAGGTCACGGAGTTCGACGAGTGGATGGCCCAGTGGGACGGACTCGACGCCAAGGGCAAGCCACGGGACGATGCCGGGGCCGGCGTCCCGCCCATGATCTTCCGGCGCATCGACCCGATCCGACGCGCCAATCTCACCAGGGGCTTCTCCGCGACCCGGAACGAACAGGTGGTGACCATCACGCTCCCGCTCCAGTGGCGCTACGTCCAGTGCCGGCGGAAGTGGGTGTGCCGGAACGGCCGTTGGCAGCAGACGAACGTGTGCGACGCGACCGAGGACATCGGCGACAACGTGGACAGGCAATTCCAGCTCAAGGGCAACGCGGTCGCCCCCAACGAGGTCGACGTCCTGATCAAGCAGGCGGTGAACGCGTGGAACGCAGCCGAGACCGCGAACGAGAACCGCCAGCAGGCCGCCAAGGACTGCGAGACCTGCTGATCGCCGGCTGAGCCGGGCTTCAGGGGCTGACTAGAGCGGCGTCCCGCAGTCGGTGAACCAGCGGACCGTCCCGTCGAACGGGGCGAAATGGAACAGCTGGGGCTGAGCCGGGACGTCAGCGCTGACGGTCAGGTTGCCGCTCACCTCCCAGGCATCCGGGATCGTGGTCGAGATCTCGTCGGTGACGTAGTCCCACGGTGCCTGGTCCGCAACCTCGAGGATCTCGACAGCGAAGTCCGGATTCGTGAAGGTCGGGACCTGGGCCCGGCAGGCGGCCTCGCCGTAGCGCTCCAGGGTTGCCGGGTGGAGGTTCTCGACCAGGAAGGCCACGTTTCCGACGTTGATGGCGGCCGTCAGCTGCGGGATGAAGGCCTCGACATCCGACGCGCCCAGTGAGGGCAGCGGGGTGGGGGTCGGCGCCGGGGTCGGAGTCGGGCTCGGCGTGGGCTCTTCGGACACGCTCGGGGCGGCCGAACCCGATGGGCTGGCGCTCGCGTCAGGCTCACCCGAGCCGAGCAGGCCGGCCAACGCGGCCACGACCAGCACGATCCCGACCCCGATCAACGCCAGGCCCAGCCATTGGCGACCGGTCATGGGCAATCAGGGTACAGTCGCCGCCATGTCGCTGCCGTGGTCATTCGGGCGCCGGCCGCTGATCGTGGCGGCCGCCACGCCCCTCCGCGAGGGCGGCACCGAGCTCGACATCGACGCGATCGGGCCGATGGTGGCCTTCCTCGAGGGCTTCGGCGCGGACGGGGTGTTCTGCTGCGGGACCACCGGCGAGGGCATCCTCCTGGCCGATGACGAGCGCCGGTCGGCCGCCCGGGCCTTCCGCACCGCCGTCCACGGCCGGCTCATCGTCCACGCCGGGGCCCAGACGACGGCCCAGACCACGGGCCTGGCCGCCGACGCCGCCGAGCTCGGGGCCGATGCGGTGGCGGTCATTCCCCCGCCCTACTTCCCCCTCGAGCCGGCGGCCCTGGCCGCCCACCTGGCGGCCGCGGCATCAGCCTGCGCCCCGCTGCCGTTCTTCGTCTACGTCTTCACCCGGCGCAGCGGGTACCCGCTGCCGGTGGACGTCATCCGCGCCGTCCAGGACCGCGCACCGAACCTGGTCGGGCTGAAGGTCTCCGAGTCGCCGATGGCGGACGTGGCGCCGTACCTCGAGCTGGGCCTGCCCGTCCTGGTCGGCTCCGAGCCGCTCATCGTGCCGGCGCTCGCCGCCGGGGCCGAGGGGACGGTGAGCGGGCTGGCCGCCGCCTTCCCCGACGAGGTGCGGGCCGTGCTCGACGATCCCGGCCCGAGCGGGGAGGCCCGCCTCGAGGCGCTCCGCCGCGTGATGGAGGGTCAGCCGTTCGTGCCCGCCGTGAAGCACGTCCTCGGCCAGCGGGGCGTGCCGGTCCGGCCGGACGTCCGCGCGCCGCTCCAGCCGCTGGACGCGGCCCGGGCCGAGACGCTGCGCGTCGCGCTCCTCGAGCTCGGCGGCCTAGCCATCTCCCACTGAGGCGGGCGCGGGTTCCGCCGCGCGCGCGAGGCCTGACTCGGCCGGCAGCAGGAACGCCGCCAGCGCCAGCGCGACGACACCCACCGCCGCGGACCACGCCCCGGCGAGGGGGAACCCACCGGCCGCCAGGATCGTGCCGGTGATCGCCGGACCGATGGTCCCGCCCAGGTAGAGCGCGCTTGTATTGGCCGCCAGGGCCGTGCCGCGCCACCCGGGGAGCGTCTCGCTGACGATCGTCTGCTGGGCCGGGATCCCGTTCCAGACCCCGAACACCCAGAGCGCCATGGTGAGCAGCGCCCACGGCAGGAACACCCGGCTGAGGGGCAGCATGACGGCGGCCGCGACGAAGCACGCCAGGCCGCCCATCACCACCCGCTTGGCGCCGTACCGGCCGATGAGTCGGGCCGACACCCGGGTGGCCAGCAGGCCGACGATCCCCACGATCGTCAGCGTCAGCCCCACCTGGACCGGCGTGAAGCCGAACGACTCGGTGAAGTACTGGCCCAGGTACACGAACATCCCGAACGACCCGGTGAACCAGGCCAGGGTCACCGCGACCGCGGAGAGGGTCGCCCGGCTCCCCGCCAGCGCCCGCAGGCCCTCGCGGTAGGTGGCGGTCGCGGCCCGCGGCGGATCGGCGGGGAGCCGCCAGACGAGCGTGACCGCCACCAGGGCGATGATCGCGATGAACGCGAACACCGCCCGCCAGCCGAACGAGGCGGCAATGAACCCGCCAAGCGGGAGGCCGAGGATCGTGGACACCGGGAATGCGGCCACCACGGTCGCCATCGCCTGGCCGCGCTGCTCGGGGGATGAGAGGTCGGCGGCGTAGGCGAACACCGCCGGCCCGACCATCGCCGCGCCGAGGCCGTTCACCACCCGGGCGCCGAGGAGCAGCGGATAGGACGGCGCCAGGCCGGAGGCGACGACCGCGACCGCGAACAGGCCCATCCCGGTCAGGATCGAGAATCGGCGGCCCAGGCGGTCGCTGATCGGCCCGAACGGGATGGCCAGCAGGGCCAGGGGGATGGCGTAGGCGCTCGCCAGGAGTCCGACGCTCTCGATCGGCTCGCCGAGGTCGGCCGCGATCTCGGGAAGGATGGCAACGACGATGTAGTTGTCGACGCCGATCGCGAACAGGACGACGGCCAGGACCGCGGCCGGGGACAGCACCTCAGCCCGAGACCAGCTCGGCGGCCGCGGAGGCGGCGCGCAACCGGGCGAAGCCGGGCTTGATCGTCTCATTGATGAGCCGGATCCGACCGTCGAACGGCAGGAACGCGCTCTTGATGGCGTTCAGGGTCAGCCATTCCATCTCGTCGAGGCCGATCCCGAACGTCCGCGCCAGGGCCGCGAACTCATCGGTCAGGCTGATCCCGCTCATCAGCCGGTTGTCGGTGTTCACGGTGACCCGGAAGCGGAGCCGCCGGAGGAGGTCGATCGGGTGATCGGCGATCGACCGCACGGCGCCGATGTGGACGTTCGAGGTCGGGCACATCTCGATCGGGACCCGGGTGTCGCGGACGTAGGCCGCCAGCCGCCCCAGCGAGACGTGGCCGTCGGGGTGGACCGTGATGTCGTCCACGATCCGGACCCCGTGGCCCAGCCGCTCGGCCCCGCACCACTGGAGCGCCTCCCAGATCGACGGCAGGCCGAAGGCCTCCCCCGCGTGGAGGGTCGAGTGGAAGTTCTCGTGCTTGATGAGCTGGTACGCGTCGAGGTAGCGGGTCGGCGGGTAGCCGGCCTCCGGCCCGGCCATGTCAAAGCCCAGGACGCCGTGGTCGCGATGGCGGATCGCCAGCTCGGCGATCTCGACCGACCGGGAGGCCGGCTGGCGAATGGCGCTCAGCAGGAGGCCCATCGTGATGTCCCGGCCCTCCGCGCCCCGGTGGAAGCCCGCCAGGACCGCCTCGACGACCTCGTCGAGCGTCATCCCCTGCTGCTGGTGGAGCTCGGGGGCGAACCGGACCTCGGCGTACACGACGCCATCGGCGGCCAGGTCCTCGACGCACTCGGCGGCCGTCCGCTCGAGGGCCTCGGGGGTCTGCATGACGCCCACCGTGTGGGCAAAGGCCTCGAGGTACAGCTCGAGCGAGGAGTCGGGCTTGCCCTGGAAGAACCACGACTGGAGGGCGTCGGGATCGGTGGTCGGCAGGTCGCGGTAGCCCGACTCCTGGGCGAGCTCGATGACGGTCCGCGGTCGGAGCCCGCCGTCGAGGTGGTCGTGGAGGACGACCTTGGGCATCGCCCGAATCGCGGCGACGTCCACGCTCATCCGCCAGCGTCCCGCGCGTCGCACCAGGCGCGGACGACGGTCGTCAGCTCGCCGGCAGCTGCTTCCGCGTCGGCCAGGTCGGTGATCTGCATGTACCTCGCGTGGTCCCCGCCGCCCGACAGGCGCGGGAAGTCACCGGGGATCGAGGCGCCTTCATGGAAGAGGAGACTGGCGAACTGCTTCGCCCGTGGCTGGAAGCTGGCGAGGTTGCCCTTGTAGGTGAAGGTCGGGGTGCTCCACTTGATGACCTCAGTGATCCGCGGATCGGCATCGAGGATGATCTCCCGGACGCGGGCCACGACCGGCTTCTGCGGGTTGTCGTACCGCTCCATCCAGGCGTCGACGTCGGGGTTGCGGTTCACGTCGTCACCGTCAGCCGGTCTCGGAGGCCATGGCGTCGGACAGCGACTCGCCGGAGTGGATGCCGGTCCGCTTGTGGAGCGGCGCGGTGGCCGCGTCGTTCATCTCGAAGCGGGACGGCGGGGCCGCGGCCGCCAGCCTGCCGATGTCCTCGGGCGTCAGCTGGTAGCCGTACCGGATGGCGGCCACGTTCTCGTCCTGGTAGCGGCGCGGGAGCGACGAGCGGATGGCCTCCTCGTCGAACTCGATGTCCGCCAGCCGGAGGAGCCGGCCGAGGGCGATCATGTTCCCGAACAGCTCCTTCCCGAAGTGCTGGGAGCCGAGCGAGGCGAACGGGATCTGCTCGTCGCCCTCCACGCCGAGACCCAGATCGGTGACGACCTTGCGGCCGCTGATGTGGAGGTGGCCGCGGTCCGCGAGGCGGAGGAGGATGTCCGCCTCCTCGACGACCGGGTTGTCGATGGGCGCGTCGTCGAAGATCACGAACGCGTCGGACATCGAGCCCCGGACGGACGAGTCGTAGTCGAACAGCACGGTGACGTGCTTCCCCATCCGGGCCAGCAGGCTGCCGAGCACGCCGGCGATGACCCGCACGCCCTGGCCGCCGACTCCGTCGAGCGCGATGCGGGTCGCCATCCGGCTGGCTCCCCTACCCCTGCGACTCGAGCTCGGCCGGGTCGATCCCGGCCGCCTGCAGGGCCTCGGCGAGGGTCAGCTCGCCCTTGGCGACCTGGAGCTTGACCGCCGGGTCGAGCCGCTGCATGAGGGCCAGCCGCTTCTGGGACTCGGCGCGCTTGCGCGCCTTCTCGTCATCAGAGACCGATGGGCGCTCGGTCCGCGGCGCGGCCGCGGCCGGCGCCTCGGTGGCGGGTTCGCCGGCTGTCGCCGGTGCGGCTGTCCCGGCGCCGTTGGTCGGGGCGGGGCCATCGGCATCGGCCTGGTGGCCGTTCGTCGCCGGGTGCCCCTCGGGGTAGAGGATCCCCAGCTCGAACGGGCCCAGTTGATCGGCCCCCTTCGGCGCGCGCTTGTAGGTCTTCCGGTAGAAGGTGAGCATCTCGTTGGCGTTCGCGAAGCCGATCCGGCGCCCGTTGTTCTCGATGCACTGCGAGGTGATGTCCACGAACGCGAACCCGTCGTGCCGGATCGCCTCCGTGATCGCGGTCCGCATCTGGGGCTGGTGGTAGACCGTGGTCCGCGC
>DATBIW010000062.1:0-19285 GCA_036556745.1 Candidatus Limnocylindria bacterium | reverse complement strand
CCCATCTCGAGCCCGATCCGCCGGAGCGCCATGAACTCGGCCGGGGTGTAGTACTTCATGAGCGGGAGGTGGCTCCGGCTCGGGCGCAGGTACTGGCCGATGGTCAGCACGTCGATCTCTGCCTCGCGGAGCAGGCCCATGGCCTCGACCACCTCGTCCCAGGTCTCGCCGAGCCCGAGCATGAGCCCGGTCTTGGTCGTCATCGGATGGCCGATGTCGGCCGCCTGCCGGCGGCCGGTCGTGAGCACGCCCACGCTGCGGTCCCAGCGCGCGCGCCGGCGGACCGGCCGCTGGAGGCGCGGGACGGTCTCGACGTTGTGGTTGAGGATCTCAGGCTGGGACTCGACGACGGTCTTGATATCGGCCTCGCGACCGTTCAGGTCGGAGATCAGGACCTCGACGCTCGTGCCGGGGCTCGCCAGCCGGATCTGGCGCACCGTCTCGGCCACGACGCCCGCGCCCCCGTCCGGCAGGTCGTCGCGGGCGACCATGGTCACCACGGCGTGGCGGAGGCTCATCCGGCGCGCGGCGTCGGCGACGCGGCGCGGCTCGTCGAGATCGGTCTCCGGCGGGCGGCCGGTGTCGATGGCGCAGAACCCGCAGTTCCGGGTGCAGACCGTACCCAGGACCATGAACGTGGCCGTCCCGAGGGTCCAGCACTCCCCCTGGTTCGGGCAGCGGGCCTCCTCGCAGACGGTGTGGAGGACCTCGTCGCGCAGCAGCGTCCGGAGGCCGGCGTACGTCTCGCCGACGCCGATCCGGACCTTCAGCCATTCCGGCCGGCGCCCGCCGGGGCCGGCGTTCTCGGGGATCGGCTCGCCGGGACCGAGCATCCCGCCGTCCACCTCAGGTCCGCCGGGGTAGAGGAGCGGGGACGGGCCGTGATGGCCGGTGGCCCCGGCCGCGTCGAGCACGGACAGCTCGCCGAGGGTCGAGAAGTCGCGAGGCATCGAACGCAGTCTAGCGAAGCGCGTGGCTAGACTCGACGGATGCCCCTGGACGTGGCCGCCGCCGTCGCCGAGCTGGAGTCGGGCCTCCGGGCCGTGGCCACGCCGGAGCGGGCCGCCTCCGAGAAGGCGTACCTGAAGAGCGACCTGACGTTCCTGGGGGCGACGGTCTGGCAGACCCGCGACGTGGTGAAGCCCTTCGCGCGATCGCAGCCGCTCGACCACGACGAGCTGGTGGCCCTGGTCGAGGCACTCTGGGCGGCCCCGATCTTCGAGCGCCGGATGGCGGCGACCATGCTCCTCGAACTCCACCCGAAGCTGCTCGGCGCCGCGGATCTCGCGCTCGTCGAGCGCCTGATCCGCGACTCGCTGACCTGGGCGCTGGTCGACGGGCTGTCGGTCGACGTGGCCGGCGCCATCCGCCTGGCCGATCCATCGGTCGAGCCCGTCCTGGACCGATGGGCCGCCGATCCCGACTTCTGGGTCCGCCGGTCATCGCTGCTGGCGGAGCTGAGGACCGTGAAGCCGGGTGGTGACCTCGGTCCGTTCCTCCGGCGGGCGGACACCATGCTCGACGAGAAGGAGTTCTTCATCCGCAAGGCCATCGGCTGGGTGCTCCGCGAGGTGAGCAAGAAGCGTCCGGCCGAGGTGACGACGTGGGTGGCACCCCGGACAGAGCGGGCCTCGGGAGTCACGATGCGCGAGGCGGTTCGCTACCTGCCCGCGGCGGATCGAGACCGGCTGATGGCCGCCTATCGGGAGCACCGGCCCGCCGCCTGAGCCGCGACCCGAAAGTCCGGGGCGGGTCCGGGGCGCTCCTGGTGCCTCCGGTCACCACTCCCGGCCCGCTGATCGTGGCGTACTCGATCGTCCTATTCACCCGCATGTGACCGATGGGTAGGGTCCGGCCCATGCCGCACCTGCGAACGCCTGCGGCCGGATCAGCGCGTCGACGCCGTCCGGCTCTGCTGGCGCTTGTCTTCGGCATCTTCCTGGTGCTGATCGGGCTTACGGCCACCGCCCTCGTGGTGGTCACCGCCATGCACCTGTCGAGCGCCACCCTGAACGCGGTCGTGTCGCGCGACCGCTCGCTCGTCGAGCTGTTCGTGAACGGCAACATCACCGCCGGCGACATCGACGCCAACGGGCCGTCGCGGGCCTCGGCCGAGGCGCTCGAGGCCAAGCTCGCGACCCTGACCGCCCAGGACGACATCGTGCGCATCGACCTGCGCGGCCTGGACGGGACCATCCTGGCCAGCTCGACCGAGGGCATCCGTGGCGAGAGCCCCGAGGTCTCGGACGCGATGGCCTCGGCCATCGCCGGCCAGCCCAGCGTCACGCTCGTGGACGGGGCCTCCGCCTCGGACCTGGGGGCCAGCAGCATCGACACCCAGGTTGTCCAGGAGTACCTGCCCCTCCTCTCCGACGCCGGCGAGCCGCTGGCCGTGATCGCGGTGTGGCGCGATGCGGCGCCGCTCCTGGCCGGCGTGGACGCCGCCCGCCGCGACATCGTCATCGTCACCCTGGCGGCGGCCCTCATGCTGGGCCTCGTCCTGCTCGGCGTGTTCTGGGCCGCCCAGAAGCGGATCCTCCGCCAGCAGGCGGACCTGGTGGAGGCGGAGCGTCGCGACCCGCTGACCAACCTCCTGAACCACGGGGCGGTGGTCACGATGCTCGCCGACGAGGTCGAGAGCGCGCGAAGTCGCGGTCGCCGCTTCGGGCTGGCGCTGGTCGACGTCGACAACTTCCGCCTGTTCAACGACACCCACGGCCACGACGCCGCCGACCAGGTCCTCCTCCGGGTCGCGGCCTGGCTTCAGCGCGAGGAGGGCGAGCACAAGGCGGTCGCGCGCTACGGTCCCGATGAGTTCCTGCTCGTCCTGCCCGGTGCCGGCCGGACCGAGATGGAGGCCGCCGTCGCGCGGATCCGGGCCGGGCTGTCCGGGGAAAGTGTCCAGTTCGGCGAGTCCGAGCAGCTCCCGGTCACGGTGAGCGCGGGCATCTCGCTGTACCCCGAGCACGCCGACTCGGTCACCGAGCTGCTCACCGCCCTGACGGTGGCCGTCGGGGAAGCCAAGGCCAGCGGTGGCGATGCGGTGTGCGTCGCCCAGATGGGCGATGAGCGCCAGAAGGCGGTCTCCGGCAGCTTCGACGTCCTCCAGGGCCTGGTCATCGCCGTCGACTCCAAGGACCGATACACGAAGCGGCACTCAGAGGACGTCGCCCGCTACGCCGTGTTCCTGGCCGGCCAGCTGGGCCTCGACGACGAGCTCCGCCGCACGATCCACCTCGCCGGGCTCCTCCACGACGTCGGCAAGATCGGCATCCCCGACCACCTCCTTCGCAAGCCGAGCAAGCTCACCGCCGAGGAGTTCGACGTCTTCAAGCAGCACGTCGCCCTGGGCGACGCGATCGTCCGCGACATCCCGAACGTGGAGCTCGTCCGGTCCGGCATCCGCCACCACCACGAGCGGTGGGACGGCAAGGGCTACCTCGAGGGGCTCGAGGGCGGCGACATTCCGGTCATCGCCCGCGTCCTGGCTGTGGCCGACGCGTTCTCGGCGATGACGACCACCCGCCCGTATCGGAAGGCCCTGGGCGTCGAGGAGGCGCTCAAGCGGCTCGGCGACGCCGCTGACCGGCAGCTCGAGGAGGACCTCGTCGTCGCGTTCATCAAGGGCATGGAAACGGCCCCCAACGCACCGATGCCCTCCGAGCGGGTGGCCGGCATCTGGCGGCCCGCCCAGTGGGTGGCCTGACCATGGCCCGTCGGGGGGTCCGAGGTCTCGGCGGCACGCTCGCGCTCCTCATCTGCGTGGTCGCCCTGGCCGCTCCGGTGGCCGGCGTCGTGGGCTGGACGATCGTCGGTGGGCCGCTGACCGCGACCGTGTACCAGAGCACGACCTACACATTCACGGCGACCAACCTGCTCTACCCGCAGGGCATTGGCTGCGTCGAGGTCCAGGTGCCGGCCTCGTACGTCATCGATGGCCTGGGGACCCCGGTCATGTCCGACGGATACCCGTGGATCGCCGAGGTCTATGGCGGGACGAACTGGGTCTTGGCCCACGCCACCGGAGGCGGCGGGCGGCTGGATCCGGGGGAGACGGTGACCTTCACCGTCCAGGCGACGGCCACCCAGGCCGGGCTGTGGGACTGGAACAACCATGCCCATCGTCGCCAGGACTGCACCGGTCCGGACATCGAGCCGGGCCTGCTCCCGATGGTCGTGGCCCCGGTCATCTTGCCGAGCGCGCCCCCGACGCCGGTGCCGACCCCGGTCCCAACCCCCCGCCCCAGCGTGGCGCCGACCCCCGCCCCGACGGCCAAACCCGCCGAGACCTCGGCCCCGACGCCCACCGACACGCCAAGCCCGACGCCCACGCCACGCCCGAGCGCAACCCCCCGCCAGTCAGTGGCCCCGGTTGCCGTGACGCCCGATGACTCGAGCCCCCCGGGGTCTCCAGAGCCGGTGGGGCGGATGGCGCCTCTGTCGGACGGCAGTGGCACGACCGGGGTGAGCGTCGGAACCGAGGTGTTCGCCCTTCTGGAGGGACCGCTCGTCTGGTTCGTCCCGGGCGCGGCGGTCGGCGTTCCCGGCCTCCTGGTCGTCCTGTTCATCGCCCTCCAGGCTGCGGGCGCCCTGGCCTGGGTGCCCGCCGTTCGGCGGATGAGCGGCGAGCCGGTCCCGATGCAGCGACGGCGGCGCCCCGGCCAATAGCCGGCGCCCACGATCGGGCGATCAGCTGAGGGGCGTGTCCACGTCCCAGCCCTCGAGGCGCTTGCGCACGTCGGCCATGAAGTAGCCGACCTGGGCGCCGTCGAGGACACGATGGTCGAACGAGCAGGTCATGTTCATCAGGTGGCGGACCGCGATGACGTCGGCTCCGTCGACCTCGATCACCCGCGGCCGCTTGACGATCGCCTCCATGGACAGGATGGCGACCTCCGGCGCGTTGATGATCGGCATCGAGGAGACCGATCCGAACCACCCGGTGTTGTTCACGGTGAACGTGCCGCCCTGGATCTCGTCGAGCTTGAGCCGGTTGGCGCGGGCCCGGGCGGCCAGGTCCTGGACCTTGCGGTTCACGCCACTGATGGAGAGCTGGTCGGCGTCGTGGATGACCGGCACGACCAGGCCGTTGTCCACCGCGACCGCAATGCCGATGTTCAGGCGCTGCTTGAGGATGATCCGGTCCTCGGCGAACTGGCTGTTCAGGGTCGGGTGGGCGCGGAGCCCCTCGGTCACGGCCTTGATGACGACCGCCACGTAGCTGATGCCGGCGCCCTCGCGGGCCTTGAAGGCCTCGTTGTTCGCCTCCCGCCAACGGACGACGTTGGTCATGTCGACCTCGACCACGGTGTAGGCGTGGGGGACGGTCTGCTTGACCTGGGTCATCTTGGCGGCGATGCCCTTCCGCATCTGGGTCAGCGGCCATTCGACGTCGCCACCGGTGGGGGCGGGGATCGCCTCCGGGGCCGGAGCGGCGGGGGCCGCTGGCGCCGGGGCCGCCGGAGCGGGTGTGGGTGCTGATGCCGCCACGGCGGGGGGCGGGGGAGCAGGTGCCGCCGCGGGCGCCGGAGCGGCGGGGGCAGGCGCCTCGACCGGCGGCGGCGCTGGGGTGGCGGCCTCCGGCGCGGGCGCAGCGGCCGAACCGTCGCGGGCGGCCACAAAGGCCAGGACGTCGTCTCGGGTCACGCGACCGCCGGCCCCGGTTCCCGGGATCTGGGTGACGTCGAGGTTGTGCTCACGGACGAGCCGGCGCACCGCCGGGGTCATCCGGATCCCGGCGTCCGGCATCGCGGCGGCTGCCGGTTCGGCCGAAGCGGTCGGCTCGGGCGCCGGTGGCGGAGCTGACGGCTCTGGTTCGGGTGCCGGCGGCGGGGGAGCGGCCTCGGCCATCGGGACCGGGGCGGCCGCCTCAGGCTCCGGCTCGGCGGGTGCCGCAGGCTCGGGTTCGGCAGGTGCCGCAGGCTCGGGTTCGGGTGTCGGCGGCGGGGGAGCGGCCTCGGCGGCGGGAGCGGCCTCGACCTCGTTCTCCGGCGGGGCCTCGAGCTCGACCTCGGGTGCAGCGGCGGCCGCGGCCGGTTCCGCCCCAGCCGGAGCGGCCGCGGCCTCGCCGTCCTCGGCGATCTCGGCGAGCGGCGTCCCGACCTTCACCGTCTGGCCGTCGCCGACCAGGATGCTGGTCACGACCCCGCCAACCTCGGCGGGGACCTCGGCGTTGACCTTGTCGGTCACGACCTCGAACAGCGGGTCGTACTGGGCGACCGAGTCGCCGACCTTCACGAGCCAGCGCTCGATCGTGCCCTCGGTGACCGACTCACCGAGCTGCGGCATCTTGATCGTGGTCGCCATCGGTCCGGAACTCTAGCCGATCAGAACGCCGCGAGCCGACGGGCCGCCTCGGCGATCCGCTCGGGGTTGAGCATGAACCACTCCTCGAGGTCGTGCTGGTACGGAACCCCCGGCACCTCCGGCCCGCTGAGCCGGGTGACCGGGGCGTCGAGGGAGTCAAACCCGTGCTCGGCGATCAGCGACGCGACCTCCCCGCCGAAGCCGCCGAAACCGTTGGCCTCGTGGATGACGAGCGCCCGGCCCGTCTTCGCGACCGAGGCGAGCACCGTCTCGGTGTCGAGCGGCCGGAGGGTCCGGAGGTCGACCACCTCGGCATCGATCCCCTCACCCGCCAGGGTCTCGGCGGCCTCCAGGGCGCAGTACCGCATGTAGCCGTAGCAGTAGATCGACAGGCCCGTTCCCGGCCGGGCGACCACCGCCGAGCCGATCGGCACGACGTCGTCGCCGTCGTCGGGGACCTCGGCCTTGAACAGCCGGTAGGTCTTCTTGTGCTCGAAGAACATCACCGGGTCCGGATCCCGGACCGAGGCCTTCAGGAGCCCGTAGGCATCGGCTGGCGTGCCTGGCGCGACGACCTTGAGCCCGACCGTGGAGGTGAAGTAGGCCTCGTTCGACTGGCTGTGGTAGAGCGCCCCGTGGACCCCGCCGCCGTACGGCATCCGGATGACCATCGGCACCCCGAACGCCCCGTTCGACCGGAAGCGCATCCGGGCGATCTCGCTGACGATCTGGTTGAAGGCGGGGTACACGAAGTCGGCGAACTGCATCTCGGCGATCGGCCGCAGGCCGTAGAGCGCGGCGCCCATCGCCGCCCCGGCGATCAGCCCCTCGCTGAGGGGCGTGTCGAGCACCCGCTTGTCGCCGTACTTGGCCCACAGCCCGTCGGTGGCGCCGAACACGCCGCCCTTGCGGCCGACGTCCTCGCCCATGACCATGACCCGCTCGTCGGCGGCCAGCTCCTCGTCCATCGCCCGCCGGATCGCCTCGAGGATGTTCAGCTCGGCCATGTCAGGTCCCGTCCGCGTAGACGTGGCGCAGGATCGTGGCCGGGTCGGGCTCGGGCCGCGCCTCGGCGCGGGCGGCCGCCTCGGCGACGAGGGACTTGATTTCGGCCTTCAGGGCCTCGTCGGCCGCCTCGTCGAGCACGCCCCACGACCGCAGGCTCGCCGCCAGGCGGGGGATGGGATCATGCTCCTTCAGGGCCTCGACCTCGTTCGGGTCGCGGTAGCGGCGTTGGTCGTCGTCGGACGAGTGGCTGGTCAGCCGGACGACGTGGGCCTCGATCAGGGTCGGCCCGCCGCCGGTTCGCGCCCGTTCGTGGGCCTCGCGGGCGGCCGTGTAGCAGGCCAGCAGGTCGCCGCCGTCGACCTGGACCCCGGGGAATCCGTAGCCCACCGCCCGGGCCGCGATCGAGCCGCCGCCGACCTGGCGATCGAGCGGAACGCTGATCGCATAGCCGTTGTTCTCGCAGACGAAGATGACCGGCAGCTTGTGGACCCCGGCGAAGTTCATCGCCTCGTGGACCTCGCCCTGGTTGGCGGTCCCCTCCCCGAACGCGGTGTACGCGACGGCGTCCTCGCCGCGAACCCACGCCCCGAGGCCCAGCCCGACCGCGTGGAGGACCTGGGTTCCGACCGGTGAGCTCACGCTCAGGATGTTGTGGGGGGCCGCGCCGTAGTGGCCCGGCATCTGCCGTCCGCCGGACGAGATGTCGTCCCCCTTGGCCAGGTGGGCGGTGATGATGTCCTCGGGCGTCATCCCGAACGTCATCGCGGCCGCGATGGACCGATAGAACGGCGCCATCCAGTCGTGGTGCTTCCGGAGCGGCCAGGCCATGGCCACCTGGGCGACCTCGTGGCCCTGCACGCTGATGATGAACGCGATCTTCCCGGCCCGCTGCATGAGCCACATCCGCTCGTCCACGCCCCGCGCGATGAGGACCTGGCGATACATGGCCAGGACGTCCTCGTCGGTCAGCCCGAGGGCCCGGTGGGGCGCATCTCCGGTGGCGGGCTTCGCGGGCGCCGCGGCCGGCGCGGGGGGGCCGGTCTCGGCGCCGTTCCCGGCTGCCGCGTCGACCTGTCCGGGGTCGAGGCCAAGCATCTCGCGGGCCCGGGCGTCGTTGTCCGAATCGGTCATCGGCGGGCGATCGGCTCAGACGTGGAGGGCCGCGCCGTCGACGGCCAGGGCCGCCTCCGCCAGGACCTCGGTCAGCGTCGGATGGGCATGAACGGACATCGCGATCTCCTCGGCCGTACCCTCGACCAGGCGGGCGAAGGTCGGCTCGGCCAGCAGGTCGCCGGCATGGGCCCCGATGATATGCGCCCCGAGAAGCTGGCCGGTCTCGGCGTCGGCCACGAACTTCGCGAAGCCGTCCACCTCGCCGACGATCGTCGCCTTGCCCAGGGCGCGGAACGGGAAGCTGCCGACCTTGACGGTCCGGCCGGCGGCCACCGCCTCGGCCTCGCTGAACCCGACGCTCGCGATCTCGGGCCGGCAGAAGGTGACCCGGGGCATGAGGTCCATCCGGATCGGCTCGACGTCGAGCCCGGCAATCGTCTCGACCGCGGTGATCGACTCGTGGCTGGCCACGTGGGCCAGCGCGTAGCCGGGGACGACATCGCCGATGGCGTACAGGTGGGGCACGCCAGTCCGCATGTGGCCGTCCACGACCACGAAGCCCCGGTCGAGCTGGACGCCGGGGACCTGCTCGAGGCCGATGTTCTCGGTCACCGGCCGCCGGCCGATGGCGACCAGGATCCAGTCGCTCTCGACCTCGATCCGCCCGCTGCCGTCGTTGGGCACGATCGCGTGCTTCACGCCGGACTTCGTCCGCTCGAGGCTGGCCGGGTCGACCGTGGCGGCGGGGTGGACGGCCATCCCGCGTTTGCGGAACAGGCGCGAGAGCTCCTTGCTGATGTCGGGGTCCTCGAGCGGGACGATCCGGTCCATGAACTCGACGAGGCGGACCTCGGCCCCGAGGTCGCCGTACAGGCTGGCCCACTCCACGCCGATGGCGCCCGCGCCGATGATCGTCACCGACTTCGGCGGCTCGTCACGGCGGAGCGCCTCGTCCGAGTCAATGACCCGGTCCTGGTCGACCGTCAGGTCGGGGAGATGCCGCGGGGCGCTGCCGGTGGCCAGGATGAGGTCGGTGGCGCTGGCCTCGAGGTCGCCGGACTCACCACCGCTGACCCGGACGCTCGTCGGCCCGGTCAGGGTGCCGTGTCCGCGCAGGACGGTGACGCCGTTCTTCTTCATGAGGAATTCGACGCCCCGGACGTGCTTGTCGACGACCGCGTCGCGGCGCTTCCCGAGGTTGGCGGCGTCGAGCCCGACGCCCTCGAAGCCGGTCAGGCCGAAGTCGCCGCCCAGCTCTCGCACCCGGTGGAGCAGGTCGGCCGTTTCGAGCAGCGCCTTGGAGGGAATGCAACCGCGGTTCAGGCACGTGCCGCCGAGCTTGTCGCGCTCGACGACGGCGACCTTCATGCCGAGCTGGGCAGCGCGGATCGCGCCGACGTAGCTCATCCCGCCGCCGAGGATGAGCAGGTCGTAGCGGTGCTCGTCGCTCATGCCGCCGGACGCTCCAGGGCGCGCCCCTCGTGGGCGGCGAAGGCGGTCCGCCACGCCTCGGGGACGGGAATGGGACCTTCGGTCTCGTAGTCGTAGGCCACCAGGACCGTGCTGGCCTCGGCCACGACGGTGCTGGCGCCGCCATCGGTCCGGGCCGTCATCTCGTGCGACATCGAGAAGCTGCTGTTCCCGATCCAGTCCACCCGGGTCCCGATCTCGATCTGCTGCCCGAACAGGATGGGCGCGCGGAAGTCGACGCGGAGGGCGGCCAGGATGATCGGCAGGCTCTGGATGACGTCCACCGCGAGGACGTCGATCAGGAAGCGGACGCGCGCCTGCTCGATGTAGGTGACGAAGGCCGAGTTGTTGACGTGGCCGAACGCGTCGATGTCCCGAAACCGGACCTCGATGGGCGTGTGGTGGCGAAAGGCATCGGTCACGGAGGACCGATTCTAGCGGTCACCGCGCCGACATCGGTCAGAGCGCCTCGGCGATGCGGGCCATCAGGCCCGCCAGCAGGGCGGTGCGCGGCACGACGCTAAGGAGATCGAGCCATTCGGGCGGAGCGTGGTCGTCGCCGCCGATCGGGCCCAGCCCGTCGAGGGTGGGCAGGCCCGCCGCGGCGGTCGTGTTCGCGTCCGATGCGCCGCCGGTCGCCGCGTCCCGGACCTTGAACCCGAGCTCGCCGCCGATCTCCTGGGCCAGGTCGGCGAGCCGGGCGGTGCCCCGCGAGCGCTCCCACGGCTGGTGGGACGCGATGACCTGCTCGGTGACCGTCGTGTCGGGGACCTTCGGCTCGGCGGCCATCCGGCGGACCACGGCCCCGGCCTCCGTGAACTCAGCGACCGTGGCGGCGCGAAGGTCGACCTCGATCCGGCACGTTTCGGCCACGACGTTGGGCCGGGTCCCGCCGGCGATGACCCCGACGTTGGCGGTGACCGTCGGCCAGCGGCCGTTCAGCGCCTGGATGCCCTCGACCAGCCGGGCGGCGGCCAGGACGGCGCTCCGGCCTTTCTCAGGCTCGATCCCGGCATGCGCGGCCCGGCCATGCACGGTGAACGCGATGTCGGCGATGCCCTTCCTGGCGCTGACGATGTCCCCGTTGGCGCGGGCGCACTCCAGGACCAGGGCCGCGTCATGTTCGGCTGCGAGCGCCCGGATGACCGGTCCCGAGGCCGGCGAGCCGATCTCCTCATCGGGGTTGGCGACGAAGGTGACCGATGGACGGTGGCCCGCGTCGTGGAGGACGGCGAGCGCTGTCAGTCCGGTCAGCAGCCCGCCTTTCATGTCGCTCACGCCCGGTCCCAGGGCCCGCTCACCCTCGACTCGGTACGGTCGGGCGGCCGCGGTTCCGGCGTCAAAGACGGTGTCCATGTGGCCGATGAGGAGGAGCCGCGGCCCCTCCCCGGCGAGCCGGCCGACGACCGTGTCGCCCAGCCTCGCCCCGTTGGGGGCGGTGCCCCCGCCGATGCGCTCGACCTCGGCGCCCAGGCCGCCGAGCCGCTCGGCGACCACGTCGGCGACCGCGTTCACGCCCTCCGGGGTGTACGAGCCGCAGTCGATGTTCACGAGCCGCTCGAGGTCGGCCAGGTAGGCCGGCAGGCGCTCGGTGACGAGCGCCGGGAGGTCCGAACTGGGGGTGGGGGGCGGCATGGGGCCGAAACTATACTGGCCGCCATGCCCCCGGACCGCCGACCCGAGCCGGCCGTCGAGCTGCTCGAGCTGCGCGTCCTGGAGGGTCCGAACCGCTTCGCCAACCGCCCCGCCATCAAGGTCGAGTTCCAGGGCGATCCCGACGCGGTGGTCGGCGTGGCCCGGGATGCCGGCGAGGTCATCCGCTGGCTGCACCACGAGCTCGGCTTCCCCGCGCCCCGGGTGACGTTCCGCCGCTCCGAGGACGGGACCCGCGCGCTGGCCGCCTTCGCTTGGCGGCGACGGGTGGTGGCCCAGGGAATTGCGGGCGCGGCCGCGCGGGTCGCGCTGGGCGTCTCGACCGAGCGACGGGAGCTCCGGGCGCTGCGGGCGGTGGCCGAGGGGCCACGGGCGGTCCTGCCCATCCCGCGCGTCCCGATCGTGGCCATCACCGGGACCAACGGGAAGAGCACGACGACGCGCCTGATCGCCCACATCGCCGCGCACGCCGGCCGGCGGGTGGGGATGACGAACTCGGACGGGATCTACGTCCGCGGTGAGCTGGTCGAGGCAGGGGACTGGACCGGGTTCGGCGGGGCGGGGCGGATTCTGGCCGAGCCCGACCTCGACCTGGCCGTGCTCGAGACCGCGCGCGGCGGGATCCTGCTCCGGGGGATCGGTTACGAGCACAACGACGTCTCGGTCGTCACCAACGTCAGCGCCGACCACCTCGGCCTCCAGGGAATCGACACCCTCGACGAGCTGGCCGAGGTCAAGGGAGCGGTGGTCCGGATCACCCGGCGCGGTGGCTGGGCCATCCTGAATGGCGACGACCCGCGGGTGTGGGCGATGCGCCGGCACTCCCCGGCTCGGCCCTACGCCTTCAGCCTCGTTCCGCGGGCGCCCGCCGTGGCCGAGGCGCTGGCCGACGGGGGCCGCGCGGCCGTCGTGGAGCGGGGCGTCATCGTCCTCCGCCGTCCCCGTGGCCGGCGGGTTCGGGTCGCGCCGGTCGCCGACCTGCCGGTCACCTTCGCCGGCCTCTCGCGCTACAACATCGCCAACGCGCTGGCCGCGGCGGCGGCCAGCGATGCCCTCGGGCTCAGCGACGAGGAGATCCGCGAGGGCCTGCTGACCTTCGCCCAGGACGAGGCGGCCAACCCCGGCCGGCTGAACCTCTACTCTCGACGGGGGGTCCTGGCCCTGGTCGACTTTGCCCACAACGAGGCGGGCCTGACCGGGCTGCTGGACGTCTGCGACCGGCTCGTCCTCCGGCCCGGCGGCCGGATCCGGCTGGCGCTCGGGACTGCGGGCGATCGGACCGACGAGATCCTCCACGGCCTCGGGGTCCTGGCCGGTGGCCGTGCCGACGACCTGGTGATCAGCGAGAAGCGCCACTACCTCCGGGGACGGGACCTGGCCCAGATGAACGCCATCTTCCGGCGCGGCGCGGCCGAGGGGGGCTACGAAGGCCGGGTCCCGGCGTACCGCAGCGAGCTCGGGGCACTGAAGGCGCTGCTTGCTCGCAGCCATCGCGGCGACGTGTCCGCCGTCATGAGCCACGTCGAGCGGACGGAGATCTTCGCCTGGCTGGCCCGCGCCGGCTATCGGCCGATCACCCTGCCTCGGCTTCGGGCGCTGCTGGCCGACCGGGACAGCCGCCCGATGCGCCGGACCGCCTGAGCGGACGGCCTAGTAGAAGTCCTCCGCCTCGATATCGGCCGACGATCCGGCGCCGTTGGTCGCCGGGGTCGCGATCTCGCCGTCGGACCCGGTCCCGTGGAGACGGTGCTGGAGCTCCTTCCAGGCCAGGTTGGCGTGGTCGACGCACAGGACGACGAGATCGCCCCTGCGGCCGAGATCGAGGGCGTGCCGGGTCGCGTCGAGCTCGTCGAGGACGGTCTCGATCTTCCGGCAGCGGGCGCCCTCGGCCACCGCGGCCTCGATGCCCTCCTGGATCAGGCCCGCTGTCTCGCCCCGCGGCCGGCCCCGCGGGTTCTTGTCTTCGCGGATGACGATCCGGTCGAAGTAGGACGCCGCCACCCGCCCGAGCTCGCGGATGTCGCGGTCGCGCCGGTCGCCGGCCGTGGCCACGACCCCGATCCGCTTACCGGTGACCAGCGGCGCGTGGCCGTTCGACCCCTCGGCCGCGATCGCATCGATGAACGAGCCGAGCGCCGTCATGGCATGCGGGTTGTGGGCGTAGTCGACGAGCACCCGGAAGCCATTGAGGTCGAACAGGTTCAGGCGGCCCGGCGCCTGGAAGTACGAGGTCGCGAACGTCCGGAGGCCCTGGCGGATGTCATGCAGGTGGGCGCCGGCGGCCCAAGCCGCGGCGGTCGCGGCCAGGGCGTTCACCACGTTCATCCGCGCCCGGCCCTCGAACGTCGCCGGGATGAGGTGGGTCCAGACCAGCGGCAGGCTCTTGCGGCCCTGGCGCAGGACGATGAGGTCCCCGTTCCGGCCGGACTCGATGGTGACCGAGCGCCGGCCGCGGGATGCCTGGCGGCGGAGGGTCTCGTTGTCGGGGTTCATCGAGAAGTAGATGACCGACCCCGACGAGGCGGCCGCCATCTTCACGACCAGCGGGTCATCGGCGTTCAGGACCGCGGTCCCGCTGCGCGGCACGGCCTCGACGATGACCTGCTTCACCCCGGCCAGCTGGCGGAGGCTGGTGATGCCCCCAAGACCGAGGTGGTCGGAGGCGACGTTCAGGACCACCGCGACGTCGTTGCGCTGGTAGCCGAGCCCCTCGCGGAGGATGCCGCCGCGGGCGACCTCGAACACGGCGGTGTCGACGATCGGGTTCTGGAGGACCATCGAGGCCGATTTCGGACCGCTCATGTCGCCGCGGCGGATCGGCCGACCGTCGATGAGGATCCCGTCGGTGCTCGTCATCCCCACCTTGCGGCCCATTCCCTTGAGGATGTGGGCGATCATCCGGGCGGTCGTCGTCTTGCCGTTCGTGCCGGTCACCGCCACGATCGGAATCCGGGATGGCGTCCCGGGCGGGAAGAGCATGTCGATGACCGGCTTGGCGACGTACTGCGGCTCGCCCTCGGTCGGGTGGGTGTGCATCCGGAACCCGGGGGCGGCGTTGACCTCGACGATCCCGCCGCCGGTCTCCCGGACGGGGACGCTGATGTCGGGGCAGATGAAGTCGATGCCGGCGATGTCGAGCCCGATGACCTTGGCCGCCTGCTCGGCGATCTCGGCGTTCTCCGGGTGGATCTCGTCGGTCCGGTCGATGCTGATCCCGCCGGTGCTCATGTTCCCGGTCCGCTTCAGGAACACCCGGCGGCCCTTGGGGGGGACGGCGTCCAGCCCGAACCCCTGCTCGGCGGCGTAGGCGGTCGCCTCCTCGTCCACCTGGATCCGGGTCAGCACCTTTTCGTGGCCGATGCCGCGCCGGGGATCGGCGTTCGTCAGCTCGACGAGCTCGGTGATCGTCTTCCTGCCGTCGCCGTCGACGTGCGCCGGCACCCGCTGGGCGACGGCCCGCAGGACGCCCCCGACGACCAGGCACCGGTAGTCGTTGCCGGTGAGGAACGACTCGACGACCACCCCCCCGAAGCGAGACTCGGTGCGAGCCGTCGGGTACGCGGCCCGGACCGCCGCCTCGTCGGCCAGGTTCAGCATCACCCCGCGGCCGTGGTTCCCGTCGAGCGGCTTGATGGCCACCGGGTAGCCGATCCGGCCGGCGGCAGCCGCCGCCTCGTCCTCGCCGCGGACGACCTCGGCGCGCGGGACCGGCACGCCGGTCGCGGCCAGGAGCCGGTTCGTGAGCTTCTTGTCCTGCGCGATGTCCACGCCCAGGCTGCTCGTATGGGAGGTCATGGTGGCCCGGATCCGCTTCTGGTGGACGCCGTGGCCGAGCTGGACGAGCGAGGCCTCGTTCAGGCGGATCCAGGGGATGTCGCGGAGCTGCGCCTCGTCGAGGATCGACTGGGTGGAGGGTCCGAAGGCCGCCCGCTCGGCCAGCCTGATGAGCTGCTCGAACTCGGGCCGGAACTCGAACGTCGGATCGGGCTCGACGAGGTGATTGACGAGCCTGACGGCCAGCCGGCCGGCGGCCAGGCCGACGGACTCCTCCGCGTACGAGTAGATGACGTGGTAGCGGCCCTTCTGCCCGGTCGAGCGGGTCTTGCCACGCCCAACCTCGGTGCCCGCGTCGCGCTGGAGCTGGAGCGCGATGTGTTCGGCGACATGACCCAGCCAGGTGCCTTCCTCGAGCCGGCCTTCGAACCCGCCGGGGCGCCCGGTCCCGCAGGAGTGGGCCGCGACGCCGGGGACGACCGCCAGCAGGCGCTCAGGGAAGCCCGGCAGCTTGTTGGTCGGGTACTCCTCGAGTTCGCCGAGGTCGACGATGAGCTTGATCGCTGGGTCGTACGACCAGAAGTTCGGGCCGCGGTACACCCGCTGCTCGATGATGCGCAAGGTCCCGCGCGGGCCGGCCGGCGTCGGGGCCGCGCGGCGGCTCACTCGCTGGCTTCCTCGAGGGCGCGGGATCGGACGGCGCGGCGGCGCGACCGCTCGGGAGCGGTGTCGTCCGCGCCCTCGGCCGCGATCCGCCGGATCAGGCGCCGCGTGCGGTCGGATGCAGCCTGGATGCCGGCCAGCTGGCGGTCGGTGGTGTCCACCGGGCGGAGGGTGGCCCGCACCTGGCGACGCCGGAGGTCGAACCGGTAGCCCGACGGGAGGCTGTGGAGGACGACCCCGCTGACCATGATCGGCCGGTGGCGCTTGGCCTCGTAGGCATCGGTCTGGAGCTTGGCCGGATCGAGGATGGTGACCGCACCCTTGCCGATGACCTCCATGACGCCGCTCGGCGAGACGATCGCCGCGGTGTCCTCGTCGAGGCCGATCCCGACCAGGGCCGGCGACTGGGCGACGAGCGCGATGAGACGGCCGATCCGGTTGCGCTGCTCGAAATGCTGGTCGATGACGACCCCCGCCAGCAGGCCGAGCCCGGCACTCATCTGGGTCATCCGCTGCTTCGGGGTGGCCCCGCCGGCGCCGAACGCGACCATGTGGCTGGCGATGGCCGAGGCCCCGGCGCTCGTACCGGCCACGACCAGCCCGCGCTTGTGCCCGTCGACGAGGGCCCGGCCGAGGCGCGTCCCACCCACCACGACCGACAGCCGGAGCTGGTTGCCGCCGGTCAGGAAGACCGCGGTCGCGTCCCGGACCATGTCCGCCACCCGGGCCGAGTTCGCCTCGTCGCGGGTCTCGGGGCGTACGCTGGTGACCTCGGCGACGCCGAGCTGGTGGAAGACCGAGGCGTACAGGTCGGTGGCCTCGTCACCGAGCGACGAGGCGGTCGAGATGACCAGGATGCGCGCCGAAGGGCCGCCGGCGAGGGTCACGAACCGGGTCAGGATCGTGCGCTGGCGGAGCTTGTCCTCCGCTCCCCCGATGATCACCAGATGCCCAGCGCGCGGCCGCGCCGGGCGGGAAGTCGCAGCCATATGTGCGGGGGAGCATAACAATCCCGATCCACACTCCGGACCCGTACACTCGTCGGATGCCCTCGGCGCCGGACGTCACCCATACCGATCTCGACTTCTACGCCGTGCTCGACGCCGATCCCGCCGCCAGCGCCGACGAGCTGCGGGTCGCCTTCCGGCGGGCGGTCCTCCGCCACCATCCCGATCGGAGCGGCACGTCCACGGCGCTGGCCACGCGCCGGACCTCGCTCCTGAACCGGGCGTGGTCCGAGCTCCGCGACCCGGTCCGGCGCCGCGCCTACGACGCGGCCCTCGAGCGAGGCGACGCCGCGACTCTGGCCTGGCCGGTGGCGAGCGGCGAACCGGGCCCGGCGGCGCCTCGCCGGACGCGCCGGGGACGAGGCCGGCCCTCCGCCGAGCCCAGCCCCTGGCACCAGCCCGCCTGGCGCTCGGTGGCGGGCTTCCGGGTGCCCGCCGCGGTGTTCCTGGCCGAGCCGGAGGCCCAGCGTCGGTGGATCGTCGAGCACTACGTCGACGGACAGGACTGGCGCGACCACCGGGAGCGGTACTGGCTCCGGTTCGCGGCCGCGCACTACCAGGAGCGTGGCCGGCTCGACGACCGAATCGGGGCGCTCGAGCGGCTGGTCGAGGTGGATCCCGCGTTCGACACGCTCGCCCGCTCCGGGCTCCGCGAGGCCTATGAAACGGCTGACCGGCACCTCGCCGGGGCGGCTTTCCTCGGCGAGGCGGGGATGCGCTGGGCCCCGGGCTCCGGCCCGCGGGCCTGGGTCGAGCGCGAGCTGCGGGCGCTGCTCGGGGACTTCCGCGAGCGGCATGTCCGTCGCGGGCCCAAGGCCCCGCGGGCGGCGAACGCCGACCTGCTGCTCGACTACCTGGCAGGAATGGACATGGAGCCCACCCCGGCCGACCTGCGGGCCGCGCACCTGGCCCACCGCCGGGCCGGCCACGAGGAGCGGGCGGCGGAGCTGCTCGATCGGCTCCTCGAGCTTCCGGTCGAGGGCGGGGACGGGTGGTACGCCCGGGTCCAGCTCCTCACCGAGGCCGGGGAGATCGACCGCGCATCCGCCCTCCTGGCCGAGGTCGCCCGCGGCGAGCACCCCGACGCGCTGGACCCCGGTCGGGTCCGCGGCGCGCCGTCCACCCGCCTGGCCCGGGCACGGGCGCGCCTCGAGCGAGCTCAGGCAAAGGCGCGGCGGACGGGTGCCGCGCGGGTCTCGGCGGTCGGCTAGCCCTCGTCGTCGAGGCCGGCGTCGGTCGGCTGGATGACCTCCACCGAGCCGAGGCCCAACGCCTCGAGGTCGCCGCGGACCTTGGCCGCGTCGGCGGTCATCAGGACCAGCGACGTGGCCGGGCGCAGGAGATCGGTGGCCGCATCGAGGACCTGGGTCGGGCCGACCGCCTCGATCCGATCGCGGTAGGTCGCCCACCAGTCGTGGTCCAGCCCGTAGACCGCGACCGGCTCGATCCCGCCGGCCGCCCCGGCCGTCGTCTCGAAGCGGAGCGGGAAGACCCCGACCAGGAAGTCGATGACCTCCCGGAGCTCGGCCTCCGGCGGCGGACCGGCCTGCATGCCCTCGATCAGGCCGATCGTCTCGCGGACGGCATCGGCGGTCACCTCGGTGTGGACCGCCGCCCGCGCGGCGAACGGACCGGCCGAGCGGCGGGGGTCGAAGGCCGCCCGCGCGCCGTACGTGTACCCGAGTTCCTCGCGAAGGCGCTGGTTCAGCCGGCTGCTGAACGTCCCGCCCAGCAGGGAGGCCATGACGATGGCCGGGAAGTAGTCCGGGTGGTTGCGGGCGATCCCGACGTGCCCGACCCGGATCTCGCTCTGGACCGATCCTGGCCGGTCGACGACGACGATCCGGCGACCCCCGCGGTCGGTGGTGGCCACCTCGCGGTGACCGGGGCTGGTCCCGTCCCAGGATCCGAAGGCGGACTCGACCGCCGCACAGGCCTGCTCGGCCATCACCGGCCCGGCGACGATCAGGTGAGCCCGATCCGGCCGCCAGTGGCGGTCGTGGTGGGCGCGCGCCTGGTCCACCCGGAGCGGCTCGACGCTCTCCGGGGTGCCGGCCGCCAGCCGCGAGTACGGCACGTCGTCGGGGAAGACCTGGCGGAGGAAGTACTCGTCGGCGAGGCGACCGGGCTCGGAGCGGGCCTGGAGGATATCGGCCAGCCGCTCCTCGCGGAGACGCTCGAACTCGCCCTCGTCGAAGCGGGGCTCGCGGACCATCTCGGCCAGCAGCGCCATCCCCGGCTCGAGGCGGTCGGCGAGGGCCAGGAACCCGGCCCGGGCGAGGTCCCACGAC
>DATBIW010000061.1:0-2373 GCA_036556745.1 Candidatus Limnocylindria bacterium | reverse complement strand
TTCCTGATCCTGCTGTTCCTGCTGAACCGGTTCCTGTTCAAGCCCGTCCTCAAGCGGATCGACGAACGGAACCAACAGCTCGGGCAGGGGCTGGAGGACGCGGCGGCGGCTGCCCGGGACCGGGAGCTGGCACGCGCCGAGCGTGAGGCGACCATGGCCGAGGCGCGCCAGGATGCGGACGCGCTCGTCCAGCGGGCGGCCAAGACGGCCGAGGCCACCAGCGCCGAGATCCTGGCCACGGCCCGCGAATCCGCCGAGCAGCTCACCGCTCGGGCCCGCGATGAGATCGCGGCCGAGAAGGAACGGGCGCTGGCCGAGATCCGCGGCGAGGTGGCCGACCTGGCCCTCCTGGCCGCGGGCAAGCTCGTCGGCGAGGAGATGGACGAGCCCACTCAGCGCCGCCTCGTCGAGCAGTTCCTGGCCGAGAACAAGAACTGACCGATGGCCCGTCGAGAGACCGCCGCCCGGCGCTACGCGGAGGCCGCCTTCGAGGTGGCATCCGCCGACGGCGCGCTGAATCGATGGCAGGCCGATCTCGCCGTGCTCGGCGAGACGCTGGCCATCGGTGAGCTGCGGGCGGTGATGGAGCATCCGGCCATCCCGTACGCCCAGAAGGAGCGGGTGCTGCGCCGGGCGGTGACCGACGTCGCCACCGGACCGATGAACCTGGTCCTGCTCATGATCCGGCGCGGGCGACCCGGGGCGGTTCCCGCCATGCGGTCCCACTTCGACGAGCTGGTCCGCCGCCAGCGCGGCATCGCCCGCGCCGAGGTTCGGACCGCCCTCCCGCTGGGCGACCAGGACCGGGCGGACCTCGAGCGGACGCTCGAACGCCTGGCCGGGCGCCAGGTCGAATTCACCGAAACCGTCGATCCCGGCCTCATCGGGGGCATCTCGGTGCGGATCGGGGATCGGCTCTACGACGCCAGCGTGCGCGGTCGCCTCGAGCGGCTGCGGGCGCGACTGACCACGGTCTGAGGAGTACTGGATGGCCATTCGATCCGACGAGATCACGTCGATCATTCGCAGCGAAATCGCCGGCTTCGACGAGGGGACCGATGTCGCCGGCGTCGGCACCATCGTCGAGGTGGGGGACGGGATCGCCCAGATCTACGGGCTGTCCGGCGCGCTCGCCTCGGAGCTGCTCGAGTTCCCGGGTGGGGTCATGGGCATGGCCTTCAACCTCGAGGAGGAGACGGTCGGGGCCCTGATCCTGGGCGACTACACCGATCTCCGCGAAGGCGACCAGGTGAAGACCACCGGTCGGGTGGTCCAGATCCCGGTCGGCGACGCGCTCATCGGTCGGGTCGTGGACCCGCTGGGCAACCCGCTCGACGGCAAGGGCGCCATCGAGACGTCGGCATTCCGGCCGGTCGAGCGGATCGCGCCCGGCGTCATCGTCCGCCAGCCGGTGGACACCCCGGTCCAGACCGGGATCAAGGCCATCGACTCGATGATCCCCATCGGTCGTGGCCAGCGTGAGCTGATCCTGGGCGACCGCCAGACCGGGAAGACCGCGGTGGCGATCGACACGATCATCAACCAGAAGGGCCAGGACCTGATCTGCGTGTACGTGGCCATCGGCCAGAAGCTGTCGACCGTGGCCCAGATCGTGGCCCAGCTCGAAGAGCACGGCGCCATGGAGCACTCGATCGTGGTCGTGGCCGCCGCCTCGGACCCGGCCCCCATCCAGTTCCTCGCGCCGTACGCGGGAGCCGCCATCGGTGAGGAGTTCATGGAGAACGGCCGCGACGCGCTGTGCATCTACGACGACCTGTCCAAGCACGCCTGGGCCTACCGCCAGGTCTCGCTCCTCATGCGCCGTCCGCCGGGCCGCGAGGCGTATCCCGGCGACATCTTCTACGCCCACTCCCGGCTGCTCGAGCGGGCGGCCCGGATGAGCGAGGACAACGGCGGCGGCTCGCTGACCGCGCTGCCGATCATCGAGACCCAGGCCGGTGACCTGTCGGCGTACATCCCGACCAACGTGATCAGCATCACCGACGGCCAGATCCACATGCAGACCGACCTGTTCAACCAGGGGCAGCGCCCCGCGCTGAACGTCGGCCTGAGCGTGAGCCGGGTGGGCGGCAACGCCCAGATCAAGGCCATGCGCCAGGTGGCTGGCCGGCTCCGCCTCGACCTCGCCCAGTACCGTGAGCTGGCCGCGTTCGCCCAGTTCGCGTCGGACCTCGACAAGGCGACCCGCGACCAGCTGACCCGCGGCGAGAAGCTGACCGAGATCCTCAAGCAGCCCCAGTTCGCCCCGCTCTCGGTCGAGAAGCAGGTGGCGATCATCTGGACCGGCACCAACGGCTACCTCGACGACGTGCCGACCCCCAAGGTCCGCGAATTCGAGACCGGGCTGTACCG
>DATBIW010000060.1:0-12020 GCA_036556745.1 Candidatus Limnocylindria bacterium | reverse complement strand
TTCGTCTTGCCCAGCAGCACGGCCCCCGCGGCCCGCATCCGATCCTCGGCATCGCTCGCGTACGGCGACCGGTAGCCGGCCAGGATCTTCGACCCCGCCGTGGTGGGCAGGCCGCCATCGGGCAGGCCCTCGTCGTCGAGGGCGCGGGTCACGAAGATGTCCTTGAGCGCGTACGGCACCCCGAGGAGCGGCGCCGCCACCCCGTCCCGCCGCGCCTGGTCGGCGACGTCCGCGTCGGCCAGCGCCCGTTCGGCGCCCACCGCGAGGAACGTGTTCAGCCGCTCTGCGTCACGCTCGATCCGGGTCAGGCACGCCTGGACCAGCTCCCGACTAGAGACCTCCCGCGCCTCGAGCAGGCCGAGGACGTCGGTGACCGTGCGATCGGCCAGAGGCAGCTCGGTCATCGGTCAGGCGGCCGCCCCGGCGGCACTGGTCCACGTGGGGCTTGTGCCGGGGGTGCCGCGCGTGTTGACGGTGGTGTGCGCCAATCGAGGCAAGCACACGTCAGCCGCTGAAACCGTGTGCCTGGTGCTGTTAGCACACACGGCTGTCAACACGCGGGGGAAGGGCCATCGGACGGGGCCTCCGGCCACCCTTCAGCGGCCTTCCTTGAGGACGAGCGGGACGCGGAGGTGGTCGCCCTCGCGGAGCGGGGCGTTGGCCAGGGCCGCCTCCCGGGTGATGCCATCCGCCGGGAGGTCGTCGCGCATGACGTTCTCGACGTTCAGGACGCTGGCGGTGGGGCCGACCTGGCTGGTGTCCACGTCGCGGAGCACCTCGATGGCTTCCAGGATCCGCGACAGCTGCCCCTCGAGCTGGTCGAGCTCCTCGTCGGTGAGGTGGAGCCGGGCCAGCTCGGCGACCTTCTCGACGTCGGCGCGGGTGATCATCGGCTCGATGCTAGCAGCCACAATGCGCCGGTGACCGAGGCGCCACGGGTCGAGTCGCTGCCCCTCTCCGGGGGGCGGATCGAGCGGCTCCGGCTCCCGGGCGGCCCCGGTCGGCCCCTGGTCGTGGTGGGCGGCGTCGAGACCGGGCTCCGCCTCCTGGCGGGCACCGAGGCGCTCCTGATGCGCCGATGGGCAGGCCGGGCGCGGGCCCGACCGGTCACCGTCGTCGGCCGGCCGATCCCCGATGACCCGGCCGACACGGGCCGGATGCTCCACCCGCGGGCGTCGGGCGCGGCGGTGGGGATCGCGATCGCCGATCTCGGCGGTCCGGTGGCCATCGAGGCCGAGTCAGGGGGCGGGCGGATCTCGATGTGGCTCACCGTGGACCGGCCCGAGCTCGTCTCACGCCTCGTCCTGGCGGCCTCCGCCTCCGAGACGCCACTCGAGTCGCACATGACGGTCCGGATCCAGGAGTGGATCGATCTCGGCGAACTCGGGGAGTGGGGCGAGCTGTTCGCGCTCCAGGCGGAGCAGCTGAAGGCCGGTGGTCCCGGGAGCCACGAGCCGGTGGCCGAGGCGTTTGCGGCGGCGGCCACCCTCCATCCACGCCCCGGCACGCCGGAGCGGTTCCTGGCCGAGCTGCGGTCCACGCTCGACCCGACGTCGTTCGTCACCGACCGGCTCGGGGAGATCCGCGTCCCGACTCTCGTGGTCATCGGCGGCGGCGACCGGGTCGTGCCGCCCGACTCGTCCCGGCTGGTCGCGGCCCGGATCCCCGGGGCGCGCCTCGAGATCGACCCGGAGTCCGGTCACACGGTCCGGAATTCGTTCCGCGGGTACCACGAGCTCGTCGAGGCGTTCCTCGCCGAAGGTGACGCCGCGTGACCGCCTCGGCGACCGCGGCCGCCACGGCTCCGGAGGCGGAGGCCGCGGGGCGCTGGAGCCAGCTCGCCATCCTGGCGGCGGCCGTGCTCCTCGCCAGCGCCCCGTGGTTCAGCGGGTCGGCCGTCGCCTCGTCGTTGACCGAGGAGTGGTCGCTGAGCGGCTTCGACCTCGCCCTGCTGACCGTGGCCGTCCAGCTGGGGTTCGTGGCCGGCGCGCTCACAGTCGCGATCAGCGGGGCCGCGGACGTGCTGCCGGCACGGGTCCTGATCGGGATCGGGGGCGCCATCGCGGCGGCCGCGAACCTGGGGTTCGCCCTGCTGCCCACCGACCTGGCCGGGGCCCTGCCGTGGCGGGCGCTGACCGGCTTCGGCGTGGCAGCGGTCTACCCGGTCGCGCTCCGGCACCTGGCCGGCTGGTTCCGGGCCGAGCGGGGCTTCGCGGTCGGGGTCCTGGTGGGGGCCATCACCGTCGGCGCGTCGCTCCCCCACCTGGTCCGGGCGGTCGGGGCCCTGTCGGGCGTGGACTGGCCGATGGTGGTCATGTCGCTGTCGGTGGCCGCCCTGCTCGGCGGGCTCATCGGCCTGGTGGGCGTGCGGGAGGGACCGCTCCATATCGGCGCCCAGCGGTTCTCGGTCCAGCTGGCGCTGTCGGCCTTCCGCCAGCCATCAGTCCGGCTTGCGAACTTCGGGTACCTGGGCCACATGTGGGAGCTGTACGCGATGTGGACCTGGGTGCCCGCGTTCCTGGCCGCGTCGTTCCTCGCGTCCGGAAGTGGCGACCCGGCCGTGGCCGCGGCCGCGGCCTTCGCGATCGTGGCCGCCGGTGGGGTGGGGTGCATCGTGGCCGGGGCGCTCGCCGACCGGGTCGGGCGGACGACGCTGACCATCGCCGCCATGGCAGCCAGCGGGACGTGCGCCCTGCTGATCGGGCTCCTGTTCGGGGGCGCGCCCGTGCTGACCGTTGCGCTGGGCCTGATCTGGGGCGTGACCGTCGTCGCGGATTCCGCCCAGTTCTCGACCGCGGTCTCGGAGCTCGCCCCGCCCGGGACCGCGGGCTCGGCACTCGCCCTCCAGACGGCGAGCGGGTTCCTGCTGACCGGGATCACGATCCTCGGCATCGGGCTGCTGGCGCCGGTGACCGGCGCGGCGTGGCAGATTGGCTTCGCCGTGCTGGCCCTCGGACCTGCCTTCGGGATCTACGCCATGTGGCGCCTCCGCGGCCGGCCGGAGGCCACGAAGATGGCCGGCGGGAAGCGCTAAGCGCGGGCGACCGTCGCCTCGGGGGCCTCGTCCGCCTCGACCTCGGCACGCGCCGACCGCGGCCGGTAGGCCGCCAGCAGGAGCAGTCCCACGACGCCGACCGCGGCCGAGATCAGGAACGTGGCCGGATAGCCCGAGCCGGCGGCCACGACTCCCAGGGCCACCGGCGCGACCCCGAACCCGATCTCGATGAACAGGCTGGTCGTCCCGATCAGCGTCCCGCGCTCGAGGGCCGGCACGCCGACCTGGGCCATGGTGAAGATCGCGGGCGGGACGAAGGCCACGCCCAGGGCCATGATCGCGGTGCCGATGTAGAACCCGGGCGGGCTGACAAGGAGCCCCATCACCGCCACTCCGACCACGACCGAGGCCAACGCCACGGCGCCCAGGCGGCGGCCTCCGTATCGGTCAGGCGCCCACGGCGCGAGCGCACGGATGGCGATCACGATCCCGGCGAAGAGCAGGTACAGGGTGGCCACGCCGGGCATGCCGAGCTCCTCCCCGTACGGCTGGGCGAACGCGAAGAAGCCGGCCATCCCCCATGTCCCGGCCAGGATGATCAGGCCGGGCACGATCCCACCGGGATGGAAGAGCCGATACCGGCGCGGGACGGCGACGCCGTCGACCATTTCGGGCTCGGGTCGCGTCTCGGGCACCCGGAGGGTCAGCAGGACGGCCACCGCGGCCAACGCTGCAGCGGCGATCCAGACCGCCCAGAACCGGTCCTCGCCGAGCACCGCCTCGCCGATGAACGGCCCGATGGCCACGCCGGCGTACAGCGACAGCGAGATCAGGCTGAGCGCCTCGCCCCGGCGGTTCTCATCGGCCAGGTCACTGCTCATCGTCAGGGCGGCGACGAAGAACGCCGCCTCCGACGCCCCGAGCAGGAGCCGCATGACGATCAGGAGCGGCACCGAGGTGGCCACCAGGTGGCCGAGCATGGTCACGATCAGGAGAGCGGCGCCCCCGATGAGCACCGGGCGCCGGCCGCGCCGGTCGGCGTACGAACCGACGAACGGCCGGACGAGCAGGGCCGTGATGCTGAACGCGCCGAACACGAGGCCCAGCGACACGTCGTTCCCGCCGAGCGGGCCGGCCACGTAGATGGGGAGGACCGGGAGGACCATCCCGTCGGCCACGAAGTAGACCAGGCTCGCCAGCGACAGGGCCAGAAAGGGCCCGGTCATGAGGCGGGGCCGGGCGGGAGCCGTGGCTGGAGCCGTCATCGGTCGGGGCAGTCTAGACTCCGAGCCGATGGACGACCCGAACCCCGACGCCTGCTGCCCGCAAGAGCGTTCGAAGCCGGCGGTGCCCCACGTCGACAAGATCGGCGAGCACTTCGACAAGCGCTACCAGGACTGGGAGCCGATCGCGCCCGAGGCGACCGACATGCTTTTCAACTGGCTCCGCCAGGAAGGGCTGGCCGGCTCGACGGTCATGGACATCGGGTGTGGCACCGGGGAGCTGCTCGTCCGGGCCCTCGAAGCGGGCGCGACCAGCGGGACCGGCGCCGACCTCTCGTCGGAGGCGATTGCCATGGCCTCGGACCTCGCCCACGAGACCGGTTTCGACGACCGCCTCGACCTGTGGGTCGGTGACGCGGCGGTCGAGGCGCTCGACCCGCACGACGTGGTCGTCCTCGACAAGGTCATCTGCTGCTATCCCGACGCGGATGCCCTGATCGCTCGCTCGACCGATGCCGCCCGGAACCTGTACGCCTTCGCGGTCCCCGAGTCGCGCGGGCTCTGGGGACTCATCGCGCGGACGCGCTGGTTCGTGTTCTGGCTGCTCGAGGTCCTCCAGCGCTCCCATATCCCCCGCTTCGTCCACGACCGGACCGAGATCCAGGCCAAGGTCGAGGCGGCCGGCTTCCGGCCCCTCCACACCGGCCGCCAGTACGTCTGGTTCGTCGCGGTCTACGCCCGCACCTGAGGGCCGCAGTCGGACCGCAGTCCTCCCCGCCTAGGTTCTCCGCAGTTCGCACACGCGGAGGACCCAACCCATGCGTACCTCATCCCGCGGGCCGGTGGCCCTGGTGGCCCTGGTTCTGCTCGCGGCCTGCACCGCCTCGCCGTCCGAATCGGCGAATCCGTCAACCGACAGCGCACCCAGTGCCAGCGTCACGCCCGAAGCTGATGCGCTGGAGCTCCTGATCGGCCTCCTGGAGGACCCCGAGATGGGGTTCACCTCCACCTTCAGCGGGTCGGCCACGGCGGTCGATCCTGACGATCCCGCGGCCGTGCCGGTGGTCTCCAGCGTCACCGGGACACTGGACGCCGCCGGGGACGACTTGCAGGGCACCTACGAAGCCACCGGCGACATCGCATTCGTGGCCGCCCAGGTCTACGTCGGTGGGCAGAACTACCTGTCCCAGGGCGGCGGACCGTACATCGAGGACGTCGGCGCCGGCCGCTTCCCGACGGTCCGGGAGTCGCTCCTGGCCATCCTCGGCGCGACCGGTGCCGGCGCACCGGAGCTCGACGGAGCAACCCTCACCGTCGAGCCGGACTCCGCGGACTGCTCGGAGCTCCTCCTGGCGCTCCTCCTGGTGGACATGGCGTTCGACATCGCCGAGACGGCACCCTGCCGGATCGAGGCCGACCTGACTGCCGATGGCCGGATCGAGACCATGATGGTCGAGGCGAGCTCGGTCGGGTCGACGGGCGACATCGCCCTCCGGCTGGGCTGGGACCTCGAGTACGTGCTCGAGGCCTTCGGACCCCCGGCGGCGGTGGCCGCTCCCGATGACCCGTGGTCGACCTTTGCCTGGGACGCGGCCTCGCTGCAGATCGGCCATCCGACCAGCTGGGTCTCGGCCGGCACCGACCTCAATCCGATCCTCTCGACACCGGATGGCGTCCGCGCGGTGGCCATCATCGGGGGGCTGGTGGAGGGTGGACCGCCCACCGCCGATCAGCTCGTGGTGATCGCGACCGACCTCATGGCGGAGAAGTACGCGGCCACGCCCGAGTCGAGCGCGCCGGTTCGCGGGGGCTCCATCGACGGGACGCTGCTGCTCAGCCACGCGACGCTCCCCGACGGGCCCCACGCCTACATGGTCGCCACGTTCGTTCACCCCTCGGGGACGGTCTACATCATCGAGTTCCTGGCGCCGTCGGGCCAGGAGGCCGAGGACGAGGCCTTCTTCCGGACGATGCTCGGCACGATGCTGATCGGAGCCTGACCCCGGGGCGTTACTGGGCGGCGCCGGTCTCCAGCAGGCGCCGGAAGGCGTCCTCGTCGAGGACCGGCACGCCCAGCGACTCGGCCCTGGCCAGCTTGGACCCGGCCTTCTCGCCGGCGACCAGGTAGTCCGTCTTGGCGCTGACCGATCCGGCCGGATGGCCGCCGGCGGCTCGGATCGCGGATTCGGCCTCTTCCCGGCTGAAGCCCGGCAGCGTCCCGGTGACGACGACCGTCTTGCCGGCCAGCGGCCCCTCCTCGGCGGCCGCCGTGGCCGTCAGGTCGGGGAGCTCGGCGCTGACGCCGGCTTCGACCAGGTGGGCCAGCACCTCTCCGGTGTGCTCGTCGCGGAAGAAGCGGGCGATGCTTTCCGCCACCACCGCCCCGACGCCGTAGACCGCGACCAGGTCCTCGGCCGAGGCCGACGAGATCCGCGCCACGGCCCGCGCGGTCCACGACGCCCCCGACTCCCCATCCTGCGGGGGCACGTCCCGCGCCAGCCAGCCGGCCAGGTCGATGGCCGTCTGCTCCCCGACGTGACGGATGCCGAGCGCGTTCAGGATCCGCCACAGCGGCCGGACCCTCGACTTCTCGATGGCCCCGAACAGGTTCTCGGCACTCTTCCGAGCGAACCGGTCGAGCCCCTCGATCGCCTCCACGCTGAGCCGATACAGGTCGGCGGGCTCGGTCACCAGGCCCCGATCGACCAGCTGGACGACGACCGCGTAGCCGGCCCCCTCGATATCCATTCCGCCGCGCCCGGTGAAGTGGAGCAGGCCGCCCAGCCGCTGGGCGGCACAGAACGGGTTCGGGCAGCGGGCGACGACCTCGCCTTCCTCGCGGACGGCCTCGGTCCCGCAGACCGGACAGGTGGTCGGCATCTCCCAGATCGTCTCGGCGCCGGTCCGGGCGTCGAGCACCGGCCCGAGCACCTCCGGGATGACGTCCCCGGCCCGCTGGAGACGGACCAGGTCCCCGACCCGCAGGTCCTTGCGCCGGATCTCATCGATGTTGTGGAGCGTGGCGTTGCGAACCGTGGTCCCGCCCACGAACACCGGGGCCACGTGCGCCACGGGCGTCAGGGCCCCGGTGCGGCCGACGTAGACCTCGATCGACTCGAGGCGGGTCGTGACCTGCTCGGCGGGGAACTTGTAGGCGACCGCCCACCTCGGGGAGCGGCTCACGAATCCGAGCCGCTCCTGCTCGGCCACCGCGTCCACCTTGACGACCACGCCATCGGTCTCGTAGGGCAGCCCGTGGCGCTGGTCCTGCCACTCCTCGACGAACGCGAGGACCTCGTCGACCCCCCTCGCCGTCCGGACGTTCGGGTTCACCGGGAAGCCGAGCTCGCGGATGAGGGCCAGCGCGGCCGACTGGCTCTCGATGCCCGGCACGCCGACCAGGGAGTAGCACCACACCGACAGGCGACGGCTGGCCGTCACCCGCGGGTCCTTCTGGCGCACCGTCCCGGCCGCGGTGTTCCTCGCGTTCGCGTAGCGCGGCTTGCCCTCGGCCTCGAGCTGCTCGTTGAGGGCCTCGAACGCGGTGCGCGGCATGAACACCTCGCCCCGGACTTCCAGCTCGTCCCCGGGCGGGTCCGCCCGGAGCGTGAGGGGGATGGCGCGGACCGTCTTCAGGTTCGGCGTCACGTCCTCGCCGGTGTAGCCGTCCCCCCGGGTGGCGCCCCGCACGAACGTGCGGCCCTCGTAGCGGAGGCTGATCGCCAGGCCATCGATCTTCAGCTCGCAGACGTAGGCCACACCCGGGTCTTCATCGGTCAGCCCCAGTCCCTTGCGGACCCGGCTGTCGAACTCGCGGAGCTCATCGGCTCCGAAGGCGTTGGACAGCGACAGCATCGGCACCGCGTGGCGCACCTCGGCGAACCCGGCCGACGGGAGCGCTCCGACTCGCTGCGTCGGGGAGTCGGGGGTCCGAAGCTCCGGGTTCGCGTCCTCCAGCTCGTCAAGCTCGCGGAGGAGGGCGTCGTACTGGGCGTCGTCGATGGTCGGGGCGTCGAGGACGTGGTAGCGGTAGTTCGCGTCCTCGAGGGCGGCCCGCAGCTCCGCCGCGCGCGCCGCCGGCTTGGCGGCCCGCTCAGCCATCGGTCTCGTCGGGCTCGCTCTCCGATCCGGCGCTGAACCAGGCACGGATGTCGTTGGTGTGCTCGCGGTAGTGGTCCGCGCCGTCGTACTTGATGATCTCCTCGAGGCTGTCGCGGTCCGCGTCCCGCTCGCCGAGCCATGCCGGATCGACGGTCAGGATCCGCTTCCGGAACGCCTCGAAGGCGAGCTCCTCTCGGCTCATCACGGTCGCCATGTCGGTTTCGCCGGCGACCCGCGCGACCACCGCGTTCCGCTCGTCCACGCTCGGGACGTCGGCCTCGAACTCGTCCAGCCGATCCTCCTCCGCGAGATGGATGGCCTCGGCCGCGTGGCCGGCCCAGTACCCCATGTGGGCGACCAGCTCCCGCGCCGACCATACCCCGACCAGGCCCGGGCTCGTCAGGAGCTCCGGATCGATGTCCCCGAGCGCGGCCAGGAACTCGCCCCGTGCGGCGACCAGCTCGTCGGCGAGCGCCTGGATCCGGGGGTCTGGAGCCTCTGCCATCGGCCGATGGTAGCGCCCGCCGTCACCCGACGACTGGGGCCCCAGGAGCCCTGTCCGCCCGTGTTGACAGTGGTGTGTGCTAACCGCACGTAGCACACACGGCCGCCAAGGCGGGCTACCCGGCCGGCCGCGGGCAAGCGCGAGCGAGCGCGGTGTTGACAGTGGTGTGTGCTAACTGCACGTAGCACACACGGCCGTCAAGGCTCGGGGATGGCTCGGCAACCCGGGCGCCGGGCAACCCGAGCACCCGGGCCGGTCTCAGCGCCCGCGGGCAATCCCGCGGGCTTCGTCCCGATAGTCGCGGTAGTTCGGCGGCCTGAGGCGGCGGCGTGGGCGGGGCACGATTTCGACCCCGGCGTACTCGGCGAGCCAGACCTCGATCAGCTCGTTCAGCGACGTCCCGGTGACGTGAGCGCGCAGGTACGCCCAGGTGAGGACCCGTCGATCCACGCGGATCGTCAGGTTGCGCAGGATGGGCTTGCTCGGTGGGTCCGGATCGGCGGGACGGAGGAATCCGGGCGGGGGAATTCTGGGCTGGCGGATGTCGGGCGGCTCGTCCACGGACCGGACGATCCCAACCCAAACGTTATCGGTCGGTTATCGGATGCTCAGCAGAAACAAGCGGCTCGTCGCCGAAGCTGATCCCGATCGCCCGGGCGGATCGGACGAGCTCGCCGTCGACCGGGACGGTGCGAATCCGGCCGACCCCGGCCGAGATCGGGACCGGGAGGATGGCTGCTCCCCGGAGGGCGATCATCGTGCCCAGCTGGCCGTTGGCCACCGCCTCGACCGCCGCCACGCCGTAGCGGGTGCACAGCTGGCGGTCCCACGCGTTCGGTGGCCCGCCCCGCTGGAGATGGCCCAGGGTCATGGCCCGCGCCTCGCGGCCGGTCCGGCTCTCGACCTCGACCGCGATCCGCGGGCCGATCCCGCCCAGCCGCCGCTCCCCCGGGTGGCCGCCGCTGCCCGACCGCATGACGTACCGGCCGCCGACCGCCCGGGCGCCTTCCGCGGCGACGATCAGGGTGAACCTCGACCCGGCCCGCCAGCGGCGGTTCACGACGTGGCTGATCGCGTCCCAGCTGAACCGGATCTCGGGGATGAGGACGACGTGGGCTCCGCCGGCGACGCCGGCGTGCGCGGCGATCCACCCGGCGTGATGCCCCATCACCTCGAGGACCATGACCCGCTGGTGGCTCTCGGCGGTGCTCGCCAGCCGGTCGAGCGCGTCCACCGCGACCGCGACCGCAGACTGGAAGCCGAAGGTCGTGTCGGTGCCGGGCAGGTCGTTGTCGATCGTCTTGGGCACGCCGACCACCGGCACGCCTGCTTGTGACAGGGCCCGGGCGATCCGCAGCGATCCGTCGCCGCCGATGCACACCAGCGCCTCGAGCTCCAGGCGCTTCGCCGCCCGCGCGGCCCGCTCGACGACCTGCTGGTCGATCCGCTTCCGGCCGCCGGTGGGCGTCCGGTCGACGAACCGGCCCCGGCTCGAGGTCCCGAGCACGGTTCCCCCCCGGAACAGGAGGGCGTCCATGTCGGCCACGGCCAGCGGCCGGGTGGCGACGGGCGGAATGAGTCCCTCGAACCCGCGAAGGATGCCGAGCGTGTCCCAGCCGCGCTGGTCGGCCGCCTTCACGACGGCCCGGATGACGGTGTTCAGGCCCGGCGCGTCGCCGCCCCCGGTCACGACCCCGATCCGCGGCCGCGCCATCAGACGCGCTCGAGACCGGCGTACGAGCCGATCAACCGGCGGACCCCCTGCCCGGCGAAGGCGACGGTGACCTCCTCGTCGCCGCTGACCCATTGGGAACTGACCACGATGCCGTCCCCGAACCGGCGGTGGCGAACCTTGTCGCCGGCCCGCCAGGCGAGCTCGGCCACCGCGGCATCGGCCCCGCGCTCGGCCTTCTCGAACGTGCCCGCGCCGAGGTCCACCTCCGGCAGGGCCGCCCGGTCGGGAACGCTGAGGTCGGGCAGGCGCTCGGGGCGGAGCGGCTCGAGTCCGGGCCGGACGCGGCCCCAGACCGTGGCGCCGCTCGCCTCGTCGTCCATCCCGGGGGCCGGCCGGCGGTCGCGGACCCAGCCGAGGCCCGCGCCCCGGCGGCCACTCTCGACCTCGAGCAGGTCCTCGGGCAGGTCGGCGAGGAACCGGGAGGGCTCGACCTCCACCCCGCCACTCCCCCAGGCGGACCGATGACGGGCGTGGACCAGGTACAGCCGGTCCTTGGCCCGCGTCATCCCGACGTACGTCAACCGTCGCTCCTCCTCGAGCTCACGCTCGTCGTCGAGGGCCCGCGCATAGGGCAGCAGCCCCTCCTCCATCCCGACCATGAACACGATCGGGAACTCCAGGCCCTTGGCCGCGTGGAGCGTGATTAAAGTGACCCGGTCCGGGCGGTCCTCCAACGTGTCCTGGTCGGAGACGAGCGCCACCTCCTCGAGGAAGCGGGCCAGCCCCTCGGGGGCGGCCAGCTCGTCGAACTCGGCGGCGTGGTTCCGCAGCTCGACCAGGTTCGCCCAGCGTTCCGTGCCGTCCTCGCTCCCGTCGTCGAGCAGCGCCCGGAGCCCGCTCCGCTCGAGGCTGGCCTCGAGCACCGCGGAGGCCGGCTCCGACTCGGCGATCGCCACCAGTCCCTGGACGAGCTCGGCGAACCCGCCCAGCGCGGTCCGGGCCCGCGTCGCGAGGTTCGCGTTCGACCCGGCGGCCTGGACCGCCTCCCACAGGGAGCCGTCGCGGTGCTCGGCCCAGGCCCGGAGCTCGGCCACCGTCTTGTCGCCGATCCCCCGTGCCGGGACGTTGATCACCCGCTCGAGCGCCACCCGGTCGGCCGGGTTCCGAGCCAGGCGGGCGTAGGCCAGCGCGTCCTTGACCTCGCGCCGCTCGTAGAAGCGGACCCCGCCGACGAGCTGGTACGGGATCCCGAAGCGCATGAAGGCCTCCTCGAGGACCCGGCTCTGGGCGTTCACCCGGTAGGCGACCGCAATATCGCCGAAGCGCATCGGCCCGGACGCGCCCGACGCGCCGGAGGCGCCATCGGCCTTGCCATTTGCGTCCGCGGGAAGGTCATCCCCGGGCCCGTCCTCGGCCCGGGTGGTCAGGAGCGAGGCCCACCCACGGCGACGGTCCGCCGACGAGGCGAGCCGCTCGACCTGGCGGGCGACGAACTCGGCCTCCTCGTACTCGTTGTAGGCG
>DATBIW010000059.1:0-16327 GCA_036556745.1 Candidatus Limnocylindria bacterium | reverse complement strand
GACCGACGCGGAGGTGCGTCGGTCAGCTGGTAAACGAGGCCTGGGCCATCTCGACCAGGCGGCCGAAGGCGGCCGGCTCGCGCACCGCGAGGTCGGCGAGCTGCTTGCGGTTGACCTCGACGCCGGCCGACTTCAGGCCGGCGATGAACTGCCCGTACGGCATGCCGTGTGAGCGCGAGGCGGCGTTGATCCGCTGGATCCAGAGCCGGCGCATGTCGCGCTTCCGGTCGCGCCGGTCGCGGTACGAGTAGCGGAGGGCGTGGAACAGCGCCTCACGGGCGGGCCGGACGAGCTTCGAGCGGGTCATCCGCCGGCCCTCGGCTTGCTTGAGGAGCCGCTTGTGCCGTCGGTGCGCGGGAACGCCGCGCTTCACGCGTGCCATGTCGGTCCCCTACTCGTAGGGCATGAGCCGCTTCAGCTGGGCGGCGTGGGTCGGGCTGACCTCGGCCTTGCCCGCGTAGCGGCGCTTGCGACGGGAGGACTTGATCTCCAGGTGGTGGCCCCGCCATGCCTTCGGGCGCAGCCACTTGCCGGAACCGGACTTTCGGTACCGCTTGGCGGTGCCCTTGTGGGTTTTCATCTTCGGCACGGTCGTTCTGCCACTTTCCTTCGTAGTCGGTTCAGGCCGGCGCGCTGGCCGGCGGCTCGTCAGCGGCCTCGGGCACCTGGCCCTTGGCCTGCAGCGCGTCGCCGATCGTCTCCCCGGCCACCGCCGCCGCGCCCTCCTCGCCGTCCTTGCCGGCCGGCTTGGCGGTGGGCGGAGCCATCACGATGAACAGGCTCCGGCCCTCCATGAGCGGTGGGCGCTCGATGACGCCGTGCTCGCCGATCATTTCGGCGGCCCGCTCGAGCAGGTTGCGCCCGAGCTGCGGGTGGTTGATCTCCCGGCCACGGAACTGGACCGCGACCTTGACCCGGTCGCCCTCGTCGAGGAACTCGGAGGCGCGGCGGGTCTTGGTCTCCAGGTCGTGGGTGTCGATCTTCACCCGGAACCGGATTTCCTTGAACGTCTGCGACTTCTGTCGCTTCTTCGTTTCGCGCTCGCGCTTCTGGATCTCGTACTTGTACTGACCGTAGTCGAGGATCTTGCAGACCGGTGGAGACGCCGTGGGAGCCACCTCGACCAGGTCGAGGCCTCGCTCCTGGGCCAGCGCGAGCGCGTCTGCGGTTGCCATCACGCCGAGCTGCTGGCCCTCGTCATCGATCACCCGCACCTCGCGGATGCGGATCATGTCGTTGACGCGGAGTTCCCTGGTTATCGGTCTGTGCTCCCTTCAACACGTGAGCCACGGTCCGCTGACGGACGCGTGGCCCACATCTGCGCGATTGCCGGCCGACTATACACCGGCTCGAAAATCAGGGTCAACGAGCGTCACGGGGCCGGTCGTGCTCCTCCTCGTCCTCCCAGTCGACCCACGGGACGTCGAACTCCTCCAGGTAGTCATGGACCGCCTCGCCGACCGTGCGGGGGAAGGGCGGCTGGGCCAGGCGCGCCTCGAGGCCGTAGCGCACCACCTGGTCCTTGACCGGCCCCTTGAGCTCCGCCAGCGACAGGCCGATGTGGTGGCGGTCCAGGTGGTCGAGGAGCTCGGCCAGCATGTCCTCGGCGGTGGAGTCGACGTCCGTGATTGGTTCGGCTGCGACGATGACTCGTCGAACCGGCTGGTCCGCCACCGCAATGGCGTCCAGGACCCCTTCACGGAAGTGCTCGGCGTTCGCGAAGAAGAGCGGCGCGTCGAACCGGAACAGGACCAGGCCGGGGATCTGGCGTCCCTCCGGATGGCGGTCATGATCGTGATAGCCCTTCAGGCCCTGGACGCGTCCAAGAACAGCCATGTACGGGTGCCACGTCCGCCACAGGAGGGCCCCCGCCGAGAGCCCCACCGCGATGCCGATGCCGGGAACGACGCCAATGAGCGCAACGCCCAGCAGGGCCGCGATCCCGAGGCTGAAATCGAGGACGTTCAGGCGCGCGAGGCGCCGCAGGGCCGGCAGGTCACAGAGGCCTGCCACCGCGACGATCACGATCGCGGCCAGGATCGCCGTCGGAAGGGGCGCGAGGAGCCCCGTCGCGAACAGCAGGATCAGGCCCAGCACGATGGCCGCCGCAACTCCGGTCAGCTGGGTTCGGGCGCCGGCCTCCTCGGCTGCGGGCGTTCGAGACGAGCTGCTCGAGAGCGGGAACCCCTGGAACAGGCCCGCCGCGACGTTCACCGTACCGAGCGCGAAGAGCTCCTGGTCCTGGCTCACGCGCTCCCCGAGCCGCGTGCCGTAGCTCCGTGACAGGACGCTGGTGTCGGTGAAGGCCACCAGGGCGATGGCCAGTGCCCCCAGCGCGATCTCCTGGAGGCCCTCGACCGGGATGGGCGGGATGCTGAACGCGGGCAGTCCGGGAGGAACGGCGCCGACCGTGGCAATGTCGTCCTCTAGCCCGAGGGCGGCGACGAGGGCGATCCCCCCGACAACGACCACAAGGGCGCCGGGGACCTTGGGCAGCCACCGTCGGAGCCCGGCCAGGATAACCAGCGCACCGACCCCGATGGCCGCCGTCAGCGGGTTCAGGGCTGTCACCTCGCCGACCAGCTCGAGGACCTGGGCAATGAGGCCATCGGCGCCGACGTCCAGGCCGAGGAGCTTCGGCAGCTGGTCCACGATCACGACCAGCGCGATGCCGGCCAGGTATCCGATCCGAACCGGCTTGGAGAGCAGGTCTGTGACGAAGCCCAGGCGGGCGAGGCCGCCGATGATGCAGATCGCCCCGACGGCGACGGCCAGGAACGCGGCCACCGCCATCCGGTCCCCGGGATCGGCGCCGGCGATGGGGATGACCGTCGCCGCAACGACCGGCGCGATGGCCGAGTCGGGAGCCATGACGAGGATTCGCGACGGGCCGAAGAGCGCGTAGGCCAGGAGCGGGAGCATCGTGGCGTAGATGCCGGTGACCGCCGGCAGCCCCGCGAGCTCGGCATAGGCCATGCCCTGGGGGACGAGCAGCGCGGTCAGCACGACGCCAGCGGCTAGGTCGTGACGGAGCCACGTCGGGTCGTACCGGCGCGCCAGGGCGAGGCCGGGCAGGAACCGCATGGTCAGGCGCTCGGCGCCTCGTGGATCTCCCGCGCGGCGCGGATCCCGGACTCCAGTGCCCCTTGGATCCAGGCGTGGTACAGCGAGCAGTGCTCGCCGGCGAAGTAGAAGCGGCCCTCCGGGCTCACGATGTCGGCCTGGAGCTCGGTCTGCTGCTCGGGAGCGAACAGGGCGAAGGCGCCGCGCGCCCATCGGTCCGAGTACCACGCGTGGGAGGTGCCGCCCTCGTACTCCTCGCGGATCCGCGGGTGGATGCGGGCGACGTCCTCGAGCGCCTCCTCGAGGCGGGTTTCCTCGTCCATGGCTCCCCACTGGAGGGCGTCCTGTCCCCAGGTGTAGCTCGCCAGCAGCACGCCGCGGGCGGTCTCCGGATCCGGCGTCGGGTAGTTCATCCGGCGGATCGGCAGCTCGGTGACCGTCCCGCCGCCGGTGATCCCGTCCTCGTCCTCCCAGAACCGGTGGCGGACCTGGAACAGGATCTTGGTCGAGGCGTGGTAGTTCAGCTGGCGGATGGCCCGCTGCTTGCCGGGCGAGAACGGGGTGACGATCTCGATCGTCCGAAGCACCGAGAACGGAACGGTGATGATCCCGTAGTCGGCGTCCACGCTGAAGCGGCCCGACTCGGTCTTGAAGTGGACCCGCACCCCCTCGCCGTCCTGGTCGAGGGCCGTGACGTTGGCCCCGAACCGCACCTCGTCCTGGAGCTCGGCGTAGAACGCGTTCGGCAGGCGATCCATGCCGCCGGCGATCTCCTGCATGTCGACATACGCCCCGCCGAGGTCCTCGCGGAGCACCTCGACCAGCGAGTTGTGCATGTCCGCCTCGAGGAAGTTCATGACCGTGAAGTACTCGATCGCCCCGCGCGACCAGCCCTTGAAGCGAAGGAACTCGTAGAGCGAGTACTGGTCGTACTCCCGCACGATCTCGGGCCAGGCCGTCTCGCGGTCGGCCTCGACCCGGACCCGGAGTTCGCCGATGGCCGATTCCCACAGCTCGTCGGCGGTCCGGCCGGCCTCGTGGGACTCGAGGCGGTACGGGAGCCGATACGGCTCGCGGTCGGCTTCCTCGCGGGTCATCCGCTCCCCGCCGAGGTGGACGATCGCCTTCGGGTTGCCCATGACGAACGGCCGCATCGGCAGGCCGAACAGCTCGCAGTAGCGCAGGGTCAGGTCGTGGGCGCGCGGGATCCGCATCCCGCCGGCCTCGGCGTACAGCCCCGGCGCAAACGGCTCGCGCAGGGTGTAGATCCGCCCACCGACCCGGTTCTGGGCCTCGAGCACGACCACCTCGTGGCCCTCGCGCTTGAGCTCGAACGCGGCCACCAGCCCGGCCAGCCCGCCCCCGATGATCGCTACCCGCTTGCGGACGTGGGCACCGGCCTGCAGGCCTTCCTCGGGCGTGGCCAGGACCTCCGGTTCGACCGGAGTCGTGTTCGGCGGGACCTGGTCCGGGCGGAGGCTCATTCGGCGGCGATCGGCCACAGCTCGCGCCGGGTCACGCGCCCGGCGAGGTCGGCCACGAACTCATCGAGCGGCACGCCCTGGCTCTGCTCCCCGGTCCGGAGCCGAGGGCTGACCGCCCGGGCCTCGACGTCTCGGTCGCCGACGACGAGCATGACCGGCACCTGCTGGCCCTGCGCGTCACGGACCTTGGCCTGCATCCGCTCCGCCCGGTCGTCCACCTCGGCCCGCAGGCCGGCCGCCCGGAGCGCGTCTCGCACCTCGTTCGCGTAGTCGAGGTGGCGGTCGGCGATCGGGATGACGACCGCCTGGACCGGCGCCAGCCACGCCGGGAAGGCACCGGCGAAATGCTCGACCAGGACGCCGATCCAGCGCTCGAACGAGCCGTAGATCGCGTAGTGGATGACGACCGGGCGCTCGAAGCCGCCCTCGGCGGTCCGGTACTCGAGGTCGAAGCGCTGCGGGAGCTGGTAGTCGGCCTGGATGGTGGCCATCTGCCACTCCCGCCCAAGCGCGTCGTCCAGGAAGACGTCGATCTTCGGGGCGTAGAACGCGCCACCGCCGGGATCGAGCTCGTAGGGTGTGTCGGCGGCCTTCAGCGCCTCGGCCAGCTTCCCTTCGGCCATGTCCCAGAACTCGTCGGTCCCGAGCTTCTTGGCCGGCCGGGTGGCGAGCTTGAAGCGGGGCTCGAAACCGAACGGCGCGTACTGGCGGCGGACCAGGGTGAGGGCCAGGTTCACCTCGTCGATGACCTGGTCGTCGCGGCACAGCACGTGGGAGTCGTCCTGGATGAGCTGGCGGACCCGGAACATGCCGGCCAGGGTGCCGGTCCGCTCACGGCGGAACAGCCACGAGTAGTCGGCGAGGCGCATCGGGAGGTCGCGGTACGACCGGAGCTGGGTCTTGTAGATGAGCATCGACTCCGGGCAGTTCATCGGCTTCAGGCCCGACAGGTGGTCGGAGTCGTCGAGCGTGAACATGTTGTCCTGGTACAGGTCCCAGTGGCCGGAGGTCTCCCACAGCTCCTTGCGGACGACGGCCGGGGTGCGGACCTCGTCGAACCCGCCGTCTCGGCGCACCTCGCGCGACCAGTCCTCGAGCGCCCGCCAGAGGGCCATCCCCTTCGGGTGCCAGAAGGGGGCCGCCGGCGACTCGGGATGGAAGGTGAACAGGTCGAGCTCCCGCCCCAGGCGGCGGTGGTCGCGCCGGCGGGCCTCCTCGAGCCGCCACAGGTAGCGGTCGAGGTCATCCTGGGTCTCCCACACCGTGCCGTAGATCCGCTGGAGCATCGGCCGGGTCTCGTCGCCGCGCCAGTAGGCGCCCGCGGTGTTCAGGAGCTTGAACGGGCCGAGGCGGCCGGTCGAGGCCACGTGGGGGCCCCGGCACAGGTCGGTGAACGTGCCGTGGCGGTAGAACGAGATCACGGTCCCGTCGTCGGCCGGCAGGTCCCGGATGATCTCGGCCTTCAGCGGCTGGTTGGCGGCCTCGAGCTCGGCGAGCGCGGTCTCGCGGTCGCGCTCGTAGCGCTCGAACTGGTGGTCGGCGGCGACCTGGGCCCGCATCCCGGCCTCGATGGTCTCGAGATCGGCCGGGGTCAGCGGCCGGGGCAGGTCGAAGTCGTAGTAGAACCCGTCCCGGATCGCCGGACCGATCCCCAGGCGCGCCTCGGGGAACGCCTCGAGGACCGCGGCAGCCATGACGTGGGCTGCCGAGTGGCGCATGGCGTCCAGGTCGTCACGCGCGCCCGCGTCGAGCATCTCGGACGCGCCGGATCGGACCTCGTCTCCATCCAGGGCCACGGGGGTCTCCTCGGGGGCTAGATCGGCTTGAAGGCTTCGAACGGCTGGTGGCAGCCCGCGCAATGGTAAATGGCGCGGCACAGGGTCGGACCGAATGGATTCTCCAGGGTCGTCTCGCGCGACCCGCAGTACGGGCACGCCACGAGGGTCAGGGTCGCCAGCTCGCCCAGCGTGCCGAGCTCGCGGAGGTGGGGCGGCGGGGCGAACCCGCTCGACCGGAGCTGCTCGCGCCCCTCGGGGGTGATCCGGTCGGACGTCCAGGGCTCGTCGAACGAGAGGATGACCTCGACCCGGTCCGCCACCTCGAGCGCCGCCAGCCTCTCCCCGATCGCCTGGCGCATGACCTCGGTCGCCGGGCAGCCGATGAAGGTCGGCATCAGCGCGACCCGCAGGCTCGAGCGATCCTCGGCCAGCTCGACGGCGCCGATCACGCCCAGGTCAACGACGCTGATGGCCGGGATCTCCGGGTCGGGAACCTCGGCCAGGGCCGCCCAGATGGTCTTCTCGACCTCGGACTGCGCGTAGGGGTCGATCACCAGGTGGCTCCCGGCTCGGAGCGGCTCACCGCGGTGAACTCGCCCCACAGCCAGCGGAAGTCGTCGGTTCGGGTCAGCCGGCCGTCGGTCGGCGGCTCCGATGCCGCGTCCGGGACCGCGATTCCGAGGGCCCCGAGCTCGGTGGCGACCCGCTCGTGCCAGCGCCGGCGGGTGGTGGCCAGGTCCTCGCCCAGGATCCCGGCGGCGAGCAGGGCCTTCTCGCCGGCCAGCGGGGCGAACAGGGCCTCCGCATCCGGCCAGAGGCGCTCGAGGGCCGCGACGACCCGCGGGCGCGTCTCCGGCGACTCCGCCAGTCGACGCATCCACGCCGACCAGTGGAGGAGGTGGTAGGTCTCCTCGCGCCGCATCTTGCCGGCCAGGCCGGCGATGGCCGGATCCGAGGAGCCGGAGAGCACCTCGAGCCGGAGGGTGTCGGCAGTCTCGTACAGGAAGCGGCGGGCGACGGTGAACGCCCAGTCGGTGCGGGGGTGGTTCATGAGCGCGGCGTGGCGGTAGGCCTCCGGGGCGCGGCCGAACGCGATTCGGTCCGCGTCGTCATCGGTCAGCTGGGCGAGCAGCTCGTACCACGCCTTGGCGTGGCCGATTTCGTCCTGGGCGATCGACGAGGTGGCGACGTCCTCCTCGAGCATCGGCGCGATGCCGGTCCACTCCGAGTCCCAGAAGCCGAGCACGAACTCGTCGTCGGCGAGGGTCAGGAGGAGCTCGGCGACCGCCTCCCGGGTGGCCGCGTCCAGCTCGCTCACTCCCCCGCCCCCGGGTCGGCGTCGGCGGTCCCGGCCCGCTGGCGGGCTGCCTCGAGCTTGTGCTTGATGAGATAGCCGCCCGGACGCTTGTGGGATCGATCGAACGGGGGCTGGAGCAGGTCCGGGTCGTCGAGCTCGGTGATCGCGTCGCGGGGCACGACCCACAGCCGGACGCTCTCCTGGCGTCGGCCGTAGAACTCGCGCGCATAGTGGAGGGCGAGCTCCTCGTCGGGCGCCTTGACGCTGCCGCCGTGGACCATTGGGTCCCCCGCGGCCGCCTGCTGGAACACCTCCCACACCCGGTCGGCCACGGGCGCTGGCCTCAGGCGGCGACCCCGAGCACGGCGTCACGCACCCACTGGGTCTCGGCGCGGTGCAGCCGCCGGAACTCGAGTCGCTCGACCGATGCTGGGCCGTGCCCGGTCACCACCGACCGGAGCTCGTCCCAGTCGGGCTCGGTGTAGGCCCACGCGCCGGTGACCTCGTCGAGGGCGAGCGCGGGATCGGGCACGGTCAGGCCGAGCTCCCAGATGCGCGGCACGTAGATCGACAGGAACTCCTGGCGGAGCTGCTCGTTGCCCTTGGACTTGATCTGCCAGATCAGGTCGCGGTCGGTGGCCGGGTCGGTCGGCGGGCCGTGCATCTGCATGAGCGGGCCCCACCATCGGTCCAGCGCCTCCTGGACCATCTCGCGCTGGGCGTCGGTGCCGGTCATCAGGGTCAGCACGACGTCACGGCCGTGCATGATGTGGACCGATTCCTCCCAGCAGATCTTCTTCATCGTCCGCCCGTATGGGGCGTAGGAGGAGTCCCGCAGGGCCTGCTGGCTGACGATCGCCGCCGCGTCCACCAGCCAGGCGATGATCCCGACGTCCCCCCACGACCGGGTCGGGTAGTGGAACACGTTGTGGAACTTCGTCTTCCCGGCCAGCAGGTCGGCGAGCATCTGCTCGCGGGGCTTGCCGAGGTCCTCCGCCACGCGGTACAGGAGCTGGGCGTGGCCGACCTCGTCCTGGATCTTGGAGGTCAGGGCCAGCTTCCGGCGCAGGGTCGGAGCCCGGAGGATCCAATCTCGCTCCGGCAGCACGCCCATCAGCTCGCTGTTGGCGTGCATCTCGACGAACTTCAGGACCGCGGCTCGGTAGTCGTCGGGCATCCAGTCGTCCGCCTCGACCTTTCCCCCGCTCCCGACGTGCGCGTAGAACCCCTCGGACCGGACCGTGTCTTCCACGTTCACAGGGTACCGCACCCCTCAGCGGGCCAGGAGCTCGAGCGTGGTCTCGAGGACCTCGTCGCGGACCATGGCGGCGGTGGACTGGGAGCGCGGGTACTTCGCCTCGAACCCGCGGGACACCGCCTCGACCTGGGCCGGGTCGGTGGCCGGCACCACGCGGACGGGCACTGCGTCCTTCCCGAGCCAGAGCGTGACGTCGGGATGGGCCAGCGCCTCGCGGTACCACCGTGACCTGGCGCCGAGGTAGGTTCGGACGTAGGCTCGGCCGCCGTCGACCACGACCCAGATGATGGTCTTGTGCACGGGCCCGTCCGGCGGGCGCCGCGTCTCGATCCGGACCTCGCGCTCCGTCCGGAGGCGTTCGATCACCTCGTCGCTGAAGGCGCCCGCGTCGGTCATGGCCGGGTCACGGTAGCCGGAATCCGTCGCCAGCGGAGGGCGGCTACTCGTGCGGCGCCTGCTTCAGCGGCCGATGCCACCGCTCGTACGCCTCGTCGGCGTCGGCCGCCGCTGCCATCCCGGTCTCCGGCTTGGCGCCGGGCGTCACCTCGGTCCGCGGGATGTACAGGTCGACCGGCAGGAAGCCGCGCGTCCGGACGAGCAGGTAGTCGGCGAAGACCGCATCCACGGTGCCGATCGGCCGCTCCTCGGCGTCCACGATCGTCCAGCCCTTCGCCGGACCGCTCTCGGCCTGGCTCATGCCGCCACCGCCACCTGGAGCGCGGCCGGCAGGGCCTCGACCCGGATGGGCAGCGTCCCCCACGGCTCGCCGTCGAGATGAACCCGCGTCGGCTCGTCGCCCTCGATGAGGATCCACCGGGTCCGATAGAAGCGGACCTTGGGGTTGTTCACGTGCTTCGCCTCGTACAGCCCCGGCAGCTCGCGCATGGCCTCGAACCGCGAGAGGTCGCCGACCACGCAGACGTCGAGCTGGCCGTCGCTCAGGCTCGCGTCGGGGCAGATCTTCATCCCGCCACCGTAGAACGGCCCGTTGGCGAACGCGACCATCAGCGACGTGTGGTCCACCGGCTCCTGGCCCGTCGCCTGGTCGAACGTGATCCGGAGGCGCTGATTGTGGAAGCGCCGCAGCTCGTCGAGGGTTCCGGCGAAGTAGCCCATCCGCCCGTTCTTCCACCATGGCCGCGGGTTGGACATCGTCCACGACACCTGGGCGTCGAAGCCGACCCCGCCGGCGGCCACGAAATGACGGAGCGTCGCGTCCCGGATGGCGCGGCCCACGTCCATCGTCCTCGTGGCCGGCCCCAGCGCGATGTCGAGCGCGGGCAGCACGTCGATCGGGATCCCCAGGCTCCGCGCCAGGTCGTTCCCCCGTCCGATCGGGACCACGCCCAGCGTCCCGCCGCCGGCGGAGATGATCCCGTTCACGACCTCCTGCATGGTCCCGTCCCCACCGACCGCCACAACCCGGTCGGCGCCGTCCCGGATCGCCTCGGCGGCCAGCTCCTCGCAGTGGCCGCGACGGGTCGAGACCTGGAGCGACGCATTCCGCCGGCCGAGCTGCGCCTCGAGGGTCGGCACCAGGCGGCCGCCGGCGCCGTCACCGGAGATCGGGTTCAGGACGAGGACCGGCGCGGACGGGGTCGCCACGCCGCCGATTGTGACCTACGCGACCGTCACCTGAACGCTGTGGTAGCCGCGGGCGCCATCGGGCGCCGGACGGGTCTGGCGGGACTCCTGGACCATCCCCGTCCCGTCGGTGGCGCGAACCTGGAGGATGTGCTCGCCGGGCGACGCGTCCCAGGCGAACCGCCATTGGACCCAGGTCGTGTCGCTGATCGCCGCGGACAGCTCGGCCGCCTCGAACGGCCCACCGTCGACCGAGACCTCGACGCCGGCCACCCCTCGGTCCGGGGCCCAGGCCACGCCAGCCGCCACGGCGTCACCGGCGGCCACCGCGGATCCGTTGCGCGGCAGGTCGATCCGCGACTGGGTCAGGATCGGCCCCTCCTTCGCCCAGCCCAACGGGACCCAGTACGCGTCGAAGGCATCCCACGTCGTCAGCTCGATGTTCGTCAGCCATTTCGTGGCGCTGACGTACCCGAACAGGCCCGGGACGATGAGCCGGGCCGGGAACCCGTGATCGGCGGGGAGCGGCTCGTCGTTCATGGCCACCGCGACCATCGCATCGCGCTCATCGGTCATCACCCAGTCGGTCGGGAAGCCGCAGGTCCACCCGTCGTAGGAGCGGCCGACGACCTGTGATGCGCCCGCCTGCACGCCGGCCTCGTCGAGCAGGTCACGCAAGAGCGGGCCGCGCCAGAGCGCGTTGCCGACCAGGTCGCCGCCGACCTCGTTCGACACGCAGGCGATGGTCACGTACTGCTCGATCATCGGCCGCTCCAGGAGGTCGGCGTACCTCAGCGTCAGCGGGCGGTCCACCATGCCGGTGATCCGCAGCTCCCACGTGGCGGCGTCCAGCCGGGGCGTGATGAGCGCGGTGTCGATCCGGTAGAACTCGGCGTTGGGAGTGACGATCGACGTGAGCCCGTCCAGCCCGAGCTCGGCGGCCGGCGGCAGGTCCGGGAGCGGCGTGACCGGCTCCGGGATCGGCGGTACGTCGACCGGCTCGGCGACGCGAGTCCCCTCACCGAGCAGCCTGCCCACGACCCCGGCAGACACCGCCACCCCGGCCACGGCCAGCGAGGTCCCCAGGAAGCGACGCCGCGACCAGTCGGGCATCTCGGGCTCGGCGTCGGGAACCGTGGCCAGCGCGAGCAGGGCCCGGAGCACGACGACCCCGACGCCCACCGAGACGACCGTCGAGATGATGGCCAGCAACGGGTCGACGAGCGGGTCCAGCAGGATCGAGATCGCCATGGCCCCCAGCCCGGCTCCGGCGAAGCCGGCGACCGCCAGCCCAAACCGATGCCGGGCCACCACCCCGAGCACCGACGCCCCGGCGATGGCGACCGCGGCGATCAGCAGGTTGAAAACGAGTTTGTCATTCGTCCCGAACAGGTCGACGACGAATTGCTTGGCGCCCGGGGGCTGGATGGCGATGACCGCCGCGCCGACCTCGGCCACGAACGACGGGGCGCCCGGCACCAGCCCGGCCAGGATCTCGTTGACGCCGATGGCCGCCGTGCCGGCGGCTGCCCCGGCCACGGCCGCCAGGCCGCGACTCGGAACCCGCGGGGTCGTCACCGGCTCAGGGTACCGGGCGGACGGCGACAATGCGCTGATGGCGGATGCACTCCACGTCCACCTCGCTCCGGGGGCCTCGGGCACGTCGGCCTCGATGCGGCCGTGGACCGATGGCCTGGCGGCGCGCGGCTTCCCGGCGTCCACGGTGGCGCTCCCCCGCGGGACGGCTGAGCGGGCGATCCCGGTCTACCGGGCCGCGGTGACCCCCGGCCCGAGCGTGGTCATCGGCGGGCAGTCGTTCGGCGGCCGCGTGGCCAGCCTGATCGCCGCCGATGAGTCGCCAGCCGGCCTCGTCCTGCTGTGCTACCCGCTCCACCGGCCCGGCCATCCCGAGACGGCCGACGATCGGACGGCGCACTGGCCGCGGATCGGCTGCCCGGTCCTGCTCCTGAGCGGCGAGGCCGACCCGTTCGCCAGGATCGAGCTCCTCCGCGCGGCGGTGCCCCGGCTCCCCGAGGCGGAGCTGGTGACCTGGCCGGGCATCGGTCACGGCCTGAACCGCGTCCGCGAGGACGCGCTCGACCGGATCGCGGCCTGGCTGTCGGGGCTCTAGAGGCGCTCAACCAGGCGGAAGCGCTCGCAGACGACCATCGTGTCATCGGTCAGCTGCCAGTCGGGGTCGCCGAGGTCGCGCCTGATCTCGTCGAGGTAGCCGCCCCAGAAGCGCTCGTGGGCCTCCCGCCAGTCGGCCACCGTCTCGAATCCCTCCCCTTCGTCGATCGCGAAGGCCAGGTCGACGTCGGCCATGCGCCGGACCTCGATCCCGGTCAGCTCGATCACGGCCACCTGCCGGTCGTCGGCGTCGATGACCACCGACCGATCGCCGGGCGTGCCGAGCGGATCCCCTTCCCGCTCGTAGTCGACGAGGAGCCCGGCCGTGGCCGTCTTTTCGCCGCGGAGGATGGCCTCGACGAGGCGCCGCCGGAGATCGGTTTGAGGGAACCCGAACTCGGCCGGCGGCAGCCCGGTCGAATCGGTCAGACGTTCACCGCGTCGAGGAAGCCCCACCACGCGTCGAGGGCCTGCCGGGTGGCGTCCACCGCGGCGTCGGCCTCGGCCTCGGTGGCGGTCGTGCGGCGGATCGCGTCGCGCTCGGCGCCGGAGTGCTCGAGGTCGAGCGTCGAGTGGACCGTGAAGAAGGCCAGCGTCCGCTGGTCGTCGATCCCGTACCGGTCGCGCAGGCCGTTGATCTTCTCGGTCGCCACCTCGGGCACCTGGGCCTCGTAGGCGTACATCGCGGCGATCCCGGAGGCCGGCACGCCATCGGTCGCCAGGCCCCAGTAGGCCGCCATCAGGGCCTGGGTGCCCTCGTTCGGCTCGGCGTTGCGGACCTCGTCGCGGGCGACGCCCATGCCCTCGGCGAATCGCAGCCAGAGCTCGGCGTGGTTGACCTCACCGTGCTCCTCGTCCCACAGGTTGTCGAGGATCGACTGGCGGACCACCGGGTCCTCGGTCTTGGTGTGGATGGCCGACAGCAGGCGCGGGAAGGCCGATTCGAAGGCGTAGTACTGGCGCGTGTACTCCTGGATGGCCTCCACCGGCAGCGTGCCCTCACGCCAGCGCTGGTAGAACGGGTGGGTCAGCAGGTGCCGGTCCTTGATCAGGCCGTCGATGCGATCGATTGGGTCCATGGATTCCGCGACTCCTTTGCACGCGTGGGGGCTACAGGATGGCAGACCGGCCTAGACTTCGTCGCCGTGGAGTGGGACGCGGCCTACCGAGGCCAGCCGCTGTGGGAGATCGGCCGGTCTCAGCCGGCGGTCGTCGAGCTCGCCGAGAGCGGTCGTCTCGGCCATTCCGTGCTCGACGCCGGGTGCGGGACCGGCGAGAACGCGCTGCTCCTCGCGGAGCGGGGCCACGAGGTGTGGGGCATCGACGTCTCGGAGCTGGCCATCGAGCGGGCGATGATGAAGACCCACGCCCGTCGGCTGCCGGTCGTCTTCCTCGTCGCGAACGTCGTCGACGCCGATGCCGTCGGCCGGACCTTCGACTCGGTCGTCGACTCGGGCTGCTTCCACACCCTGTCCGACTCTGAGCGCGTGGCCTACTCGGCCAGCATGCGGGCCCTGACCGAGCCGGGCGGCAGCCTCCACGTCCTGTGCTTCTCCGAGCTCGAGCCACCCGGCTGGGGACCCCGGCGCGTGACCCAGGCCGAGCTCCGCGACACGTTCGCCGAAGGCTGGACCGAGCTGGAGATCGTCCCGGCCCACTACGAGACCCGAGGCAGCCGCGAGGGCCGAACCGAGGCGTTCGCCTGGCTCGCCAGCTTCCGGCGGACCGCGACAGCCTAGGCGTCGCGAGCGCCCGGCATCCTGTACCCGTGCAGAAGATCGACGACCAGCCGGTCTACTCGGCCACCGACCTGGTCGGGTTCCTCGCCTGCGAGCACCTGACCGAGCTCGACCGCGCAGCGCTGCTCGACCTCGTCGAGCGTCCCGTCGGGGACGACCTCGAGCTCGACGTGCTCCGCCGCCGCGGCGAGCAGCACGAGCAGAAGTACCTCGCCGAGCTCGCCGCCGAGGGTCGCTCGGTGGTGACCATCACCCGCGACGCCTCCCCGGAGCTGACCCCCGGAGAGCAGCTGCGGGCCGCGGCCGACGAGACCCGGCGCGCCATGGAGGCGGGCGCGGACGTCATCTACCAGGCGACCTTCTTCGACGGCCGCTGGCGCGGCCATGCCGACTTCCTGCTCCGCGTGCCGTCGCCGGAGCGAGAGAGCCTGCTGGGTCCGTATCACTACGAGGTCGCCGACACGAAGCTCGCCCGGCACGTGAAGGCCGGCGCCGTGCTCCAGATCTGCGTCTACACCGACCTGCTGACCGCGGTCCAGGGCCTGGAGCCGGCCTGGCTCCACGTCGTCCTCGGCGGCTCGGCCGGCGGGAAGCGGAGCCTGCGGGTGGCGGACTACATGGCCTACTACCGCTCGGTCAAGGCTCGCTTCGACGCCGCCGTGGGAGATGCCGCGCCGCCGGCCGCCTACCCATCGGCCCATACCTACCCCGACCCCGTCGAGCACTGCGAGGTCTGCCGGTGGGCGGTCCTGTGCAAGCAGCGCCGCCGCGACGACGATCACCTGAGCCTGGTGGCCGGCATCTCCCGCCGCCAGCGCCAGGGGTTCGTGGGCCGCGGCGTGGAGACGCTGGCCGCGCTGGCCGTCCTCCCCTTGCCGCTGGTCCCCTCGCTCGACGGCTCGAGCGCCTCGGCGGTCGAGCGCGTCCGGGACCAGGCCCGCATCCAGCTCACCGGCCGCGAGCGGAACGCGGTCATCTCCGAGTTCCTGGATCTCGAGAACGTCCCCGAGCCGGGCACCGGGCTGGCCGGGCTGCCGCCGCCCTCGCCCGGCGACCTGTTCTTCGACATCGAGGGTGACCCGTTCGCCGCCGATGACGGGCTCGACTACCTGTTCGGCGTGATGGACGTGGACGGGACCTGGCACGCGCTGTGGTCACGGGACCCGACCAGCGAGTTCAACCTCGACGGCGAGAAGGCCGCCTTCGAGGCGGTCGTGGACCTGTTCAGCGCCCGGATGTGGACCTACCCCGAGGCCCACATCTACCACTTCGCCCCGTACGAGCCAACGGCCCTGAAGCGGCTCATGGGCCGCCACGCCACCCGCGAGAACGAGGTCGACCGCCTGCTCCGCGGCGGCGCCCTGGTGGACCTGCACCGCGTCGTCAAGCAGAGCATCCGCGCCTCGGTGGAGAGCTACGGCATCAAGTCCCTCGAGCCGCTGTACGGGTTCACCCGGGAGATCGACCTCCGCGACGCCGGCTCGAGCATCGTCGCCTTCGAGCAGTGGCTCCAGCTCGGCGAGGGCGAGCGCCCGGCGGCGGACCACCTCGCCCGGATCGAGGCCTACAACCGCGACGACGTCGTGAGCAACCGCCGGCTCCGAGACTGGCTCGAGGAGCGGCGCGACGAGCTCGCCGAGGTGCTGGGCTCACCCATCCCCCGACCAGGTCCCCGCGACCCCGAGCCGAGCCCGGGCCTGAACGAGCGCCAGCAGGAGGTGGCCGACCTCGCCGAGCGGCTCGCCGGCGACGTCCCCGAGGAGGGCCGAACGCCCGACCAGCAGGCGCGCTGGCTGCTGGCGCAGCTCCTCTCCTGGCATCGGCGCGAGAAGAAGAGCGCGTGGTGGCTCTTCTTCCACCTGAAGGACGAGATGACCGATGCCGAGCGGATCGAGGCCGGCGAGCCCATCGCCGGGCTCGAGTACGAGGGCGTGGTCGAGGAGACCCCCCATTCGCGGGTCCATCGGTACCGGTTCCCGCTCCAGGACTACGAC
>DATBIW010000058.1:0-3518 GCA_036556745.1 Candidatus Limnocylindria bacterium | reverse complement strand
GCAGGGCATCGACCTGGCCGCCATGCACCTCCTCGAGCCCGGCGACACCGCCCTGGTCGACGTCCCGACCTACCACCTGGCCATGAAGATCCTCCGCGACCATCCGGTCCAGCTGGTCTCGGTGCCCTCCGACCACGAAGGGATCCTGGTCGAGGAGCTGGCTTCCACCCTGACGGTCCTGCGGCACCACGGGCAGCGGCCCCGGCTCCTGTACACGATCCCCACCTTCCGGAACCCGACCGGCTCGACGCTGCCGGCCGACCGTCGCTCCGCGCTGCTCGCGCTGGCGGCCGCCGAGGACCTGCGGATCATCGAGGACGACACGTACCGCGAGCTCTCGTACGACGGGCCGGCGCCCCCGTCGCTGTGGGCCGAGGACCGGGCGGGCGTCGTCGTCCGCGCCGGCAGCTTCGCCAAGTCGGTGGCGCCCGGCCTCCGGGTCGGCTACCTGACCGCCCCGGGCGAACTGGTCGAGCGGATGACGACCGGCGGCCTCCTCGACTCGGGCGGCGGCACGACCCACTTCGCGGGCCTGGTCCTGGCCGAGTACGCCGCGTCCGGCGACTACGCCGCCCAGGTGGAGCGGTTCCGCGACGCGTACCGGGCTCAGCGCAACGCGCTGCTGGGCAGCCTGGAGGCCCATCTCCCCGAGGGAGCGGCCTGGACCCGGCCGGCGGGCGGCTACTTCACCTGGGTCGACCTCCCCAGCGGCCTCGCGGCGCGCGCGGTAGCCGAAGCCGGGGCCGCCCACCGGGTCGAGTTCATCACGGCCGGCGCGTTCTACGTCGAGCGGTCCACCGCGCCGGAAGCCCTCCGCCTGGCCTTCAGCATGTACCCGCCCGACCAGCTCACCGAGGCCGGCGCCCGGCTGGGCACCGCCATCCGGAGCGCCATCGGCTCCTAGGCAGCCTCCACCGCGTCGAGGAAGCGGTTCATGGCGTTCATGTACGCCGCGCGCTCCTCGACGAAGGCCATGTGGGAGCTCTCCTCGAACACGACGAGCGCCGCGTTCGGGATCCGGTCACGCATGTCCTCCATGTGGCTGGGCCACATCTCGTCGTGGCGGCCGACGGTCAGGAGGACCGGCATCTCGAGCTCGCCCAGCCGGTCGGTGACGTCCCAGCCGTCGAGGACCCCGGTCACCGGGCCGAACTCGCTGGGTCCCCACATCGTCAGGTACGGGCCGTCCCCGAAGGCGTCGCCCATCGAGCGCTCGACCGACGGCGGCCACGGGTCGAGGCGGCACAGGTGGCGCTTGTAGAACACCATGATCGCGGCCGTGTACTCGGGGCAGTTGAAGACGGCCCGCTGCTCGTGGTCGGTGATGACCGCCTCGACGTCGGCGGGCAGCTGCCTGCGGAGGACGGCCATCTCCTCGACGACCCGCGGCACGGACGGCGGAGAGCTGCTGATCGTCAGGCTGGCGAGGTCGGGGCGCCGGTCGAGGGTGTACTGGAGCGCCAGCCAGCCGCCCCACGAGTTCCCGAACAGGTGGATCCGGCCCAGGTCGAGCGCGTCGCAGACGGCGGCCACCTCGGCCACCGAGCGCTCGACCGTCCACAGCGACGCGTCATCGGGCCGATCCGACTCGCCGCAGCCAAGCTGGTCATAGAAGACCACCGCCCGCCGGTCCGACAGGTCGGCGAGGGTGTCGAGGTAGTCGTGGGCCATCCCCGGTCCGCCGTGCAGGCACAGGAGCGGGACCCCGCCGTCCCCGTAGACCCAGTAGCGGACCGATCCGCCCGGGACCGGGATCGTCCCCTCCCCGGTCAGCCGGGCATCAGTCCCGGATGGGGGTTGGGTCATAGCCACGCCACCCGTCGTGGGTCCGGAGGAAGTAGCCCGCCAGGAAGGTCAGCACCGCCGATCCAAACGTGCGGGTCGTGATGTCGGCCACGTCGCGGTGGGGATCCAGCTCGACGAAGTCGATGGCCGCCACCCGCGGGTCCTGCCCCAGCGTGAACAGGGCCTCGAGGAGGTCCACCGGATGGAGGCCGTCGGCGGTCGCGGCCGCAGTGCCCGGCGCGTACCCGAGCTCCAGGACGTCGATGTCGACGGTGACGTAGATCGCATCGGTCCCGTTGCCGGCGATCTCAAGCGCCTTGGCGACCATCTCGTCGATCCCGGCCTTCCGGATGGCGCGGGCGGTGTAGATCGTCCCGCCCTGGCCCTCGACCCAGCGCTTGTAGTAGCTCGCGTTCATGAACCCGTGGATCCCGAACTGGACGAGGTTCTCGCCGCGGACCTTGACCCCCGACTCGAGGATCCCGCGGATGGGCGTCCCGTTGGTCGGCCCGTGGTCCATCACCCGGACGTCGTTGTGGGCGTCGAAGTGGATGAGGCCCACCTGCTGGTCGGGGTGTGCCCCGCAGTAGGCGCGGACCGCCGGCGCGGTGATCGCGTGGTCGCCGCCGATGATCAGCGGGAAGAAGCCCTCCGGCTGGCTCATCAGCGACTGGAGGCACTCCTGGATGTTGGCCAGGCCCTGGATGACGTCGAGCAGCGGGGTCTGGACGTCGCCGAGCTCGCGGACCGTCATCGACGACATGTCGACGTCGAAGTCGGGCGTGAACGTCGTGAAGATGGCCCATCCCTCGCGGAGCGCGTTCGGCGCCGCGAACGCGCCGTTGGGCAGGATCGAGGACTTGCTGAACGGGACCGTGACCATCCCGACGTCGATCGGCGAGTCCCAGTCCCAGACCTCGATCCAGTTGTTCACCCGGATCTCGTTGCGGTCGTTCCAGTGGGACAGCTTCCGCTTCTCCGGGACGAGCAGGTGCGGGATGTCGCGCCCCGGCTTCGGCTCGGTGTACATCCGGTCTGTCTGGTCAGGCATCGGGCGGCCCCGATCCACCGCCGCCCGGTCTTTGCGGTGGGGGCAGCAGGTTGGACTCGATGAACTCGTCGCTCAGCGAGCCCAGCGGGTTCGCCCGGTTCGGGAGCCCCTCGACGAACGGGAGCAGGTCGAGCCGGGCGACCTCGTAGGCCCGCCGCAGCTCGGCGACCGGCTGGGGATGCTCGTCGACCCGGATGTCCCACAGCGGGTAGGCCTCGTCGTCGACCACCAGGAGGGCCGCGCACTGGCGCCCGCGCTTGTCCCCGCCACCCGCCTGCCCGGCCTCGAGGGCCCGCATGAGCCGCTCGGCGAGGTCGAGTTGCGAGTCGGCGGTCGACCGGAACGAGTCGGCCAGGGCGCTCACCGTGTCACCCCGGAGCAGCATGTTGCCCTGGGCCGCGAAGTTGGGCCCGGTCGCCTCGCCATACCACTCGGTGCACTCGTCCCCCGAGAACGAGGCACTTCCCCCGTGAGCCTCCACGACCCCGAGCTGGCGGACCGAACGTCCCGCGTCGTCGCGCAGGACCGTCTCCATGGCCACGGCCGCCGAGGCGCCGCCCTCCATGGCCGCCAGGGCGTCGATGGCCAGGTACAGGCTCGGCCACGACTGGGTGGCCACCGCCCCGACCCCGGCCTTGGCCCAGGTCACGAGGCGGCCAGCCGCCACGTCGGCGGTCGAGAC
>DATBIW010000057.1:0-3928 GCA_036556745.1 Candidatus Limnocylindria bacterium | reverse complement strand
GCGCGGCCAGTTCGTCGGCGACGTCGGCGACCCACATGACGAGGAGCTCATCGTCCGCGACCTCGACCTCGACAAGATCACCGAGGTTCGCCAGACCTGGCAGTTCTTCCGCGACCGCCGGCCGGACGCCTACGACGACCTGGTCCGCCCCTGACCGATGGACTTCGGGTTCACCCTCAAGCTCGAAAACCAGACCGACCGAACCCTGGACCTGACCCGCCGCGCCGAGGCGGCGGGCTTCACGTACGGATGGGTGTTCGACAGCCACGTCCTGTGGCGTGACCCGTATCCCGCGCTGACCCTGATGGTCGGGGCCACGACGGGGATGCGGCTCGGGACGTGCGTCACCAACCCGGCGACCCGGGAGCCCTCGGTCACGGCGTCAACGCTGGCCGAGCTGAATGAGCTGAGCGGCGGGCGAATGGACCTCGGGATCGGGCGCGGCGACAGCGCCCGTCGCGTCCTGGGCAAGCCGCCGACCACGATGGCCACCCTCGAGGAGGCGATCGGCGTCATCCGCGACCTGGTCGCCGGCCGGGCAGTCACCTTCGAGGGGACCGAGATCCAGCTGACCTGGGCAGGCCCCTGGGAGCTGCCGGTGTGGGTCGCCGGCTACGGGCCGATGGCCATCGCCATGACCGGCCGGGTTGCCGACGGGATCATCCTCCAGCTGGCCGATCCCGACCTCATCCGCTGGTTCGTCGGGCAGCTCCGCGACGCGGAGGAGGCGGCCGCCCGGGCGCGAGGTTCGGTCAAGGTCCAGGCGGCGGCGCCCGCCCACGTCGGACCGCGCGACCTCGGCCAGGACCGGACGCGCTGGTTCCCGGCGCTCGTGTCGAACCACGTCGTGGACCTGGTGAACCGGTACCCGCGCGAGCAGCTCCCCGAGGCCCTAACCGGCTATATCACCGAGCGCGAGGGATACGACTACCAGCACCATGCCGAGGTGGGATCGACCAACGCCGCGTTCGTGGGGGACGAAGTCACGGACCGCTTCTGCGTCCTGGGCGAGCCGTCCGAGCACGTCGAGAAGCTCCACCAGCTGGCCGATGCCGGCGTCGACCAGTTCAACCTGTACCTGATGAACGGCGACGAGGAGGAACAGCTGGACCGATACGGCCGCGAGGTCGTGCCGGCTCTCCGTTCCGTGGCCGCCGGTCGATAGGGAGGTACGCCATGAAGGTCGCGTTCATCGCCGGATTCGGGCCGATCACCACTGACAACGAGGCCAGCATCCGCTTCTGGCGCGATGACATGGCCCTCCCGCTCGAGGAGATCGCCCCGGAGTACTGGGGCACCGACGACCTCCCCGGGGCGAAGGCCTTTGCCGCCTGGCCGCTGGCCGAGGCGGCGGAGTCCTGCTTCGGGACGAAGTCCTGGCCCGCGGACATCCCCGCCCCGCAGGCCTGGATCGAGATGGACGTCCTGAGCCCCGACGAGGTGGCCGCCGCCGCGGGCGAGCTCGAGCGTGCCAGTCATCGGATCCTCCGGCAGCCCGCCACCGAGCCCTGGGGGCAGACCGTTGCCCGGCTCCTCAGCCCCGAGGGCATGCTGGTGGGCATCACCTACACCCCGTGGATGCACGAGCACACCCGCGAGGGGAAGGAAGACCACGACCACGACGGCTAGGACCGAGGCATGGCCTGGACCGACGATCGGCTGCTGATCCTCGGGCCCGAGGAGGGCACGGCACACCCCGGCGACATCGTCCAGAAGGTCGAGGCGGCGCAGACCGGTGGCCATTGGGGAGTGGCCATCGTGTCCGGCGTTCCCGGCGAGGGCGGCACGACCCACATCCACGTCGGCGAGGCCGAGGCCTTCTTCATCCTCGAGGGCGAGGTCGAGTTCCTGGGTGCCGCCAGCCGGACGCCGCTCGGACCTGGCGCGTTCGTCCTCGTCCCGCCCGACACCGAGCATGGGATCCGGATCGTCGGCACCGGAGTCGCCCGCTGGCTGGCGGTCTGGCCCGCAGCGCTGGACGGGATGTTCGAGGAGATGGGATCCATCGAGAACGTCAATGAGGATCGGTTTGAAGAGATTCGTCGCCGGCACGGCGTCCGGGCCGGTCGCGATCGGTCAGCCGAGTTCGATCCGCCACCGGATTGACATATATCGTCGCGCGATATATCGTGAGGCGACATAGACGCACCGGAGTCCAGCCCCGTGGCCCAGAAGACCTCTGAGGAGCTCAGCCCCTTCGCCGCGCCGGCCCTGACGGTCATGGCGGCCCTGGCGGACGGCCCCAAGCACGGCTACGCGATCATGCAGGATGCCGAACGCCTGACCGGCCAGGCGATGGGTCCGGGCACGCTGTACGCGGCCCTGGCTCGGCTCGAGCGCCGCGGCCTCATCGAGGCCCTCCCCGCGGACGATCGCCGACGGCCGTATCGGCTCACCGCCCTGGGCGCGACCACCCTCCAGGCCCACGTCGACCAGATGCGGTCGTTCGCCCGCCAGACCCTCGGCCGGTTGGAAGGCGGCGCGGCGTGAGCCCGCACCGGCTGGTCGGGCTGTACCCCGCCACCTGGCGAGCCCGGTACGGCGAGGAGTTCCTCGCCCTGCTCGAGGAGCGCCCGCCGCGCCGCTTCGACGTCATCGACGTCGCCTGGGGCGCGCTCGACGCCCACCTCTTCCCCCAAGCCCCGGAAGGGAGGTTCCGCATGTTCACCCGCATCGCCGGCCTGGCCGGCATCGGTGCCGGCGCCGCGCTGCTCATCGGCTTTCTGGGTTTCATCACCGGCGTGAACGGGTTCACGGTCCCGACGTTCTACGCTCTCGCCGTCATCGGCCTGGTGGGGATCCACCTTCGCCAGGTCGCGACGCGGCCTCTGCTGGCATGGCTCGCCTTCGCGGTGACCCTGGTCGGCCTGGGTTGGGGCATCACCGGGATCGTGCTCAGCGGTGCTGGGGTCCTGCCGCCCTCGGGTGGGGAGTTCAGCTACCTCGGCGGTGTCGTCCTGTGGCTCGGCCTGACGGCCCTGGGTGCCGCGATGCTGACCATTCGGGTGTTCCCGGTGGTCGTCGGCCTCGCGCTCGCCATCGGGGCACCGATCGGGATGATCGGTCTCCTGGCCAACAACGCCGGAACAGCCGGCAGCGTCCTCGACGTCGTGGCCCAGCTCGGGATCGTCCTCGTGGCGCTCGGATGGGTCGGCGCCGGCATCAGCCTGGTCACCGCACAGCCCCAGGAAGGCGTTCTCGGGCCGGCCGCCTAGTCCTGCGTCTCGCCTTCTGATACCGAGGCGGGCATCCAGCCGAAGTCCTCGGCGCGGCCCAGCTCCAGCACGTCGCTTCCGTCGAGGCCGGCCAGGTACAGGTAGCAGGGCCCACACGGGGCGGCGTCGATGTCGCGGCCGGCGCCAGGATCCACGGGATTGCCGACCAGCATCACCCGATCACCCTCGGGTCCCCACTGGGCAAAGGACAGCCCGGGCGGCGTGGGGACGAACGTTTCGTCACCGGACTCGAGGTCGAGCACGAACAGCTGTCCGGCCACCGGATCGACCGCGACCAGCAACCGGCCATCCGCCGACCAGAACGGGACCTGTGGCCGGGTCCATGCGACGTCCTCCACATCGGTTCCGTCCGGGGTCATCGAGTACACGCGCTCGGGGATAGAGATGATGGCGCCCTCGTTGCCGGCCGGTCCCCGCTCCGGGCGGTACTCCGAGACCTGCAGCCGGTTGTCGGTGGACCAGGTCACGTGGTTGTTGGACCCTTCTGGGAACGGGATCGACGTCACGGCATCGTCGGTCAGCGTGCGCCAGTGAAAGACGTGGCAGAACCCGCAGCCTTCGGTCGAGTACCCCAACCAGCCCATGGCGGTCGAGTCGGGCGACCAGATCGGCATGTTCGTCGTCCAGTCGGAGCCCATATCCCACCCGGCGACCGGCAAGCCAGCGGCATCGAAGATCTCGATCCCGTGAGG
>DATBIW010000056.1:0-3569 GCA_036556745.1 Candidatus Limnocylindria bacterium | reverse complement strand
GTGGCGGCCCTCGTAGATCCGGCCCGCCGAGTCGATCAGGTAGTTGTAGCCAATGTCGCCCCAGTCCTGGGTGACCGCGTGGTAGTGGTAGATGGCGCGGACGGTGGCCGCCGGGTTCGGGTCGACGTTCGAGCCGGCCGTGTGGTGGACGATCATCTTCTGGAGCGGGAAGTACTGGCTCAACCACCGCTCCTCGCCGTATGGGTCGAAGCGGATCGTCTCGTCGGCGCCCCAGCCGGACCGCGGGATGACGCCCGGGATGCCGGTGACGCCGGATGCGGTGGCCCCAACCCCGGGGAGCGGGGCGGCCACGGCGCCGGCGTCCAGGGCGAGCACGGTGACCTTGTCGAGCGGCTCGTCGGTGGTGACCCGGACCACGCGCGCATGGCTGGCGACCATGATCGCGCCGTAGGTCTCGCCGTCGTGCTTGGCCGCACCGACCTCGTCGAGGTCCACGTGCTGCGGCTCATCGAAGGTGGCCCCGTCCCGGCTGAAGGCGGCCGTCAGGTGGGCGTCCGGATGGCCCGCCCAGCGGATGGCGATGTGGGTCGTGCCGTCGGCCAGCTCGAAGTCGGTGGGTCCGTCGACGGCGCGCGAGGACTCCGAGGTGTGGACCGAGATGGGGCCCTGTCGCGGGGCAGGCGCGGCCGGTCCCAGACCGGTCAGGACCAGGGCGAGCACCGCGGCAAACGCGGCGGGGCGTGTCAGGGCAGTCAATCGGAGCATGTTCGAAGGGCACCTCGCGACCCGCGACAACCCTAGCCCGATCGCCGCGGAAGGGCTCTGGCCCCTACTGCCCAGTACCAAAGGGCCCGTATCCGCCATGATCCGGACACATGCCGGAGCTCATCCGTCGCGATCGGGCGGCCCGCGAGGCCGAAGAGGAGCGCCTCTCACCGGGGGCCACCCGGTCCGCCGCGTCACGGGGTCGCGCGCGTCCCGAGGAGCCGGACCCGTTCCGCACCGCCTTCGAGCGCGACCGCGACCGGATCATCCATTCGAAGGCGTTCCGCCGGCTGAAGCACAAGACCCAGGTCTTCCTCAACCCCGAGGGCGACCACTACGTCACGCGGCTGACCCATACCCTGCAGGTCGCCCAGATCGCGCGGTCACTCGCCGCCGCGCTGTCGCTGAACGAGGCGCTGGCCGAGGCGATCGCGCTGGGCCACGACGTCGGCCACACCCCGTTCGGCCACACCGGCGAGGACGCGCTCTCCCCGTACTTCCCGCCCGGCGGCTGGCACCACGCGGCGCAGAGCGTCCGCCTCTACGAGGTCCTCGAGGACCTCAACCTCACTTGGGAGGTTCGCGACGGGATCCGGGCCCACACCTGGAAGATCAGCCCGCCCCCCGTGACACTCGAGGCGATGACCGTCCGCTATGCGGATCGGATCGCGTACCTGACCCACGACGCGCTCGACGCCCGGCGGGCCGGGGTGCTGGCCGAGGACGACTTCCCGCCCCACCTGCTCGAGCGGCTCGGACCGCCGGGACGGCTGTGGGTCGGCGAGCTGATCACGGCGGTCATCGACGAGAGCCTGCGATCGGGCGAGGTCCGGATGGACGCCGAGACGCTGGGGCTCATGCACGAGCTCCGGGACTTCATGTTCGAGCGGGTCTACCTCCGTCCCGAGCAGGCGGCCCAGCACGACGAGGCGGTCGCCCTGCTCCGCCGGCTCATGGACCACCATCTCGCCCACCCGGACCAGATGCCAGCCACCTATCGGGACACCGACGCCCCCCTCGTGACCCAGGTCGCCGACTACGTCTCGGGGATGACCGACCGATACGCCCAGGCGACCGACCGATACGCCCAGGCGACTGGCGACCGCCTAGGGTGATGGCGCCGGCGGTGAGACGACGACGCTGAACGCGTAGGTCTGGAACGTCCCATCCCCGCAGGACAGCGCGATCTCGTCGGGGAGCTGGTCCCCCGCCGTCGGCGACGGATCGGCACCCTCCGGGCCATAGACCTCGCGACTCAAGGCGCCGATGAAGGTCGACCCCATGAGGACTGGCTCGCCCGAGCCGACGACCGGCTGGTCGGTGGGCGCGCCCTCGGCGGCGTAGGCCCGGTCGCCCCACACCACGGTCGACGGACAGCCGATTCGGCCGATGGCCAGGTTGAGCGCCAACAGCCCGAGCCCGACGAAGACGGCCGCCGCCAGCAGGCCACAGCCGAGCAGGCGCCAGCTCATGTGTCCACCGTCACCGATGGATCTCGAACCGAGACATGTCATGGGTGGCCGGTCCCCGGGTCGCGTCGACGGACTCGACCTGGGCGGCGTGTGGGCCCGTGTGGAGCTGGACCTCGAAGGCGTCCAGCATCGCCGGATCGCCCTCGGCCACCAGCTCGACGGCACGCTCGTCGTCGGCGTTCCGGACCCAGCCCACGAGGCCGAGCCGATTCGCCGCCTCGACCGCCCACCATCGGTAGCCCACGCCCTGGACCCGCCCGCGGACCCGGGCGGTGAGCCGCTGGCCGGCGCTCATCGCGGGTCGAGGGTCGGCCAGGCCAGCATCGCCGCCTCGAGGGCGAGGCGCGGGCTGACGTTCTCCTCCAGGCCGTCGCGGATCCGCTCCAGGGCCGCCGTCGCCGCCACCCAGCCACCGGCGCGCTCGCGCGCCGCGGTGGCAACCAGTTCGGGAACAAGCTCGGTCGAGACCGCCAGGTCGGGCGTTCCGGCGGCGGCCACCGCGAGGTCACGTCCAAGGTCGATCCAGGCGTCCAGGATCGCCGCGGCGGCGGCGCGCTGGACGACGGTCGGGGTCCGCGCCCCCGGCTCCGCGGCCGGGTCCGTCGCCGCTTCGACGGGGAGCTGGCGCGCCGCGTCGTCGAGCAGCTCGCGGACCGCGGCCATCCGTTCGGACCGGCCCCGCTCCAGCAGGGCAAGGAGCTCGTGCTGGGTGGTCCGACGCCACTCCAGGCGTCCCCGGCCGGTGTCCCCGGCCAGGGCGACCGCGCTCCCCATCCGGCCGTCGGCCAGGCGGGCGACGGTCACCGCCATCGCCTCGGGGAGGCCCCGCTCCTCGACCAGCCACTCGGCCAGGGCGGCCTGCGGAACCCTCCCGATCCGCAGCTCGCGCGAGCGCGACCGGATCGTGGGGAGCAGCCGACGCGGGTCGTCGGCGACGAGGATGAACAGCTGTCGATCCGCCGGCTCCTCGAGCGCCTTGAGGAGCGCGTTCTGGACCTGCTCGTTGGCCACGTCCGCGTGCTCGATGACGATCAGCCGCCAGCGTCCGCTGATCGGTGCCCCGGCCACGTCACCCAGCCAACGCCGGGCCGCGCCGACGATGCTCTCGCCGCTGCCGCGGTCCTCGCGCCACGTCTCCGGAGACGCGACGACGAGATCGGGATGGGTGCCCGCCCGCGCCGTCGTGCAGCCGCGGCAGGCATTGCAGGGCCGGTCGGCGGGATCGGCCTCCTCGCAGGAGGCCGTCGCCAGCAGGTCCGCGACGAACGCGCCCTTGCCGGCACCGGCCGGACCGTGAACGAGAATCGTGCCCGGGTTGGCCTCGACCAGCATCCGTCGGACCAGCCGCTCGGCGACCGGCTGACCGATGGT
>DATBIW010000055.1:0-23633 GCA_036556745.1 Candidatus Limnocylindria bacterium | reverse complement strand
GAGGACGAGGTCGGGATCGAGGCGCCCGACGACCAGACCCTGGTCGTTCGCCTCGAGCACGCGGCCAGCCACTTCCCGGCGCTGGCCGCGACGCCGACCGCCGGCGTGGTGCCACCCCAGGCCGATGCCTCACCGAGCTGGCAGACGGTCGATGGCTTCGTCGGCTCGGGCCCGTACACCGCGGATCGGCTCGAAGGCGAGAACCTCGTCCTGGCGGCCAATCCGGAGTACGTGGCCGGGCCGCCTCCGATCGACGAGGTCGTGTGGGTCGCCGACGTCGAGGCCAGCGGACCGGAGGCCTTCGCCGCCGACGAGATCGACCTGGTGAACGTCTTCTCCGGCGACGCGTCCTGGATCAGGTACGACCAGAGCCTGGGGCCATTTCTCCACGAGGCGGCCTCGCTGAGCGTCCAGTACTTCGGCTTCGATACGACTCGGTCGCCGTTCGACGACGCCCAGGTCCGACGCGCCTTCACCCTGGCCCTCGACCGGCCGCGGCTCGTGGAGCTGTCGGCCGGGGCGGCCGCCACGGTCGCCACGAGCCTGGTTCCGCCCGCCCTGTGGCCGGAGGGCGTCCCGGAGGACGAGGCGGCGGACCCGGACGAGGCACGCGACCTCCTCGCGGACGCGGGGTACGACTCCGGGAGCGACCTCGGCCTGATCACCGTCAACGCGACCGGGCTCGGGGCTGGGCCGGCCGTCGAGATCTGGCGGGACGAGCTTGGCGTGGACATCGCGGTCGAGACCATGGACTTCGGGGACTACATCTCGCTGCTTCCGGTCCAGCCGCCCCAGATCTTCACGATCAACTGGATCACCGACTACCCCTCGCCATACGCGCTCTACGGGCTGCTCCTCCTGCCGGACGCCGCATCGAACTATGGCCACTGGACCGATGAGACCTTCGTCGAGCTCATGCAGGCCGCCGCCGAGGCGGAGGATCCCGAGGACCAGCGCGCTGCCTACCTGGACGTCGAGGCGCGGGTGGATGCCGAGGCGCCGGTCATCCCGTGGTCGTGGGACGCGTCGCACTGGCTGGTCCGCGACGGGCTGAACGGGGTGGGGACGCTGACGACCGGGCTGCTCGACTTCGGAAGGGTGTCGTGGGCCGACTGAGACGGAGCATCCCGGCGAGCGTCGCCACGCTGGCGCTCGCGCTGTCCCTGGCGGCGCCAGCCGTCCTCGCGGGTGGCGGGTTCTCGAATCTCGAGGCGGACGCGACCTTCGGGGTCGACATGACCTTCTCGGCCTCGTGGGCCGGTACCGCGGACCACGTCGAGCTCCTGCTCGGGTTCGGCGGCGAGGACCGGCTGGTGGTCCCGATCACCCCGTCCGGGGACGAGCTCTCGTACCAGCGCGACATGGCCGAGGACTACCTTCCGCCCAACACGACGGTGACGTACCAGTGGCGCGCGGTGACCGGCGACCGGGCGACGCTCAGCACCGAGCAGACCCTCCTGTACGACGACGACCGGTCGCATCTCGACTGGGAGCAGGACGAGATCGGATCGGCCACCGTCCACTGGTACGGCGGCAACGAGACCATCGCGCGCCGCTTCGGCGACCTGGCCGGGGACGCGGCCGATGCGGCCGGCGTCCTGCTCGGCCGCCCGCTGGCGGACCCGATCTCGATCTTCGTGTACGAGGCCCGCGAGGACTTCCTGGGCGCGATCGGCCCGGGCAGCCGCGAGTGGATTGGGGCGGCCACGTTCCCGAACATCCGGACCGTGTTCATGTGGCTCGAGGCCGGGTCGGAGGCCTACCTCGAGACGACCCTCGCCCACGAGGTGACCCACGTCGTCTTCGCCGATGCCAGCGCGAACCCGTTCCACGATCCCGCCACCTGGCTGAACGAGGGCACGGCAGTATGGTCCGAGGTGGGGAACGCCGAGACCGAGGCCGACATCGTCGAGCAGGAGGCCCGGATCGGTGGCCTGATGGCGTTCGAGGCGCTGACCGACCAGTTCCCGATCGACACGCGGGGCGCGACCCTGGCCTACGCCCAGGGCGCGACGATGGTCGACCATATCCTGGCGACCTACGGGGACGACGCCCTGGCCGCGATCATGGACGCCTACCGGGACGGGGCCACCGACGCCGAGGCCATCGAGGACGGCACCGGGACGCCGTTCGACGAGATCCGGGCCGACTACTTCGCCTCGTTCGGCACCACCGAGCCCGAGCCGATCGAGCCGGTCGAGCTCGGTGACTCGGACGTGCCACTCCCCGGGGGCGGAACCGGCACCGGGCCATCTTCGGCGGCCGACCCCGGTCCGACCGAACCCGACGAGACGCCCGACGTCGTGTGGTGGCTCATCATCGGGCTCGTGCTCATCGGCGTCGTGTTCGTCGGCACCGTCGCCTGGCGTGCCCGCCGCGCCGGTTCGCCTCCGGCCGAGCCCCCGCAGGCTCCGCCGGCCGAGCCTCCGGCCCCGCCGCCGGCACCGCCCGGCGGAGGTGACGCGTGACGGTCGGCCAGGTCGCCCGCGGCCGGGTGCGAATCCGATCGGGCTGGATCCTGAGCATGGCGCTCGCCCTCGGAGCCCTCGGGTTCGTCGCCGCCGCCCAGTGGAACAGCGAGGTGCAGCGGACCTCGTACACGACCTCGGCCCAGCAGGTCCTCGCCGCCCAGGCCATCAGGCTCGAGGCGGAGCAGGAGGTCCTGCGCAGCCAGCTCGCGGCGGTGGAGGCCGAGCTCGCCGACATCCAGCACGCCAGCGAGGGCTCGCAGACCGCCCTCGCCCTGGTGAACGCCGATCTCGAGGAGACGCGCCTCGCCGGCGGGCTGTCCGAGGTCACCGGCCCCGGGGTCGTGGTCGAGATCGCCGACTCGCGTCGCATCGTCCCAGTCGGGGAGAACCCGGCCAACTACATCGTCCTGGCCGATGACCTCCGCGACCTCGTCAACGCCCTGTGGCACTCCGGTGCCGAGGCGATCACGATCAACGGCGAGCGGCTGGTTTCCACGACCTCGATCTACGGGGTGGGCTCTTCGGTCCTGGTGAACACCGCGTTCCTGTCGCCGCCGTTCCGGATCGAGGCCATCGGTCCGGGCGAGCTCCAGCAGCGGTTCGAGACCGATCCGGCCTACCTCGGCCGGGTGGCCCAGCGGATCGAGGCGTTCGACCTCGAGTACGCGATCGTCTCGGACGCGGAGCTTCGGCTGCCGGCCTTCGTCGGCCCGACGAGCCTCCGCTGGGCGGTGCCGGTGGAGGCCGCCGAATGACGCGCAGCTGGCTCGCGCCGCTCGCCCTGGCGCTGATGGCCATGATCGGCGGCCTCGTGCTGGTCGCCCAGTTCAACTCCCAGGCCCGCCCCGCCGAGCTGACCAGCCTGCCGGTGGCCGAGCTGTCGACGCGGATCCAGACCCTGGCCGACGCGAATGCCGAGCTCCGCGGCGCCCTCGCCGAGCAGCGCGCCCTGCTCGACGAGTACCAGACCGCGGGCGCGCAGGGGCTCAGCGCGCTCGACGTCAGCCGCGAGGAGCTCCGCCGCGTCCGCGCCTACTCGGGGCTCGCCGCGGTCGAGGGGCAGGGGATCACGGTCCGGGTGAATGGCTCGCTCGACGCGATCGCGGTCAACGACCTCATCAACGAGCTGCGGAACGCCGGGGCGGAGGCGCTGGCCGTGGACGACACGCGGGTCACCGCGTCGAGCGTCGTGGTCCAGGGGGCGGGCGCCCTCGAGATGGATGGCGCCGAGATCGGCCGGGCCTTCACCCTGACGGCCATCGGCGACCCCGACGGGCTGCTCGCTGCGCTCGAGCGGCCGGGTGGCATCGTCACCCAGCTCGAGCAGTTCGTCCAGGCGACGATCGTCGTCGACCAGACCAGCTCGGTGCGGGTCCCGGCCACCGAGCGCGACCTGGCGCCGGAGGCCGCCGCGCCGGTGGGTGGCGAATGACGACGCACCAGGCCGATGTCGTGGCCCGCGCGCTCGACGCCGCGACGAGCTCCGGTGCGGCCTATGCCGACATCCGGGTCGTCGAGCACGAGACCGAGTCGCTCACCGTCAAGAACGGGTCCCTGGCCGCGGCGGCGACCGACCGCTCGGCGGGGTTCGGGGTGCGGGCCCTGGTCGACGGGGCGTGGGGGTTCGCCTCAAGCCCGGACCTCGAGCCGGCGGAGGCCGAGCGCGTCGCGCTCCGGGCGGTCGCCATCGCCCAGGCCAGCGCCCTGGCCGGTGGCCCGCCGGTCGTGCTGGACGACAGCCCCGCGGCGCACGGCTCGTACGCCACCCCGATCCACGAAGACCCGTTCGGCGTCTCCCTCGAGGACAAGCTCGCGATCCTGTTCGCAGCCGACGAGGCGATGGGCAGAGCCCGGGGCATCTCCCTCCGTGAGGTCCACTTCGAGGCGGCCCGTGACCGGAAGCACTTCGCCTCGAGCGACGGGGCCCGCGTCGACCAGGAGCTCGTCGCGTGCGGTGGCGGGATGAGCGCGACCGCGGTCAACGACAACGAAAGCCAGGAGCGCAGCTACCCGAAGTCGCTCGGCGGACAGCTCGAGGGGCGCGGTTTCGAGGCGGTCCGCGAGATGGGCCTGCCCGAGAACGGCCAGCGGATCGCGGAGGAGGCGGTCGCCCTGCTCGACGCCCCGCAGTGCCCGTCCGCGGAGATGGACGTCATCCTCGAGGCCTCGCAGGTCGCGATCCAGGTCCACGAGTCGTGCGGCCACCCGACCGAGCTCGACCGCGTGCTCGGGATGGAGGCGTCGTTCGCGGGGACGAGCTTCCTGACCACCGACCGGCTCGACCGGCTCCAGTACGGGTCAGAGGTGGTGAACATCGACGCCGACGCCACCGCTCCCGGCGGGCTCGGCACGTTCGGCTGGGACGACGAGGGCGTGGCCGCCCAGAACGTCCCGCTGGTCAGCGTCGGCCGGTTCGTCGGCTACCTGACCTCGCGCGAGACCGCGCCGGTCATCGGCCGACGGTCGATGGGCAGCAGCCGCTCGGCGACCTGGCGGAACCTGCCGATCATCCGGATGACGAACATCAACCTGCGCCCCGGCGAGGCCGGCACGCTCGAGGACCTCATCGCCGACACGAAGGACGGCATCCTGTTCGGCACGAACCGGTCGTGGTCGATCGACGAGCGGCGCCTGAACTTCCAGTTCGGCACCGAGATCGGCTGGCTCATCCGCAACGGCAAGCGGGCCGGGATGGTCCGGAACCCGACCTACACCGGGATCACGCCCCGCTTCTGGGGCTCGTGCGACGCGGTCTGTGGCCCAAGCGAGTGGCGCCTCTGGGGCGAGCCGTACTGCGGCAAGGGTGAGCCGATGCAAACCGCCGCGGTCGGCCACGGCGCGGCTCCCGCCCGCTTCCGCGGGGTCCAGGTCGGGGTCGGCCGGTGGTAGGCCACGAGGTCGCGGCCGCCGCCCTGGCGCGGCTCGAGCCGGGGGCGGAGGGCGAGGCGACGGTCACCGAGCGCGACCTGGCGCTCACCCGGTTCGCCCGGTCGCAGATCCACCAGAACCTGGCCGAGCAGGACGCCACCCTCCGGGTCCGGGTCCGCCGTGACGGACGAACCGGGGTGGCGGTCACCAACCGGCTGGACGCTGCCGGCATCGAGGCCGTGGTGGCCCGCGCGACAGCCATCGCCGCGCACGCCGCACCCGAGGCCAACCAGGCGCCCCTGCCCGAGACCGGCGCGGCGGAGACGAGCGTCGGCTGGGTCGAGGAGACCGCCGGCGCGGATCCGCGGACCCGGGCCGAGGGGGCAAGGGCGGTCATCGCGGCCGGCACCGCGCGAGGGCTGACGGTGAGCGGCGCGTACTCGATCGAGGCCCAGCGCCTGACCGTGGCCAACACGAAGGGGCTCGCCTCCTCGCATCGGTCCACCCAGGCCAAGCTCCTCTCGGTGATGATCGGGCCGGGCGGGGAGACCGGCTACGCTCAGGCGATCTCGACCGACCACCGGACGATCGACCCGGTGGCCGTCGGCGAGGAGGCCGCGGACCGGGCGGCGCGGTCAGGGAACCCGCGGGACGTTGCCCCCGGCGAGTACGCGGTCGTCCTCGGCGAGTACGCGGTGGCCGAGGTCCTCGAGTACCTGGCGATCATGGCCTTCTCGGGCCTGGCCATCGAGGAGGGGAGAGCCTGCCTCGAGCTCGGAGAGCGGGTCTTCGGCACGAACGTCAGCATCTGGGACGACGGCTGCGACCCGTCGGGCCTCCCTTCGGTGATCGACTTCGAGGGCGTCGCCAAGACGCGGGTCGACCTGGTGGAGGCGGGCGTCGCCCGCGAGACCGCCCACGACAGCGGGACGGCACACCGGGCGGGGGTCCCGCGCACCGGCCACGCCCTTCCCGCCCCGAACACGTTCGGGCCGCTGTGCTGGAACCTGTTCATGGCGCCCGGCGAGTCTCCCCGCGACGAGCTGGTCAGCAGCGTCGAGCGCGGCATCCTCGTCACCCGGTTCCACTACGTGAACATCGTCCACCCCAAGCGGGGCATCCTCACCGGGATGACCCGTGACGGGACCTTCCTGATCGAGAATGGCGAGGTGGCCGGGCCGATCCGCAACCTGCGATTCACCCAGTCCATCCCGGACGCCTTCTCTCGGATCTCGGCCATCGCCGGCGACACGCGGCTGGTGGGCGCCGAGTACACCGGCATCGCGGCCCGGGTGCCTGCCGTCCGGATCGACGGCTGGAACTTCACCGGCGCGACCGCCAACGAGGCCACCGTCTGATGGCGGTCCCGGTCGAGCTCCGGATCGGCGATCGGATCACCCTCCGCAAGGCGCATCCGTGCGGCGGGCATGAGTGGTCGGTCGTCCGGCTGGGCGCCGACATCGGCCTGGTCTGCGGCCGATGCGGGCACCGGATCCTGCTCGACCGGCTCGACGTCGAGCGGCGCTACACCGGGCATCTTGAGCACGGACCAGAGCCGGGCGCATGACCCACATCGAGCTCGCCGAGGACATCCAGCCCGGCAGCCTGCCTCCGGGTACGGGCAGCGTCTTCCGGAATCGGAGCTTCGTGCTGCTGTGGACGGCGCAGGTCCTCAGCCAGCTGGCCAACAACATGGTCCTGGCCGCCCTCATGGCGGTGGTCGTGGGGGCGACCGGGTCGAACACCGCGAACGCGGTCCTGATCCTGACCTTCCTCGCCCCGGCCGTGGTCTTCAGCGCCCTCGCCGGCGTCCTCGTCGAGCGCAGCGATGCTCGGCTGATCATGATCCTCTCGAACGTCGGACGGGCGATCGGCACCGCGCTGTTCATTGCGGTCGGGACCAACGTCTTCCTGATCCTGGTCCTGAACTTCGTGATCTCGACGATCAGCGCGTTCTTCGGCCCGGCCGAGCTGATCTCGATCACCCGCCTGCTCGAGCGGCGCCAGCTGATGGCCGCCAACTCGATCTTCATCCTCACCGTGAACGCGACCTTCGGCATCGGCTTCGGGCTCATCGGCCCGCTGATCCTGACCACCCTGGGGGCGAACGCGGTCTACATCGTGGTGGCCGTCATGTTCGGCCTCGCCGCCCTCGCCCTCATCCCGCTCCCGGCGGTCAGGCCGGAGACCGCCCCCAAGCCGTTCGACGCCGGCCGCACCCTGACCCACGTCGTCGAGGAGCTCCGCGAGGGAATCGCCTTCGTCCAGCGCACCCCGAAGATCTCCTGGTCGCTCCGCTACCTGGGGATCGGGGCCTCGATCATCGGGGTCCTCGGCGCCCTGGGGCCCGGCTACGCGACCACCGTTCTGGGGCTGAGCGCGGAGGACATCTTCTTCATCATGGGCCCCGCCGGGTTGGGCGCCGTGATGGGCATCCTGTTTCTGAACTCGTTCGGCCAATTCGTGCCCAAGCGGCTCCTGATCGACGTCGGCCTGATCCTGACCGCGGTCATGCTGCTGGCCATCGCCATGGTCCAGCCCCTGGTCCAGATCCTGAGCCCCGCCCTGCAGCCCATCGAGGAAGACCTGCCCGGCATCCTCGGGGCGCTCCTGTCGGTCATCGCCCTGGTCATCGCCATCGCGTTCGGGGCGGGGATCGCCTACGCGCTCATCGCGATCCCGGCCCAGACCGCCCTCCAGGAGGAGCTGCCGCCCGACGTCCGGGGCCGAACCTTCGGCATCCTGAACACACTGCTGTCGGTGGCTTCCTTCTTCCCGGTGCTCGCCGCCCCAGTGCTCGCCGACGTGCTCGACATCTTCCTGCCGGGGATGGGCATCCCGCTCGTGCTGCTCGGCCTCTCGGCCTTCATGGCGTGGGTGGGCATCGTGTCGTGGCGAACGAACGCCTCACATGGCCTCCACAAGCGCGAGGCGTCCGAGGAGCCGGCCTGAGCGCCATTCCGGACCGCGGGTATTGCGTATTGCGGATTGGGGCGTACCATCGGCCCAGAGTGCTGATCGGGACCTGCTGACATGACCGACCCCAAGGAACCGCCTCGCGTCTTCGACGTCGACACCGGGGAGACGACGCCGGTCGGCCCGGGCTGGGCGGGCTCCACGTTCGACCCCCACGTCGTCGACTTCGGGCATTACGCGGGCCACAGCATCGAGGAGCTCGCGGAAACCGATCCCGCCTTCCTGTACTGGCTCGCCCGACACCCCTCGGGAACCCGCTACCGGTCGGAGATCGCCCGCGTCCTCGCCGACAGGCGCGCCCCGGTCGAGTACTAGCGCTCAGCTGCCCTCGACGAGGGCACGGAGCGGATCCTGGAAGCGGGCCAGGTCGCCGTAGGTGCTGATCGAGGCTGCCTCGTCATCGGTCATCGGCCCGACCGCGACCTTCGACACGCGGAGGACGGTCTCGTCCCCGTCGGCCTCCAGGGTGTACTCGCTGTCGAGGATGACGCCCGGCATCAGCCGGCTCCGGGTGGCGAACGCGTTCGGCTTGTCGAACAGGGTCACGTGGCCATACAGGTGGCCCATCCCGTTGCCCCAGTCCTCGTAGTTCGCCCCGCCGACCCGCGGCTCGAGGATCACGGCCTTCGTCCGCTCCTCGCCGTAGGTGTGCGGGAACCAGGCGAGCGTTTCCTCGGTCAGGGCCCGGAACAGGCGCTCAGGGGTGGTCCTGAACCTGAGCTCGGTCTCGACCCGCGCCGTGCGGATCTGGTCGGTCGCGATGGCCATGGGTGCGCCTCCTTCGTGGGCGGTCTGCTGCTCGGTGTGCCGCTCCAGGGCGAGCATCTCGGACGCGGCCTGGTCGGCCAGCGGCGCGACCCAGCGCTCGTACCAGCGTCGAAGGGGCACGGGGTTGAGGTGGTTGTACCGATGCCGCCCGCGGCGGCGGACGACCACCAGGTCCGATTCGACGAGCACCCCGAGGTGCTGCATCACGGCGAACCGGCTGTGGTCGGGGATCGAGTCGGCCAGCTCCCCGGTGGTCATCGGCCCGGACCGCAGCTCGTCGAGGAGCTGACGGCGGAGCGGGTTGGCGAGCGCGCGCCAGACGTCCTGCTCGGTGGGGTCGGGGGTGACCGGGGGGAGCGACGCCAACATGTGATAAGACTATCACATGTGAGAACCACCGTCAGCCGACGGCCGCCTCCAGCACGTCGAGCTCGGACTTCCGGCATTCGCTGAAGCCGAGGCGGTCGAGCTCGGCGTCGTCGACCTCCTGGCCCCAGGCGCCGCCGTACACGTAGGGGCGTCCGCCCGGCCCGTCGACGACGAGCTCCACACGACCCGCCACGTCGGAGGGCTCGCCCTCATCGACCAGGGTGAGCGCTTCGCCGACCTCGGGGACCCGGAACTTGCGCGCCGTGCGGCAGAGCAGGGCCTCGCCCCGCCGGATGACGATCACGACACGGACCGATGACACCGGTCAGGCTCCCAGCCCGAGCATGATCAGCAGGCAGACCAGGAAGCCGCCGATGACCACGACCAGCCAGGCCATCACGTTAGGGAGCACCGAATCCTGGGTGGACTTCCGGAGGAGGTCCTCGAGCGGCTCCTCGATCTCCCCGCGGTAGCGCTCCTCGGCCTGCAGGAGCTCCTCAGGCGTCATCGGACCCGCCCTGGGCTGCCTGAGCCGAGGGCTTCGCACCCTGGAGCGCCTCGAGCTGGAGTCGAATGGCGGCCAGCTGGAGCCTGAGCTCAGCCTCGCCGTCCTTGGACTCGGTGCTGCCCTTGTGGAGGAGGAAGGCGGTCAGGACGGCCATCGAGAACAGCTGGAGGAACTCCGACTGCCAGTTCTCGAACGTCGCCTGCATCCACGGCCAGAAGTAGCCGGCCGTGCCGAACAGGTGAGGCGCCGTCCCGTTGGCCTCCTGCTCGGCGACGAACTCGACCCAGCCGGAAACCGTCTGGAGGATCCAGCTCCCGACGAACAAGCCGGCCAGGACCACGCCCAGCCCGTAATCTCGAAGGAACCGTCTGATCATGGTCGTCCATCGGAGGCTACTCACGCCCTCGGGCGGGGGCCATCACGGCGGGGGACGAATCCGTTGCGTCGGCCTAACAGGTGTGGGTGCGCCGGTGGTTCGCCGTGGTCGGGTGGCCCGGGTCAGCTGATCGCCAGGAGCCCGGTACCGGCCCCCAGCAGGCCGCTTCCCGCGGCGAGCCAGAGCCATTGGCGTCGTCGGGCGACGATGATCGAGGCCACGAGTGCCCCGGCGACCTTGACGGCGGCCACCAGCGGCAGGCCGCCGGCCGCGAAGAGCTCGCGGGCCACCGGATTCGCCTCACCGGCCACGCCGTACACGCCGATCGCCAGACCGAAGGTCGCGAGATCCGCGAGATGGGTCGCCAGGGTGGCGCTGATCGGGCCGGTCATGCTCGTCCTCCGATGCATGGCCAACGTACTCCGAAGCCACATTTCGTGCTGAAAGGGGACCGGGCGGGCCGAAGCCCGCCCGGTCCTATCGGTCAGCGAACCATGGGCGCCTCCTGGCCGAAGACGTTCTCGGCCCACTGGGTGGCCGCCGAGTAGGCCGTCGCAACCTGACTCGTGGAGTTGCCGTTGGTGGCCTCCTGGGTCTGGGTCACGCTGCCGCCAGTGGCGTCACCGGTGGTGGCGTTGCCGCCGTCACCGGCGCCATCGGCGCGGTGGTTCCGGTCCTGGCCGGTCTGGTCGTAGCTGGGGTAGTTCTCCTTCTGCTTGTCGTGCTTCTTGTCGTGCGGGCCTTCTCCCTCGCAGCCGCAGCCGTTGTCGGTGTCGGTGGCGTTTCCACCGTTCCCGCCAGTGGCGTCTCCACTGGTCGCGTTTCCACCGGTCCCGGACTGCCACTGCAGGTTGCCCTGCTTGGTCCAGTTGTCGTTCGACGCATCGGCGTCGCCCGACTCGTTGGAGTTCTCCTGGTCGACGTCAGGGAGCTCGTGGCCACCGCGGTGGCGGCAGCCGCACTCCGCTCGCCGGTCCTTCTGGTAGGCGTCCGCAGTCGGGTTGACGCTGTTCGACGCCTGCTGCTCGGCCACGGATGCAGCCGATGCGGACTGGCTGGTGGAGTTCGTGTTCGAGGCGGTCTGGTCCTGCGTGACGCTGCCGCCCGACGCGTCGCCGGTGGTGGCGTCGCCGCCGTCACCGCCGTCCGCGCCGAGGCCGCGAGCGTTTCCGCCGGCTCCACCGCGAGCGTCGCCGCTCGTGGCATTGCCGCCCTGACCGTCCTGGCCCTGGAGGTTGACCTGGAACGTCCCGTTCTCGTTCGACGCGTCCGCGTCGCCCGACTCGTTCTCGTTCTCCTGGTCGATCTCCCCAGCCTCGCCACGCTCACCGCGCTCACCGTGGCGGTCAGCTGGGTAGCCACAACCGCACTCATGCGGCTTCGGATGGCGTCCCTCAACCGGGATCCACGGCGTGGTGTCGGTCGCGGTGTTCGTGCCGGACTGGTTGGCCGTCGAGGAGGCCGTCGCGCCCTGGCTCGTGGAGTTGCCGTTCGTGGCGTCCTGAGTCTGGGTCACGTTGCCGCCAGTGGCGTCACCGGAGGTGGCGTTTCCGCCATCCCCGGCTTCGGTCCCGCGATCGCCGTGTCGCTGCTTGTCCTCGCAGCCACACGAGCGCTCGTCGCGGGCGTTTCCCCCGGCGCCGCCAGTGGCGTCTCCACTGGTCGCGTCGCCGCCGTTGGCTTCCTGCCACTGCCCGTTGGCCTGGCCGGTCCAGTTGTCGTTCGACGCGTCCGCGTCGCCCGACTCGTTGGAGTTCACCTGGGTCACGTCGCCGTCATCGCCGTCGCTGAAGAAGCGCAGCGAGACGTTGTTGTTGCTCGGACCCTTCTGCTCGGCGACCGAGGCCGCGTTCGCGGTCTGGCCGGTCGAGTTGGTGTTCTCCGCGGTCTGCGACTGGTTGACGTTGCCGCCGGTGGCGTCGCCCGTCGTGGCTTCACCGCCGTCTCCGGCCTCACCACCGCCGTTGGCGTTTCCGCCAGCTCCGCCGGTCGCATCTCCGCTGGTCGCATCCCCGCCAGTTCCGCTCTGGTACTGCTCGTTGAACTGGCTGGTTGCGTTGTCGTTCGACGCGTCCGCGTCGCCCGACTCGTTCCGGTTCTCCTGGGTGACGGTTCCGTTGTCACCGTCACTGAACAGGCGGATCGAGACGTTGTTGTTGCTCGGTGCCATCTGGTTGGCATACGAGGTCGCCTCGGCCGTCTGGCTCGTGGAGTTGCCATTGGTGGCGTCCTGGGTCTGGTTCACGGCGCCACCGGTGGCGTTCCCGGTGGTGGCGTCGCCGCCATCACCGGCTTCCGGCTCGTCTTTCTGGCAGCCACAGGCCGGCTCGGCGTCGCGGGCGTCCCCGCCATTTCCGCCGGTGGCATTGCCGCTCGTCGCGGCTCCGCCGGTGCCTTCCTGTCCCTGCCCGTTGAACTGGCCGGTCCAGTTGTCGTTCGACGCATCGGCGTCGCCCGACTCGTTCTCGTTCACCTGGTCGACATCACCCGCGTCGGAGTCGCTGAAGGTGAGCAGCGACGCCTGGTTGTTTCCGGGCAACGTCATCACCGTCTCCACGCCCGGCACGGTTTCGGTGATCGTGTCGAGGGGCGTCTCGAACGGCGGCTCGGCTGCGGCAGCCACACCGGCACCGATGACGGTGGCCAGCAGGGCACCTCCGAGCGAAGCGATCAAGCGCTTCATGAGAGTTCCTCTCTTTCGTCTAACTTGGATCTGGTGGACCGCTGCGGGACGTCGGTCCCGGGACGGTCCTGGCTAGTGAGAGGAACGAGCTAGCCGGGCGGATCCAGTGGTGTGACGAAGGGCACCGGCTTCCAGATGGCCGGTGCGGGGAGCAACCCACCCCTCGTCAGGGGCGGGACCAGAACAAGCACGGTCAGCAGGGCGAGGGCGCCGCCAAGCGCCACCCCACCACCCTGGCTGAGGAAGCCGCGGCTCAACTCGCGCGCAAGGCGCTCCAGGGCGCCCGTTCGGGCGACCGGCTCCGCGGACTGGTTCGAGTCAATCGGGCTCACCACGGTCGTGGGTGGGGCCACGCCGGGTGGCCGGACGACCGATGAGCCGCCGCCGGCCGGCGGGCCGGCCGATGCCAAGGGCACCGAGCCGGCGACCGCACCCGGGATGGCACACGGCTCGTCGATCGGAAGCGTCACGCCGGGAAGCGGGTCGCCCGGGAGAGCCGGGAGAGCCGGGAGTCCGACATTCGTTCCGACCGAGATCCCGGTTGACCCGGCGCCGGGGACGTCCAGGTTCAGCGCCGCCGTGACGGTCGTGGCCCCGCCGAGGTCGACGCTGACGGCGATGCCACCCTCGACCAAGGGGAGCTCGACCTCCACGTCCGCGGCGACCGCGGGGAGGGAGCCGACCAGCGGATCGACGACGGCCACCAGCGGATCGACGACGGCCACCACCGGCTCCGCGGCGGCGGTGGCGGTCTCCACAACCGGCGCAACGGTATCGACGGTCTCCTCGACCGTTTCGACGATGGGCTCGACCACCGGCGGGACGACGGCCTCAGGCTCGCTGAGCGTCTCCTCGACGGTATCGACGACCGGGTCGGTGACCTCGGTCACGGTGTCGGTCAGCGGGTCCAGCGGACCCCCGCCCAAGACCGTGGCCGGGAGGGCCAGCAAGAGCATCAGGCTGCCGATGACGACCGCCAGCCACCTGGCCCGACTGAGCACGCGCCCGGCGACCGACGCTCTGGTCTCCTCGACCGGGGGCGCCGGGGCGATGGCGTCGGTGGGGATCGTCATGGCCGAGAAATCATCCCACCGATCTCCGCGGGATGCCGTGCTCGGGCCGGATTCACGGCGTTGCAGATCCCTTGCAGTTCCGTAACAGTCGACCTCAGCAGCTCGCCGCGCCGGCACGCCATGGCAGCTGCTGGCTGTTCGTGCCGTCGGTACCGACTCGAGGTGACCTCCGGCACGTCCGGCGCGGAGCACCGGCATTCACCATGCGGACATGAACGAGCAGATGCTGGCGTCCGATACCCAGGTCGACATCCTCCAGGCGGCGTGGACCAACGAGGCGTTCCGGCGCGTGGTCCTCACCGGCGCCCACGAGCAGGTGGTGGTCATGACCATCCCGCCGGGTGGCGAAATCGGCGACGAGGTGCACCCCGAGACCGACCAGGTGCTCGTCTTCGTCGACGGGCACGGCGAGGCACGGCTCGACGGGCAGACCTCGGAGATCGGGCCCAACGACCTGGTGTTCGTCCGGGCCGGCACCCGGCACAACTTCGTGAACACCGATCATCGGCCGCTGCGGCTGATCACCGTGTACGCCCCGCCCGAGCATGCCCCCGGTACTGTCCACCAGACGAAGGCCGAGGCCGATGCCGCTGAGGCCGCCGAGGCCGATTGACCCCTCGCGGGACCGTCCGGCTACAATCGGCCTCCCCGCGGGCGGCTAGCTCAGCTGGTTAGAGCACTTGCTTGACATGCAAGAGGTCACTGGTTCGAGTCCAGTGTCGCCCACCATCGCGTCACCAGTTGTCGGGACCATGGTCCGGATGCGTAGACTCACGGCGTGACGGACGGCGCCCGTCGGTTCATCTCGACGCCGCAAGCGGCGTTTATCGGCGTCGCGTCCATGGTCGGAGCAGGGATCTTCTCCCTGCTGGGTGCCGCCGGTGAGGTGGCCGGGGCTGCCGTCTGGCTGTCGTTCATCCTCGCCGGGGTGGTCGCCGGCCTCCAGGGCTACTCCTTTGCGAAGCTCGGGGCGCGCTACCCGAGCGCAGGCGGGCTGATCGAGTATCTGAACCGAGGCTTCGGCAGCGGTCACATCGCCACGATCACCGCGTGGCTGACCTACATGGCCAACGGGATCGTGACGGCCATGGTGGCGGTGTCCTTCGGAAGTTACGCCAGCGCGGCGTTCGCCGGCGGCGACCCGACCTGGCTGAAGATCTTCGCCGCCGCGCTCATCATCGCGATGACCGCCCTCAACGTCGCCGGCTCGAAGCTCGTGGCCCGGGTCCAGACCGCCGTCGTGGTCGTCGTCATCGGGATCCTGATCATCTTCTCGGTGGTCACCCTCGCCAACATGAACCCCGCCCTCCTCGACCCGGCCGGGTATCCCGGGATCCAGGAGATCGTCTCGAGCATGGCCCTGACGTTCTTCGCGTTCCTGGGCTTCGGGATCATCACCTTCACCGCCAAGGACCTGGCTGATCCATCCCGGCAGCTCCCGCGGGCCATGTACCTGGCGCTGGGGATCGCCACCGCGATCTACGTCGCGGTATCCCTCGGAGTGTTCGGCACGCTCACCGTCCAGGAGGTCATCGACTCGGGTGGGACGGCCCTGGCGGTCGCCGCTCAGCCTGTGCTCGGCGATGCCGGGTATCTGCTGATGACGATCACGGCCCTCTTCGCGACCGCCGGTGCCACGAACGCGGGGCTGTACCCGACACCCGGCCTGTGCGAGCACCTGGTCGCGACCGGACAGTTCCCGCCCGCGATGGCCCGCAAGCTCGGCGGACGCGTATCGACGGGACTCCTGATTCTGGCGGTCGGGACCCTCATCCTGGCCGTGGGGCGAGACCTGAGCGCGATCGCCTCGATTGGCAGCGCGGTGGCCCTCGCGATCTTCTTCACCGCCACGATCTCGCATCTCCGCGTTCGCCAGGAGACGGGAGCCCGCCTCGTCCTCCTCGTGCTCGCGCTCGTCACCGCCGGTGGCACGTTGCTGACCTTCACGGTCACCTCCGTCCTGCCGGAGCCGGCCACCGTCATCGTCTTGGGCGGCATCCTGCTCGTCAGCGTCATCCTCGACGTGTGGTGGTCCCGCCAGGCCTCACGACCTGGCGGCGTGACCGCGTAGCCGGCCGGGATTGAAAAGCCGGCCGGGCCGAACGGCCCCACGCGGCAGGGCCGCCCTGCTCTAGGCACTCCCCGCGGGGTCTCGTAGCGTCGGGACGGAGTACGCATAGAGGGACGCCTCGTGTGCCTGTCGACGCTGGCCCAGGTGGTCGCCATTGACCCCGGCACGGCCGTGGTGGACGTGGAGGGCGGTCGACGCCGAGCGGCCACCACCCTATACCCGGATATCGCGCCTGGCGAATGGGTGCTGATCGGCGCTGGAACCATCCTGGCGCGACTGACCCCGGACGAGGCGCGACAGATGGGCGCCGATCCCGGCGTGGACCGACCGTCCTCGCGCGCTCCCGCAGGAGGAACGTCCGATGCCAACCGATGAGCGCCCGCTTCGACTGCCGGAGACCGTGGGATGGGGCCTCGCCCTTGCGGTGGGGACCGCGATCATCAGCGGGGTCGCGGTGTACACCAACGCCATCGCCGTCCGCGAATTCGACGATGCGACGCTGTTCACGACCCTGAAGAACGGCGTGGCGGCCATGGGCCTGGCGGCTGTCGTGCTGGCCAGTGCCCCGGCCCGCGCCGGGGTGAGGCACCTGTCCGGGCGGCAGTGGCTTGAGCTCGGCGCCATCGGGATCCTCGGCGGCGGGCTGGCGTTCATCCTCTTCTTCAACGGCCTGGCGCTGGCCAGTGCCCCGAGCGCGGCGTTCATCCACAAGACCCTGTTCATCTGGGTCGCCGTCCTCGCGGTTCCCCTGCTCGGTGAGCGGTTCGGCGTCCTCCAGCTCGGCGCCCTGGCGGTGCTGGCCGGGTCGCAGCTGCTCATCGCCCCGATGACGGGCGTCAGCTGGGGCATCGGCGAGGCGCTCATCGCCCTGGCGACCGGGTTGTGGGCCGTCGAGACCATCCTCGCCCGCCACCTCCTGCGTGACGTGCCGTCCTCCGTGGGTGCGGCCGGGCGGATGGGAATCGGTCTGTGCGTGCTCCTGGGGGCCACCGCGGCCAGCGGTCGGGGAGACGCCCTGACGGCGCTCACCGCGACCCAGTGGCTGTGGGTCCTGCTCACCGGCACCCTGCTGACCGCCTACGTCGGGACCTGGTACGCGGCGTTGCGTCGCGCACCGGCCACGGCCGTGACCGCGATCCTGGTGCTCGCGGCCCCGATCACCGGGGCCTTGACGGTGCTGGCCGGCGGACCGGGGCCACTCGCACCGGTTGGCGCCGGCTACGTCCTGGCGCTGGTCGGGGTGACCTTGACGGTCCTCGCCGTCCAGCGTCGCCGTCGCGCAGCGGAGGCAACCCGGTGACCGTCGCCCAGGCTTCGGTCTCCGGCCCGATCCTGTTCGGGCGGTATGCCTTCGGTCCCAACCGGCTGGGGTACTGCGGGACCGAGGACCACGACGCCGTCCTCGGGTACACCGCGGCCGGGGAGGCGGGCGTCATCCGCGGGCTGGCGCGCACGTTCGACGGGGCGTACCCGTACCTCGAGCTCATCGCTGCGGCGAATGCAATCGACGACCCGCTCGATCGCCGGGTGGTGGAGGCCTACTGGCTCGGCTCCCCGCTGCTCGCTCGCGTGACGCCGAGCCGGCTTCACCGGAGCATCCAGGACCGATTTCGTCCTCGCCTCAGCCCGGCGACGTGGCGCCGGATGGAGGCTGGACTGGCGGTCGGCGCCGCCCCGGTCCATGCCTTCCACGTCCTGGAGGTGTTCCCGCGCGTCGGCCTGCTGCGGGGCGGCCCGGCGGACGACGTGCTGGCGGTCATGGACGCCTGCCGGATTCGCTGGGGGACGGTCCGGATCGTCGACAGCGGGACGTTGGTCGTGGACGTCGTGCCCCTCGTCGAGCGCGCCGGCCGCCTGGAGCTCGGTCCAGCGCGGTCCGAGGTCGTGGAGCGCTGGGTCGACGGCCTGGGGTTCGTCGGTGACGTCGTCCCCGGGGACGTGATCTCGCTCCACTGGGGCTGGGCGTGCGACCGTCTGGAGGAGCGACAGCTCGCCAACCTGGTCGACTGGACGGCGCGCGAGCTCCGGGTCGTCAACCAGGTCGGGAAGAGGTGACGGTCAGATGATCGGCGCCCAGGACGTCGGCTTGGCCACGCTTGGTCTGGTGGCCGTCCCGGCCGCCGGCGCGCTGCTGGTGCGGATCGGTCCGCGGCGAGGCGGCTGGCAGGTGGGAGTGACCCTGGCCGCGCTCGCAAGCCTGGTGACCGCCCTGCTGGTCGTCGGGTTCGCCGTGGCGGACCAACCGAGCAACCGGCTCGCGGTTGCCATCGGCCCGGAGATGATCGACGAGGCCATCGCCTCGATCCTCTGCACGCTCGCGCCGCTGGCCATCTCACTGGGCTTCGTCGTGATCGCGCTCGTTTCGCGGGGACGGGTGCTCGTCGGATTGGCCCTCCTCCAGCTCGCGCTCGTCCTGCCGGCCGTCCTCCGCGATCTGGGCGAACCGGCCGATGGCGTTGTCCGCGCGCCGGCGGTGGTGCTCGACCCCCTCGCCGTCAGCCTGCTGGCGGTCTCGGTCCTGGTTGGCGGGCTCGTGGTGGTGTTCGCCATCGGCTACGAGCCGATCCACCTGCGGCACGGCGGACAGGACGACCGGCGGACGAACTCGTTCCTGGCCTGGCTGCTCCTCTTCCTCGGGGCGATGCACCTGCTGGTGCTGGCCGATGACCTGCGCCTCCTGGCGGTCGGCTGGGAGCTGACGACGCTGTGCAGCTTCGTGCTCATCGGGTTCGACCGCGACGACCAGGCACGGCACGCCGCGCGGCGCGCGCTGGCATACAACCTGTTCGGCGGCGCCGTGCTCGCGGCCGGCCTGTGGCTCGCCGGCTCGGGCGCCACGTTGACCGACGTCCTGGCGCAGCCGGCCACCGCCGGGCTCACGGCCATCCTCCTCCTGCTCGCGGTCGCCGCCGCCACCAAGTCGGCGCTGGCCCCGTTCCACCCCTGGCTGCTGGGCGCCATGGTGGCGGCCGCCCCGGTGTCGGCGCTGCTCCACGCGAGCACGATGGTGAAGGCGGGCTCGTACCTGCTCCTGCGCCTGTCACCGGCCTTCGCGACCTCGGGCATCGGCCTGCTGGTCACCATGCTGGGAGCCATCAGCTTCGCGGGCGCCGCGTTCCTGGCGTTGCGCGAGCGCGACCTGAAGCGCGTCCTCGCCCTGTCGACGGTCGCCTCGCTGGGGATGATCGCCGTCGCGGCCGGTCTCGGGTCGGCCCTCGCCCTTGCTGCCGGGGTGGTGTTCCTGCTGCTTCACGCCGCCGCCAAGGGCCTCGCCTTCCTGGTCGTAGGGGCAACCGAGCAGGTGACCGGGACCCGCGATCTCGAGGCCCTGGTCGGGCTGGGGCGGGCTCGGCCAGGGCTGGCCGGACCCCTCGTCCTGGCGGCCGCGGCCATGGCCCTGCCGCCTTTCGGCATCGCGGTCGCCAAGTGGGCCCTGCTCCTGGACAGCGGCAGCCAGCCCGTGATCCTGCCGATCCTGGCCGCCGGCGCAGCCGCCAACGTTGCGCTGTGGACCGCGGTGGCTGGTCGGATCCTGGTCCGCCGTGACACCCGGTTCCCGGCCGAAGGCCGGCTGGCCCTGCTCGAACGCACGCCCATCGCGCTCCTGGCCGTGGCGAGCGGCGCGGGGCTGATTGCGGCCGCGCCACTGGCAGCCCTGGCCGGTGACCCGGCCGCAGCGGCGGCCTTCGGGGCGGCCGCGCCGCTCGCCGACGGGTGGGCGGTCGCCGCGGCCGGCGGCCTCTTCCCGGTGCTGCCGCTGGCGGCCGTGACGGTGGCTGTGCTGGTGGGCGGAGCCGCGTATGCCTCGCGGCAGGCCGTGCGTCCCACCCCGTACCTGAGCGGCCTGAATGTCGGCGGAGGCGCATCAGCCGCATTCAGCGGCCCGCGCGGAAGCACCGAGCTGGCGGCATCCGGCGGGTTCTACTGGGGCGGGGCGCTGGGCGACGGATCGACGCCGAGCCGTCTCCGTCGGGGCGTCGAGGCGGCCGGCTGGTGCGCGATCGGGGCGATGGTCGCGATCGGCCTGGTCGGCCTGGCGGTCGAGGTCATCGGGGTACGCTGAGATGTCGCCGTGGCTGGTTACCCTTGTCCTGGCCGGCGTGGCCCTCGCCGCGCCCCTGGCGGTCGGCGTGGTGCTGGGGGTTGACCGGCAGCTGAACGCGGCGCTGCAGCGACGGGTCGGACCGCCGCTGCTCCAGCCCTGGTACGACCTGACCAAGCTCGCCAGCAAGGTCGTCCTGCCGGCCGATCGCCTGATGGCGGTCCTGCTGGTGGCACAGGCCGGGCTGGCGGTGACTGCGCTGGTGCTGGCCGTCACCGGCGGCGACCTGGTGGCGGCGGTCCTCGTGCTCGGGGCCAGCCACGTCATGTACGTGCTGGCTGCGTCGAGCGTCGAATCCCCGTATGCCCAGATGGGAGCCAGCCGCGAGGTCGTCCTGCTGGTCGCCCGCGACCCCCTGCTGCTGCTGACTGCCATCGCCTACGCCCAGGCCGCCGGGTCGCCGATGGTCTCGGAGATCGTCGCCCACGACCCGCTCCTGCTCCAGCTGCCCACGCTCGGCCTGACCTGCGCCGTGCTGCTCGGGATCGCGCTGCGCAAGTCGCCGTGGGACATCGCCTCCTCCCATCACGGCCACCAGGAGCTGGTGAAGGGTTCGACGACGGAGATGGCGGGCCGGTGGCTGGCGGCGGCTGAGCTGGGACATTGGTACGAGGTGGCGTTCATCGTGCTCCTGATCTGGCTGGCGGCCGGCAGCCTGTTCGTCCTCGGACTCCTCCTGGTCGGTGGGGCGTGGGCCGCCATCCTCCTCGTCGACAACGCCGTGCCCCGGGCCACCTGGCGCGAAGCACTGGCCCTGGCCTGGGGGATCGGCGGCTTCGGGGCGGTGGTGGCCCTCGTGACGGTCGTCGTGGCGGCGGGAGGCCTGCCATGAGAGGAGGTCGGCCATGACGAGTCCACGAAGCCTCCTGCAGCGTTGGGTGCGCACCTCCCGCACCCGCTCGCCGTGGGTCGTCCATTTCGACTGCGGCAGCTGCAATGGCTGCGACATCGAGATCCTCGATGCGCTGACGCCGGTCCACTCGGGCGAGCGGTTCGGTGTGGTGAACGTCGGAGATCCGCGCCAGGCCGACGTCCTGCTCGTGACCGGCACGGTGAACCGGCGCAGCGCGGCAGTCCTCCGCGCCACGTACGACCAGATGGCCGAGCCGAAGGCGGTGGTCGCGGTCGGCGCCTGCGCCGCATACGGGGGCGTGTTCCATGGGGCGCCGAACATCCTGGGCGGCGTCGACCAGGTCGTTCCGGTCGACGTTCATGTCCCGGGTTGCCCGCCCAGGCCGGAGGCCATCCTGGCCGGCATCCTCGAGGTCGCGCCGCTCCTGGCCGAGCCGCGACCGCGGACCACCGACGAACCCGACGAGGAGGTTCCTCATGCGTGACCCGCAGCCCGAACCGGGCCTTCCGGACATGGTGACCATCACCCCGCGGGAGCTTCCCGCTCACGCGCGGCACCTGGCTGACGAGGGCTGGCGGTTCATCACCGCGTCCGCCATCGTGCTGGCCGAAGGTCATCGCCTCGTGTACCACTTCGAGCGCCGCGACGAGCTCACCCATCTCCAGATCCACCTCGGACGAGGAGAGGGGGTCCCGTCGATCGGTCCCATCTACGCCGGGTCCTTCCTGGTCGAGAACGAGATGCAGGAGCTGCAGGGCGTGCGGATCGACGGTCTGGCCATTGACTACGGCGGGCGCCTGTTCCGTGACTTCGACGGCATCGAAGCCGCGGATTCGGTCCAGCCGGGCCAGGCGGCCCTCCTCCAGGACGTGGCCGCCGGACTGCGCCTGGACGCCTGCGTGCCTGTCCTCGGTGACCAGGAGCAGCGCACCCCGGCGACCCGCGTGCCCCAACCCGAGACCGGATCGGCCGCGGTCGCGACGGCCGGGCCGGGAGTGGCCGTGCTGGCGCCGCCGCCGCCGGTGACCGGCACCACGGTGGTTCCGTTCGGCCCGCAGCACCCGGTGCTGGCCGAGCCGATTCAAATCGAGCTCACCCTTCGGGACGAGGTCGTCGTCGATGCGGTCCCGGGCCTCGGGTACGTGCACCGCGGCATCGAGGCCGCATCCGAGGCTCGGACCTACGCCGAGGACCTGCCGCTCCTGGAGCGGATCTGTGGAATCTGCTCGGTCGCTCACGCGGTGGCCTATGCCCAGGCGGTGGAGGCCATTGCCGGCGTCCAGGTCCCGCGTCGAGCCCGGCTCCTGCGCACCTTCTGGTTCGAGCTGACCCGACTCCATTCCCATCTGCTGTGGCTCGGCCTGGCCGCCGATGCCATCGGCTTCGAGGCCCTGTTCCAGTCCTGCTGGCGCGTCCGCGAGAGGGTCCTGGACCTGTTCGGACTGACCGCCGGCAACCGGGTGATCCTCGGCGTCATCGCCCTTGGCGGTGTCCGGCGCGACATCCCTCCCGAGATGCATGCCGAGATCCTGGCCGGTCTGGCCGAGGTGGAAGCGGGCCTGGCGGAGATCGCGCCGTTCGTGGTAGGCAACGAAGCGACGGCCATGCGCCTGAATGGCGTCGGCCGTGTCACTCGTGACGAGGCGCTCAGCCTGGGCCTGGTCGGACCGACGGCCCGAGCCTCGGGTGTTCCGGTCGACGTGCGCACGTCCGGGTACGCGGCCCATGACGAGCTGCCGGTCGAGCCCATCACCGAGGAGGGCGGGGATGCGCTCGCCCGGACCGTGGTGCGCTGGCGGGAGATGCACGAGTCGTTGCGGCTGTGCCGCGAGTCGATCGCCCGACTGGCGGGCCTGCCCTGGCAGCTCGGCGTTCGGGTTCCAACGCATCTCCGCGGCGAGGCGACGAGCCGGGTGGAGGCACCGCGGGGCGAGCTGTTCTACTACGTGGTCGCCGATGGGGACACCCACCCGGCTCGGGTGCGGGTGCGGACGCCGACGTTCGCCAACCTCGCGGCCGTCGTCCGGATGCTGCCCGGCACCGAGATGGCGGCCGTCCCGGTGGCCCTGCTGTCCATCGATCCATGCCTGAGCTGCACCGAGCGCTGATCGGCGCCGACCCGCCAGAGGCATCCTTGGGCACGCGAAATTCGGGACAGACGGCACTGGCAGGCGCCAGTCGTTGATCGGATGATGCGGCGCAAGGAGGTGTGCCATGACACTCATGCGCTCACGCCCCGACTTTGACATGCCCTCCCTGCGGGAGGCCATGGATCGGCTGTTCGATCGGTCCTTCGTCACGCCCAGTGAGTGGCTGACGCTGGCCCGCATCGACACGCCCGCCATCGACGTCGTGTCCAAGCCAGAGGCCAGTGTGGTCAAGGTCGCGCTGCCCGGCGTGCAGCCCGAGGAGATCGAGACGACCATCACCGGGAACACGCTGGACATCCACGGCGCGTACCGCGAGGAGGAGAAGAAGGAAGAGGAGGGTTACCTCTTCCGAGAGCTCAACCGTG
>DATBIW010000054.1:0-2943 GCA_036556745.1 Candidatus Limnocylindria bacterium | reverse complement strand
CGACACCCTGGAGAGCCAGCTGGGCCGAAACCAGGTCAACGCGATCGAGACCGGCCGGGCCCTCGAGCTTCTCAACCGCGCCCACCCGGGTCTGCTGTTCGCCCTCCTCCGGGACCGCGCCGTGGCGGAACGCTATTCCGCCGCGCTCCGCGAGCTCGGCCTGCGGGGCGTCGGGCAGCGGCTTGACGAGGTACCGCACTCGGTCATGGCCGTGCCGATTCCCGGGCCGACCGGTGGCCGCCGCCACCGGGACGATCTGCCCGCCGACCAACGGCTCGACGCAACGGGCCGCCCACTCCCGCCGCCAAAGGCGCCGCCGAGCGGTCGGTAGCCGGGGCCGGGGCCGCTCAGCCGGCTCGGCTCAGCCGGCTCGGCTCACCGCTTCGACCAGCGCCGCCTCGGTCGCCACCGGCTCCAGTCCCAGCCGCTCACCGATCCGGGCCGCCTCGGGCGGCTCAAGCCCGGTCGCTCGCAGGGCCGCCCAGTTCGCCACCGCGAACGCCTTCGCCGGCGGGGCGTCGACCACGACTCGGCCGGCTTCGAGGACCACGACCCGGGCGAAGGTCTCGGCCACGAACCGCAGGTCATGGCTGACCGCGATCACGGTCCGCCCCGCCTCGACGGAGCGGGCCACGACCTCGCGCACCCGGTCCACCCCGTTCCGGTCCTGTCCGGTCGTCGGCTCGTCGAGGACGAGGACCGGGGTCCGCATGGCCCACACCGAAGCGATCGCCAGCAGCTTCCGCCGCGCCGCGCCCAGGTCGTAGGGGTTCGTCCGCTCCTCGCCGGTCAGCCCGACGAGGGCCAGCGCCTCGGCGACCGCGTCGGCCAGCTCGGCAGCGGCCAGCCCAACGTTGCGTGGCCCGAACTCAACCTCCTTCTGGACGGTGCCGGCAAATATCTGGCGGTCCGGCTCCTGGAACGCGAGGCCGACCTGGTGGGCCAGGGCCGCCACCCGCTGGTCGGCCGTATCGGTCCCATCCAGCTCGACCCGCCCGGCCGTCGGCCGGAGGAGCCCGTTCAGGTGGCGGACGAGCGTCGTCTTGCCCGACCCGTTCTGGCCGACCAGGGCGACCGACTCCCCCGCGCTGATGCGCAGCGAGACGCCGTCCAGGGCGCGCACACCACCGGGGTACTCGTGGACCAGCTCCTCGATGGCGATATCGATCACGCGCGCACCGCCAGCCGGTCGGGATCGACCCCGGCGGCCTGGGCCAGGCGCCGCAGGCGAACCGACGTCGGTGGCTCGACCCCCGCCGCCTCGAGCTCGGGATCGGCGAGAACGGTGGCCGCGGGTCCCTCGAGGACGATCTCGCCATCCGACAGGACCAGCACCCGCTGGCAGATCGTGGCCAGCAGGTCGGTCTTCTGCTCGGCGATCAGGATCGAGGCGCCGCTCGCCGCCAGGGCGCCGATCGCCTCGCCGACGAGGCGCGTCCCCGCCGGGTCGAGCATCGCCGTGGGCTCATCGAGGACGAGGTGGGCCGGCTGGGTGGCCAGCACCCCGGCCAGGGCGACGAGCTGGCGCTGCCCGCCCGACAGGTGCTCGGGATCGCGGGGCGCGAGGTCGGGGATACCGACCGCCGCCAGGGCGCGCTCGGTCCGTTTCATGATCTCGCCCCGCTCGACGCCGAGGTTCATCGGCCCGAAGGCAACCTCCTCGTAGACCGTCGAGCAGACGCCGCTCAGGTTGGCCCCGGCGAAGCCGATCCCGACCAGGCCGGCCAGCTCCCCGGTGGGCACCGTGGCCAGGTCCTGGTCGTCGATGGCGACCCGGCCGATGAGCAGCCCGCCGACCGAGCGCGGGGCAAGCCCGGAGGCGACCAGGCAGGTCGTCGACTTGCCGGCCTCGGTGGCGCCGACCAGCCCGACGACCTCACCCGGGGCCAGGGTCAGGCTGACGCCCTTCAGCGACCCCCGCTGGGCTCCGGGGTAGCGATAGGTGACCCCATCCAGGGTCAGCATCCGCCCGCCTTCGGCCTCATGGCAGCCAGCCCGCCAGGTGGGCGACGATGATCAGCGGCACGGTAAGCACCATCAGCCAGCGCGCGATCCGCTCCCAGCCGCGGTCGGCGGGAGCCCAGAGGAGCGAGCGCCGGCCGGGGTGCGAGAAGCCGCGCGCCTCGAGGGCCATCGCTCGTTCCTCGACCTCCCCGATGGACCCCAGCAGGACCGGCCCGACGAGCGGCAGGAGGCCACGGATCCGGCGCCAGAGGCTGCTCTCGGTGTCGAGCCCGCGGGCCCGCTGCGCGTCGGCGATCTGGCCGGCCCGCTCGAGGATGGCCGGGACGGTCCGGACCGCCGAGCTGACGACGAAGGCCATCCGCGGGCTCACGCCACGCCGCTCGAGGTCGACGACGAGCGAGCCAATGGGGGTCGTCAGGTAGAACAGGGTCAGGGCGCCGGTGATGGCCAGCAGCCGGACCAGGGTCTCGATGGCGAACGCGACCCCCTCGGCGGTGGCGACGATCGGGCCGAGCTGGAACAGGATGATGTTGCCCGACGGGAAGAAGAAGACGTTCACGATGAGGACGCTGATCGCCAGCGGCAGGGCGAGCAGCAGCCCGACCCGCAGCAGCTGGCCGAGGACCCGGGCCAGCAGCCCCGGCAGGAGGACGGCGACGGCGGCCAGCACGACCGGGCCAAGGACGCCCCCCAGCAGCGTCGCATTGACCGCGGTCACGGTGGCCGCGACCAGGCGGGTCAGCGGGTTGAGCCGATGCCAGGCGCTCGGGGCGGGCGGGACGAGATAGGCCGGCGCCGCCGGCTCGGCGGCGACGCTCAGGCCGGGCCCTCCAGGTCGGGGAGGTCCGGCTCCTCGATCAGCTGTTCACCCTGCGGGAAGCGGGCCTTGAGGCGGACCGCCATCGCGACCGTGATCAGGTAGACGATGACGAAGGTCGTCGCCTTGTCGATCGGGTCGCTGATCAGCCCCTGCCCGGT
>DATBIW010000053.1:0-10425 GCA_036556745.1 Candidatus Limnocylindria bacterium | reverse complement strand
CGAGGACGCGGCCCAGACCCACGGGGCGTCGATCGACGGCCGGGCGTCGGGCAGCTTCGGCCAGGGCGTGTTCAGCTTCTACCCGACCAAGAACATGACGACCGGCGAGGGCGGGATGATCACGACCGCGGACGGCGCCATGGCCGACTGGGCCCGCCTCCGCCGCGAGCACGGGATGAAGGTCCGCTACCACCACGACGTGCTTGGCTACAACTTCCGGATGACCGATATCCACGCTGCCATCGGTCTCGCGCAGCTCGACAAGCTCCCCGCCTTCAACGAGCGCCGGATCGCGACCGCGGCCCGGTACTCCGCCGAGCTGCGAGGCGTCGTCACCCCCTGGACCCGGCCCGGCACGGTCCACGTCTTCCACCAGTACACGCTCCGCGTCCTCAAGCGCGACGCGTTCGTCGAGCGGCTCCGCGAGCGGGGCGTGGGCAGCGGGGTGTACTACCCGATCCCGCTCCACCGCCAGAAGCCGTTCCTCGAGCTCGGCTACGGCGACAAGTCGTTCCCGGTCAGTGAGCAGCTGAGCGAGGAGGTCGTCTCGATCCCGGTCCATCCGGGGCTGAGCGACGCCGACGTCGACACCGTCATTGAGGTCGTGAACGCCGTCACCGCCGAGCTCGGCGCGCATCCCGAGAGCCAGGTCCCGGCGTGAGCGAGCCCGTGCTCCGGGCGGCGGTCATCGGCCTGGGGATGATGGGCGCCAACCACGCCCGGGTCCTGAACGAGCTGCCGGGCATCGACCTGGTCGGGGTCGCGGACCCCGAGCCGGAGGCGGTCCGCCGGGCGACCTCGGGACGCACGGCGCGCGGGTACGCGGACGGGTCGGAGATGCTGTCGACCGAGCGGCCCGACCTCGTCGTGGTCGCGGTCCCGACCTCGCTCCACCTCCCGACCACCCTCGAGGCGCTGTCGGCCGGGGGCCACGTGCTGGTCGAGAAGCCGATCGCCGCCGAGCGCGCGGAGGCCGAGCAGATGATCGCCGCCGCGGAGGCCTCCGACCGCCTCCTGAGCGTCGGCCACATCGAGCGCTTCAACCCGGCCATCCGCGAGCTGAGCCGTCGCCTCGACGCGGGCGAGCTCGGCCGCGTCTTCCAGGTCCGGGCCGCCCGCCTCGGGCCGTTCCCGGCCCGGGTCCGTGACGTCGGCGTCGTCGTCGACCTGGCGCCCCATGACCTCGACGTCATGCGCTTCCTCCTCCGCTCCGAGCCGGTCCGGATGTACGCCGAGACCGAGCAGCGGATCCACACCGACCACGAGGACCTGTTCACCGGGCTCATCAAGTTCGCATCGGGAGCGGTCGGCCTGCTCGAGATCAACTGGCTGACGCCGACCAAGGTCCGGAAGCTGACCGTCACCGGCGAGCGCGGCATGTACGAGGCGGACTACCTGACCCAGGACCTCGTCTTCTACGCGAACCCCGACCAGACCCTCGTCGCCGAGGGCGAGATGACGCGCCGCGCCGTCCAGCGCCGCGAGCCGCTGAGCGTGGAGCTCTCCGAGTTCGCCTCCGCCATCCGGAATGGCGGGCCCCCGCCGGTCAGCCCCCAGGACGCGCTCATCGCGATGCTCCTGGCCCGGGCCATGGTCGATGCCGCGGCCCGCGGCATCGTCATCGGCGCATCCGACCTGGCCCCCATCCTGGCATGAGGATCGCGGTCGTCGGGCTGGGGCACATCGGGCTGCCCCTGGCCGTCCAGTACGCGAGCCGCGGTCACGAGGTCATCGGCTGCGACGTCGACGCCCGGGTGGTCGAGGCCATCAACCGCGGCGAGTCGCCGCACGACGACGAGGCGGCGGTCAGCGACCAGGTTGCCGGGCTGGTGGCGGCGGGACGGCTCCGGGCGACGACCGACGACGCGGCCGGGGTGCGCGAGGCCGAGGTGGTGGTCGTCATCGTCCCGGTCGTGGTCGACGAGGCCCGCGAGGTCGAGTACCGCCAGATCGACGCCGCAACCGCGGACGTGGCCCGGGGCCTGCAGGCCGGCACGCTGGTCATCTACGAGACGACGCTCCCGATCGGCACCACCCGGGACCGGCTCGGACCGATGCTCGAGGCGGGATCCGGCCTCCGCGTGGACCACGACTTCCACCTCGCGTTCAGCCCGGAGCGGGTGCTCGTCGGGCGGGTCCTCGAGGACCTCCGCCGCTACCCGAAGATCGTGGGCGGGACGAGCCCCGAATCCACGGCCCGGGCGGTGGCGTTCTACGAGGCGGTGCTCGAGCCGGGCACCGAGGTCCGAGCGCTGGCCAGCGCCGAGGCGGCCGAGATGACGAAGCTCGCCGAGACGACGTACCGCGACGTGAACATCGCCCTGGCCAACGAGTTCGCCCAGGTCGCCGACCGGCGGGGGATCGACGTCACCGAGATCATTGCCGCCGCCAACTCCCAGCCGTACAGCCACATCCACCAGCCGGGCGTCGGGGTCGGGGGCCACTGCATCCCGGTCTATCCGCACCTCCTGTTCCACGACGAGCCCCAGATGCGGATCCCGCCCCTGTCGCGGGCGGTGAACGACGGGATGGCCACCTACGCGGTCGACCAGCTCCGCGACGCGATGGGCTCGCTGGAGGGCGTCCCGGTCCTCATCCTGGGGATCGGCTACCGCGGCGACGTCCACGAGGACTTCTTCAGCAGCGCGCTCCTCCTCCGCGAGGCACTCGTCGCCGCCGGGGCCATCGTCCACGGCCACGACCCGTACTTCGACGACGACCACCTCCGACGTCGCGGCTTCGTCCCCTACGACCTCGCTGCCCCGGCGCCGATCCGGGCGGTCATCCTCCAGGCCGCCCACCGCGCCTACCAGGACCTCGACCTGGCCGCCCTCCCGGGGGTCGAGGTCGTCCTCGACGGCCGCAACGCCCTGGACCGCGTCCGCGTCGAGGCGTCCGGCCTCCGCTTCATCGGAGTCGGGCGCTGACCAGCGACCCCGCCGAGGCGACGCCCTCCGTCGGGCTGGCGGCGGGCCGGGGGGTCTGGGTCGTCGTCCCGACCTACAACGAGCGCGAGAACCTCCCCCGCGTCCTCGGCGCCATCCTGGCGTCGCTCCCCGAGGCCTCGGTCCTCGTCGTCGACGACAGCTCGCCCGACGGCACCGGCGAGCTGGCCGACACGATGGCGGCCGCCAACCCGCGGATCCAGGTGCTCCATCGGCCGGGCAAGGAGGGCCTTGGCGTCGCCTATCGCGACGGGTTCCGCCGGGTGCTCGACCAGCCCGGCACGATGGCCGTCATCCAGATGGATGCCGACCTGTCCCACGACCCGGCAGACCTGCCGCGCCTGGTGGCCCCGCTCATGCGCGACGCCGACCTCGTCCTCGGGACCCGCTGGATGCGCGGCGGCGGGACGGTGGGCTGGCCGCTCCGTCGGCGTCTCGTCAGCCGGGCCGGGACGCTGTTCGCCGGTGTGGTCCTCCTGCTGCCGTACCGCGACCTGACCGGCGGGTTCAAGGCCTGGCGGCGTGAGCTGCTCGACGCGATCCGCCTGCGCGAGGCCTCCGGCCAGGGGTATGGGTTCCAGGTCGAGACGACCTGGTGGGCGCACCGACGGGGCGCGGTCATCCGCCAGATCCCGATCGTGTTCCGCGAGCGGACCGCCGGCACCTCGAAGATGTCGCTCGGGATCGTGGCCGAGGCCCTGGTCCTCGTGCTCCGGCTGCGCTGGCAGGCCATCGTCTGGGCGCTCAGGCGGCCTCGTGGCGACCGGTGAAGGCATCGGGTACCATCCGCGCTCGCCCGCCCTTGTGGTCCCGTTGATGGCGCCTGTCCGGCGCTGACAGGAGCCGAATGACCTACCGCAACCGTCCCGCGCCCCGTCGCCGGCATCGGGCCCGCTGGCAGGACGAGCTGCGCACCCAGCGCCTGCTGGTCGGCGCGTTCGCGGCCGCCATCGCCATCGCCCTCGGCCTGTTCGGGATGAGCGCGTGGAACTCGTACTATGCCAACCACCTGCGGCAGGTGATCGTCGTCGACGAAACGACGATCTCCCAGGAGGCGTTCAACCTGCGCCAAGCGATGATCGGCGCCGAGCTCCAGGCCATCGGCCTCGACTTCCAGGGCCAGATGGCCGTGCCACCCGCCACGTCCGCCCGGGACCAGATCCTCCAACAGCAGCTCCAGGCGGTCGCCGACCAGTTCCAGAACCTCGTCTCGGTCTCGACCGACTCGATCGTCGACGGCCTCATCCAGGCCGCGCAGGCTCCCGGGCTGGGAGTCACCGTCACCGACGAGGAGGTCGACGCCGAGGTGGCCGACCGACGCTCGCTGCCGACCCGGATCCAGATGTCCCTCATCCAGGTCAACGCCCTGCCCGAGGACGCCGAGATCGGCGCCGAGCCGACCGAGGAAGACTTCACCCGGGCGGAGGCGGAGGCGGAGGCCATCCAGACCCGGCTCGAGGCGGGCGAGGAGTTCGGCACCCTGGCCACCGAGGCCTCCGACGACCCGGCATCGGCCCAGTCCCAGGGCCTGGTGGGCTGGATCGAGGAGGGGGACGTCCAGTACGGGTCCCTGTTCCCCATCGCCGACGGCCTGGCGGTGGGCGAGACCTCGGAACCGACCCGGACTGATACCGCCTACGTCATCGTCCACGTCGAGGCACGCACCGAGGCGGGTCCGTTCACGATCCTGAACGACGCCCTGGCCTCGGCCCGGGTCAGCGACGCCGACTACCGCCAGTACGTCGCCGAGGACCTGATGCGGACCGCGTTCCGCGACCACTTCTCCACCGAGGTCGTCGTCTCGCCGGCGCCGCAGCGCGAGTTCGCTCAGATCCTGGTCCTGAACGACCAGGGCGTGCCTGGCCCCAAACAGCGGATCCGCCACCTGCTGGCCCAGCCGCTCCCCGACAGCGACGACCAGTCGGTGGCGACCGACGCCGACTGGGCCGCGGCCTTGGCTCGCGCCGAGGCCTGGCGGGCCGAGGTCCTCGACCCGAACGCCGACTGGTTCGCGATCGCCGTGGACAGCGACGACCCCGGCTCGCGGAACAACGGCGGAGACCTCGGCTGGAGCGACCCGACGACCAGCAACTTCGTGCCCGAGTTCCAGGAGGCGGTTGCCTCGCTCCAGATCGGGGAGATCAGCGAGCCGGTGCGGACCGATTTCGGGTACCACGTCATCGAGGTCACCAACCAGCGGACGACCGCCGAGGCCTTCGTCGACGAGATCCTGGCCGAACTCGAGGCGGACCCCGACTCGTTCGCGGCGCTCGCCCGCGAGCACAGCGAGGACACCCCCACCCGGCAGGACGGCGGCCGGTACGGCTGGGCCGCCCAATACGAGCTCACCGCGGCGCGCGAGGAGGCGATCTGGGGCCTCGAAGAGGTCGGCGACACCACGACCGCTCCGGTGGTCGAGGGCAACCAGCTGTGGATCTTTCAGCTCCTGAACGTCTCCGAGAGCCGGAGCATCGAGGAGTCTCGGCTGAACACGATCCGAACGACCGGCTACTCGCGCTGGTACGACGAGATCAAGTCCGAGCACCAGGTCTGGATCGACTCCGCCCTCCAGCTCCAGGCGGCGCCGGAGCCCGCGGCGTAGGCGGGCCGATGGCGGAGGGCGCGCGCTCGGTCGACGCGCTGCTGGCCGCCGCCGGGATCGACCCGGCCGAAGGCGTCCAGGTCGTCGCCGCCGCCCGGCTGGCCGCTGCCCCGTTCGACCCGGGCCTGCCCCTCCTCCTGCTTCCCGGCGGTCCTGCGTCCGCCAATGAGCCGCTCCCCGGACGCCACGCTCGGCGTGGCCCCGCAGCCGTCCTGGCGGCCCTGTACCCCGCCGAGCACCCGGTCCGCCCGCTCCCCGACGGGGAGCCGCGGATCGTCGCGTCGCTCGACGATGGGGCGCTGGCCCGCGGCGCCTGGCTGGTGCCGCCCCTGCCGATCGCCGAGAACGTGGCGTCCCCGCACGGGATGGCGGCCATCAGCGCTCGCCTGCGGGCCCCCGACGGCTGCCCGTGGGACCGCCGCCAGGACCACCGCTCGCTGCGGCCGTACCTCCTCGAGGAGGCCTACGAGACGCTCGACGCCATCGAGCACGGCACGCCCGACGACCTCGCCGAGGAGCTCGGCGACCTCTACCTCCAGGTCGTGCTCCACGCCCAGCTGGCCGCCGAGGTCGGGGCCTTTGACCTGACCGACGTCTACCGCACCCTGGGCACCAAGATCGTCCGCCGTCACCCGCACGTGTTCGGCGACGTCACCGTCGACGGCGTCGACCAGGTCGTGACGAACTGGGAGACGATCAAGTCCGCCGAGCGCGCCGGCTCGGGCCGCTCGCAGGCCTCGTTCGCCGACGTGGCCCGCACCCTGCCGGCGCTTCCTGCCAGCCGAGAGATCCAGGAGCGGGCCTCGGCGCTCGGCTGGGACTGGCCCGACGTGGCCGGGGTCTGGGAGAAGGTCGGCGAGGAGCTCGAGGAGCTCCGGGACGCTGCCGCCGAGCCCTCTTCCGCCGACGAGCGGCTCCACGAGCTCGGCGACGTCCTGTTCGCGATGGCCAACCTCGCCCGCTGGCTGGGCCTCGACCCCGAAGAGGCCCTCCGCGTGGCGAACCGGCGCTGGGTCGATCGCTACGCCGCGGTCGAGGCCCTTGCCGCCGAGCGCGGGCTCGTCCTGGCCGAGCTCGACCCGGAGGCCAAGGACGCGCTCTGGAACGAGGTCAAGGCCCGATGAGCCCGGCCACGTCCCGCATCGCGATCGTCGTCCATGCCTCCCTGCCCGACGACCCGCGCATCCGGCGCCAGGCGGAGGCGCTCCGCGACGCCGGCCACGAGGTCGACCTGTTCGGGCTGCGCGACCCGGGTCAGGCGGAGGTCGAGGACTGGGACGGGATCCGGATCGTCCGCCTCCCGCTCCGCCGTCACGACACCGGGTTCGCCGGCCACCTGGCCGAGTACCTGGCCTTCGCCGGCCTGGTGTCGGTCCGGCTCGCCACCGAGCACCGGCATCGGCGTTACCGCCTCGTCCAGGTCGCCACTCTGCCGGACTTCCTGGCCTTTGCCGCCCTCCCCGTTCACCTGGCGGGCGTGCCGCTCCTGCTCGATCTCCACGAGGACATGCCCGAGTTCTTCCGCGACCGATTCGCGTCCGGCGGCCTCCGCCCGCTGTTCCCAATCGTCTCCGGCACGGCCCGGGCCAGCGCGGCGGTGGCCGACGCGTTGATCACGGTCCACGAGCCCCTTCGCCAGCTGGCCATCTCGCGCGGCATCCGACCCGAGCGCATCTCGGTGGTCATGAACAGTCCCGACGAGCGCCTCTTCGACCCCGCGGCCCATCCTCGCCGGGCGTTGCGCGCGGACGGCACCCTGCGCCTCGTCCACCACGGCAACCTCCAGCGAATCTACGGCGTCGACCTGGCGGTGGCGGCCATGGCCCGGCTCGACCCGGCGCTGGACGCCCAGCTCGACGTCTACGGCGACGGCCCGTTCCGTGCGGAGATCGAGGACGCGATCGCCCGGCACGGGATGGCGGACCGCGTCACCCTCCACGGCCGCGTCCCGCTCGACACGCTGCCGGCCATCCTGGCCCGCGCCGACCTCGGACTGGTGCCCACCCGCCCGGAGCCGTACCTGGGCTATTCGCTGTCCACCAAGCTCCTCGAGGCGGTCGCCATGCGGCTGCCGGTGATCGCCTCCGACCTCCAGACCACCCGGCTCCACTTCGACGACTCAGCCGTCACGTACGTGCCCGGGGGCGACCCGGATGCCCTCGCCGCGGCCATCGCCTCCCTGGCCGCCGATCCCAAGGCTGCGGCCCACCAGGCGGAGGAGGCGGCCCGCCAGGCCGAGCCATACGCCTGGTCGCTCCAGCGGGAGCACTATCTGGCCGTTGTCGACGGCCTGCTGGAGCGCGGTAGACTCGGGTCCTCGCGCGGGGCGTAGCGCAGCCTGGTAGCGCACCTGCTTTGGGAGCAGGAGGTCGACGGTTCGAATCCGTCCGCCCCGACCACCACGGAGGAGCACCACCGACCGATGTCGAGCGCCCATCCGACGCGCCCCCCGGCGGGCGAGCTCGTCATCCCGGTGGCGCCGACCCCGACCGGTTATCGGCTCGCCAAACGCACGCTCGACGTCATCGGCTCCCTGATCGGGCTGCTCGTCGTTTCGCCAGTCCTCGGCCTGGTCGCGGTCGCGATCCGGATGGACTCGCCGGGGCCGATCTTCTTCCGCCAGATCCGGCTCGGCATCGGCGCCCGCCCGTTCACTGTCCTGAAGTTCCGGACCATGCACCTGAGCGCCGACGAGCACCGGCACCAGGAGCACATCCGGGAGCTGATCCGGACCGGCGACGCGGCGACCGAGGATACGACCTGGGCGCCGATCCCGGCCGATCCGCGGGTGACCGGTGTCGGCGGCTTCCTGCGCCGATCGCACCTGGACGAGCTGCCGCAGCTCATCAACGTCCTGCGCGGCGACATGAGCCTGGTCGGGCCGCGGCCGCCCATCCCATACGAGGTCGAGCTGTACGAGCCGTGGCAGCTGCGGCGGCTGTCGGTGGTGCCCGGCCTGACCGGCCTCTGGCAGGCTTACGGCTGGGGGCGGCTCCCGTTCGCGGAAGGCGTGAAGCTCGACCTCGAGTACGTCGAGCGCCGCTCGTTGGGCCTCGACCTGAAGATCATCCTGCGGACGCTGGGGCAGATCCTGGTGGGTCGCCAGTTCTGAGCGCGGCCGGCCAGGTCATCGAGCCCAGGCCGAGCAGGAACCAGAAGAGGAACGCGACCGTGTTTCCCTCCAGGAGCATGGTCGTGATCGTGGCGACCGAGACGACGACGACGCCCGACACGATTCCGGCGGGCACGGCGAACCGGCTGCCGATGGCGCCGCGGAGGGCGCGAATCGGCGCGTAGGCGGCCGTGAGGACGAGCGTGATGAAGGCGATCGTGCCCAGGATGCCGACCTCGATCCCCAGGTGGAGCCAGAAGTTGTCCACCGTCTCCTGGTTGCGGAGGAGCTTGTCGGTCCGGTATTCGGCGTAGATCGGCGACCCGAAGATCGAGGCGGCGGCGCCGCCGTATCGGCCGGGTCCCACCCCGAGCCAGGGGTGGTCCTCGAAGATCGGGATCCCGTTCTTGATGAACTGCATGCGGAGGTCGCGCCCGAGCGGCACGTTTCCGAGGCGGGTGATCGTGGTCTGGACCGGGTCGTAGCTGGCGCCGCCCCCGGTGAGCAGGCCCTTGGGCATGAGGACCGCGGTCGGGTAGGCGAGGGCCAGGATCAGGATGAAGGCGAGCAGCGCGCGGCGGTCGATCAGGAGAGCGACGATCCCGAACCCGACGATGACGCCCTGCCACGAGCCCCGCGAGTAGGTCAGCAGCAGGGCCAGGGTCAGGGCGAAGGCCGCGCCGGCCACCAGCCAGCGCCGGCGGCCGGGCGGCTGCCGGACGAGCGAGAACATCGTGAACGGCAGGGTCAGGCCGATGAGGGTGCCGAGGATGTTCGGGTCGCGGACCAGCGAGCCGGGGCGAACGCCCTCCCCGCTGCGGCCGACGACCGGGTCGGCGCCGAGCAGGTCCGGGGTCAGGATCGTCTGCCCGATGGCCAGCAGCGCGCTGATGGTCACGACCGCGGCGACGGCCCAGAGGGCCTGGTTCCGCTCCTCGTGGCTGTAGCCGACCATGCGTGGCAGGAAGAACAGGACGGCCGCGTCGAGGGTGAAGATGATGCCCGCCGAGGCGATGGTGGGCGGCACCGCGTTGACGATCGCCGACGCCAGGGTGACCGCCAGGAACACGCCGATGGCGACGGTCACCGGATGGCGGAGGGCGGGGACCAGCGTGCCGCGGCGCGCGGCCACCACCGCGAGGACCGCGGTCATGACCAGCAGGAGGGCCTCCGAGAAGAGGCGGGCCACCGACTGGGCCTGCTCGGGCAGCAGCCGCTGGCCGGCATACAGGTCGATCAGGGGCGGGGAGAGGACGAGCACGACGAGCATGACCCGGGGCCAGCGCACGGTCGCCAGGCCGAGCAGGGCGAGCAGGGCCACTCCCGAGACGACGAAGGCGGTAGTCGACAGGTAGGCCGCCAGCACGGTGATGGCCGTCACCGCGGCGGCCAGCACCGCCACCGCCCGCGGCGGAATCGACTGCAGCTGCTGGCCGATGGTCAGCGATCCGCTCGTGCTCATCGCGCCCGGAATCCCACGCCTCGCCGATTGTATGGGCTCCGCCCGGGGCGTTCCATCAGCTCGGCGGGCCCTCGTCGAGGGTGCCCAGGTACCAGCCGACCAGGGCGTCGGCGCCCACCAGGCGCTCCATCTCGGCCCGGATGGCGTTGCGGTCGGGGATGAGCAGGTAGTAGGTCAGCGGGTCCTCCGGCAGGCTCACGTACCCCGGCCAGCCGAGCACGACCCGCTCGACGTCCCCGGACGAGACGAGGGGCGCCAGGCTCGCCAGGTCGCCGGCCTGGAGGCGGGGGAAGTCGGTCGTCAC
>DATBIW010000052.1:0-60376 GCA_036556745.1 Candidatus Limnocylindria bacterium | reverse complement strand
CGCCGAGCAGGCGGATGGAGCGGTCGTGCTCCGCTACGGCGACACCGTCGTGCTCGCCACCGCCGTCTCGTCGGAGCCCCGCGAGGGGATCGACTTCTTCCCGCTCACCGTGGACTACGAGGAGCGGATGTACGCCGCGGGCAAGATCCCGGGCGGCTTCATCAAGCGCGAGTCGCGCCCGTCTGAGGCGGCCATCCTGGCCATGCGCCTCACCGACCGACCGATTCGCCCCCTGTTCCCGAAGGGCTACAAGAACGACGTCCAGGTCGTCCTGACCGTCCTCTCGGCGGACCAGGAGAATGACCCTGACATCCTCGCCGTGAACGGCGCCTCCGCCGCGCTGAGCGTGAGCGGGATCCCGTTCCTCGGTCCCGTCGGCGCCGTCCGGGTGGGCCGGATCAACGGCGAGTTCGTCGCCAACCCGACGACCAGCCAGCTCGACGAAAGCGACATGGACCTGGTCGTGGCGGGCACCCGCGACGCGATCATGATGGTCGAGGCCGGGGCCAAGATCCTGCCCGAGGCGGTCATGCTCGACGCGATCACCTGGGGCCACAACGAGCTCCAGAAGTCGATCGAGATCCAGGAGAAGCTGGTCACCAACTCCGGGACCCAGAAGCGGACGCCGTTCCTCGGGCCCAGGGCCGACTCGATCGTCAAGCTCGGCAAGGCGCTCGGCAAGCCGGGCGCGGAGTTCGTGATCCTCGACGTCGAGACGACGGCCATGAAGCCGGAGAACGGCTACATCGTGGACCTCGCCGCCCTGAAGGTCCGCGACGGTGCGGTCGTCGACCGCTTCGAGTCGCTCGTGAACCCCGGCCGCTCCATCATCGGGCACCAGGTCCACGGCCTGACCGACGACGACGTGTCGACCGCTCAGACCGCGGCCGAGGTGCTGCCCAAGTTCGTCGAGTGGGCCGGCTCCGCCCCGGTCGTTGCCCACAACGTCGGCTTCGACCTCCCGTTCGTCCTTCGGCACTTGCCGAACGACGTCACCTGGGAGCCGTCGGCCGTCTTCGACACGCTCGAGCTGGCCTACCAGCTCTACCCCGATGCCGGCAGCTACAAGCTCGCCGACCTCATGCGCTTCATCTTCGGCAAGGACCACGCGGCCGCCCATCGGGCGATGCCCGACGCGGAGGCCACCGCCGAGCTGTTCATCAGCCTGACCGGCAACCTGGTCGAGCGGCTGGACGCCATCCGGGCCGACATCGCCGCCGAGGTGCGGCGCGGCAAGGAGGCCTACAACCGCGCCGAGCAGGGCCAGGCCCTCGAGGACGTCCGGCGCCGTCATGGCATCGGATCGGCCCTCATGGACGTCCTGACCAAGGCCAGCGTCCGCGAGCTCGTCCTGTCGGAGAACATCCGGATCGACGGGCGTGACACGACGACCATCCGGCCGATCTCGGTCGAGGTCGGGATCCTGCCGCGCACCCACGGGTCCGGCCTGTTCACCCGTGGCCAGACCCAGGCCCTGTCGATCGCCACCCTCGGCCCCTCGAGCGACGTCCAGCGCCTGGACACGATCTCGCCGGAGACCGAGAAGCGGTACCTGCACCACTACAACTTCCCGCCGTACTCGGTGGGCGAGTCACGTCCGATGCGGGGCCCCGGCCGCCGCGAGATCGGCCACGGGGCGCTCGCCGAGCGGGCCCTGGTGCCGGTTCTTCCGCCGGTGGACGAGTTCCCCTACGTGATCCGCGTCGTCAGCGAGGTCGTCTCGTCCAACGGTTCGACCTCGATGGCCAGCACGTGCGGCAGCACCCTGGCCCTGATGGACGCCGGCGTGCCGATCTCGGCCCCGGTGGCCGGTGCGGCGATGGGCCTGATCACCGACCCCGACACGAACCGCTACGCGGTCCTGACCGACATCACCGGCAAGGAGGACGCGTACGGGGACATGGACTTCAAGGTCGCCGGCACGGCCGAGGGCGTGACCGCGCTCCAGATGGACATCAAGGTGGCCGGCATCACGCCGGAGATCCTCCGCGATGCCCTTGAGCAGGCTCGCGTCGCCCGGCTGTTCATCCTCGACAAGATGACCGCGGTCATCAGCGCCAGCCGATCCGAGCTGAGCCCGTACGCGCCGCGGATCACGACGATCAAGATCCCGGTCGACAAGATCCGCGACGTCATCGGCGCCGGCGGCAAGGTGATCCGCCAGATCACCGCCGAGACCGGCACCGAGATCAACGTCGAGGACGACGGGACGATCCAGATCGCGGCCACCGACGGCGAGGCTGCCGAGAAGGCGGTCCGCTGGATCGAGGGCCTGACCCGCGACGTCGAGGTCGGCAAGGAGTACCTCGGCAAGGTCACCCGGATCATGAACTTCGGTGCCTTCGTCGAGATCCTGCCGGGCAAGGAGGGCCTCGTCCATATCAGCCAGCTGGCCGACTACCGCGTCCCGCGCGTCGAGGACGTAGTCAGCATCGGCGACGAGCTGATGGTCGTGGTCACCGAGATCGACCGGATGGGTCGCGTCAACCTCAGCCGTCGCGCGGCGATGGAGCGGCACATGGCCCGTTCCGGCGTCGGGGCCGCGGCCGGGTCCGACGCGGAGCGCTCGTAAGGGCCACAATCCCCGCATGAGCGGGGAGGCCGATCTCGCCGCGATCGCGGCCGAGGTGCGGGCCTGTACCCGCTGTCCCCTGGCGGTCGGCCGGACCATGGCCGTCCCTGGGGAGGGGAACCCGATCAGCGACGTCCTGCTGGTCGGGGAGGGCCCCGGCCAGCGCGAGGACGCCACGGGGCGCCCGTTCGTGGGCGCCGCCGGGCAGCTCCTCGAGGAGATGCTCGGCACCATCGGCTGGCGCCGGCAGGACGTGTTCATCACGAACGTCGTGAAGTGCCGCCCGCCAGGCAACCGCGATCCGGAACCGGGCGAGATCAGCGCCTGCAGCCCGTATCTCGACGGCCAGGAGCGGGCGCTCGACCCGGTCCTGGTCGTGACCCTGGGCCGCTACTCGCTCCAGCGCTACCTGCCCGGGGCGCGAATTTCGGAGGTCCACGGCCGGCTCCGCCGATCAGGCAGCCGGTTTGTGCTCCCGATGTACCATCCCGCTGCCGCGCTCCGGCAGACTGCGCTGCGCGAGACGCTGGCCCGGGACTTCCGGGCGCTGCCGGCGGCGCTCCTCGAGGCCCGCGCGGCTCTCGCGGCCGAGCTGGCCGAGCCCGCGGCATCGACGGCTCTGCCGGTGGGTCCCGGTGACGCGGCCGGCGAGGCACCGATGCCGGCCGGCCATGACGACGATCAACTGACGCTGTTCTGAAAGGACCGGATGGCAAATACGCTCCGCATCATCCCGCTGGGTGGGGTCGGCGAGGTCGGGAAGAACATCACCGCCATCGAGGCCGATGACGAGATCGTCGTCGTCGACTGCGGCCTCGCGTTCCCGGACCCCGACATGCTCGGCATCGACCTGGTCGTGCCGGACCCCACGTACCTGGCCGATCAGCGCCAACGGGTGCGGGGGATCGTGCTCACCCACGGCCACGAGGACCACACCGGCGGCCTGCCCTACGTCCTGCCCCGGATCAGCGGCACCCCGATCCATGCCACCAAGCTGACCATCGGCCTGGTCACCGGCAAGCTGAAGGAGCACAAGCTCCTCGGGGCGACGACCCTCCACGAGGTCGAGCCGGGGGTCGAGTTCAGCGTCGGGCGGTTCGCGATCACCCCGTTCCGGGTCAACCACTCGATCCCGGGTGGGGTGGGGTACATCATCCGCCACGCCCGCGGGACGGTGATCCACACCGGGGACTTCAAGTTCGACCACACCCCACCTGACGGGACGCGTGCCGATCTCGGGCTCATCGCCCAGGCCGGTCGAGAGGGCGTCGACTTCCTCCTGTCCGACTCGACCCGTGCCGAACGCGAGGGCTACACCCTGTCGGAGGCCACGGTGGGGGAGTCGCTCCGCCAGCTCATCGGGGCGGCCGAGGGCCGGGTCATCATGGCGACCTTCGCGTCGAACATCGGTCGGGTGCAGCAGGCGATCGATGCCGCCGCCGAGCACGGCCGCAAGGTGGTGCTCATCGGTCGGAGCATGGAGCAGAACGCGGCCATCGCGACCGAGCTGGGCTATCTCGACGGGCGCGACGGCACCGTGGTCAGGAAGGACCAGCTCGACAAGCTCGAGCCCGAGCGCCTGATGGTGGTCACGACCGGCTCGCAGGGCGAGCCGATGTCGGGCCTGACCCGGATGAGCAACCGCGACCACCGGAACATCACGATCGTGCCCGGCGACACGGTGATCCTGTCGGCGTCGCCGATCCCGGGCAACGAGGAGGCGGTCGCCCGGACGATCGACAACCTGTTCAAGGAAGGGGCGATGGTCCATTACGAGCCCATCACCCACTGCCACGTCTCGGGCCATGGCTCGCGCGAGGAGCTCAAGCTCATGCTCGGCCTGGCCAAGCCGCGCCACTTCATCCCGGTCCACGGCGAGTACCGGATGCTCGTCCAGCACGCCCTCCTGGCCGAGGGGGCCGGGGTCGGCGTCGACAAGATCTTCGTCCTGCAGAATGGCCAGGTGGTCGAGTACGACGGGAAGCGGGCCCGCCTGGCGGGCAGCGTGACGGCCGGCGCGGTCCTCGTCGACGGCCTGGCGGCGGTGGACGGGGTCGACGGGGTGATACTCCGCGACCGGCGCGCGCTCTCGGTGGACGGCGTGGTCACCGTGGCCCTCACCGTGGCCGCGGCCACCGGACGCCCGGTCAGCGGCCCGGACCTCACCGGCCGCGGGTTCCTCCACGATCCCGACGACCCGCTGATGGAGGAGGCGCGCGCCCACCTCGCGCGAGCGCTCGAGCAGGACGGCGAGGGCCAGCGCGCCGAGCCGGGCTACCTGAAGGCCAAGATCCACGACGAGCTCAGCCGCTTCTTCTACCAGAAGACCCACCGACGACCGATGATCCTGCCCATCGTGCTCGAGGTCTGACGCCGTTGGCCAGGGCCAAGTCCCGCTCGCGCCGCCAGAAGCGGGCCCGACGGGCAGCGAACACCGGGATCAAGATCAGCCGCCGCGTGATCCGCGAGGTCGGCGCCATCGTGCTCGTTGTTCTGGCCCTCATCTCGCTGCTCGCGATCCTGACCCCCGACGCCGCCCAGGGCGTGGCGATGTGGCGCGGCTTCCTCGAGACGATGCTCGGCTGGGGGATCTTCTTCGCCCCGGCCCTGCTGCTGCTCGCGGCGCTCCTGCTCTGGATGAAGACCGTACCCACCGAGCGGATCATCTCGGCGCTCGGCGTGCTCCTCGTGACCCTGTCGTTGCTCGGCCTGTTCCAGCTGGCGGTCGGCGGGCCCGGGGCGGTCGTCCCCGCGGGGGACGGGGGAGGGGTCATCGGGACCCTGATGTGCGCTCCGCTGGTCTACCTGCTCGGCAGCGCCGGCGCGGCCATCGTCCTGTTCCTGCTCCTCGTCGTCGGCTTCCTGCTGTTCTTCAACATGACGATCGGGGACGTGTTCGCCGCGTGGCAGCACCGCCAAGAGGTCGGCCCGGCGGCCGCAGCCGCGGCCGCCGCCAGCGGGGGAGTGGCCACGAAGCCGGGCGTGTCCAACCCGAAGCCGGTCCCCGACGAGCCGCCGCTCATCCTCCGCCGCCAGCGGGCCGAGCCCGCCACCGCGGCCGCGGCCGCGGCCTCGGCCACCGGCGTGGCCGTGCCGATCGTGAGCCCGCCGCCGGCCACCAACGAGGACCTCGACGACAGCGAGGAGGCCCACCTGGCCGAGGTGGGGGAGCCGGTTGCGGTCGACGCCGCCCTCGAGACCGCGGCCCAGGAGTGGATCCTGCCGAGCCTGAGCCTCCTGGCGGACGCGCCGGGCAACGGACCGGCGCAGATGGACCTCACGGCCAAGGGCCAGCGCATCCGGGACACCCTGGCGAGCTTCGACATCGGCGTGAAGGTGGCGCGCATCCAGGAGGGCCCGGTCGTCACCCAGTACGCCCTGGACGTCGAGCCGGGAATCAAGCTCAGCCGGATCCAGGGCCTGGCCGACAACCTGGCCCTCGCCCTGTCGGCCCGATCGATCCGGATCCAGGCGCCGATCCCGGGCGAGCCGTACGTCGGCATCGAGATCCCGAACGCAGCCTTCGACCTGGTGACCCTGAAGGAGGTGCTCGGCTCGAAGGCGCTCCAGCAGGTCGCCAGCGAGGGCGAGCTGGCGTTCGCCCTCGGCCAGGACGTGGCCGGCCAGCCGGTTGCCGCCGACCTCGGCCGGATGCCGCACCTGCTGATCGCCGGCGCGACGGGGAGCGGCAAGAGCGTGTGCGTCAACGCGCTCATCTGCTCGCTCGTCATGCGCGCCAGGCCAGACGAGGTGAAGCTCATCCTGATCGACCCCAAGCGCGTCGAGCTGGCGCAGTATCGCGGCCTGCCCCACCTGCTGACCGAGGTCATCGTCGACACCGAGAAGGCGGTGAACGCGCTGAAATGGACCGTCGGGGCGATGGAGAGCCGGTACCACGAGTTCGCCCGGCGCGGGGTCCGGAACATCGGCGGCTACAACGCCGAGCTGCGCCAGGACGAGCCGCGGATGCCGTACATCGTGGTCGTCATCGACGAGCTGGCGGACCTGATGATGATGAGCGCCTTCGAGGTCGAGGCCACGATCACCCGGATCGCCCAGCTGGCCCGCGCGACCGGCATCCACCTCGTCGTCGCCACCCAGCGGCCATCGGTCCAAGTGGTGACCGGCCTGATCAAGGCCAACATCCCGTCGCGGATCGCGTTCGCCATGACCAGCGGGGTCGACAGCCGGACGATCCTCGACGCGACCGGCGCGGAGGACCTCCTCGGACGGGGCGACATGCTGTACCTGCCGATCGACGCGCCACGGGCCACCCGGCTTCAGGGCGTGCTCGTGACCGATCCCGAGATCGAGGCTCTCGCCCGCTTCTGGAAGGGACAGGGCGCCCCCCACTACCGGACGGAGATCACGGCCACCCGCCGCGACAGCCGGAACGGCGACGGGAGCGACGCGGCCGGCGACGCGGACCCGCTGCTCCGCCAGGCCATCGACATCGTCCGCCGCTCGGACAAGGCCTCGGCCTCGCTCCTCCAGCGCCGGCTGCGGGTCGGCTACGCCCGGGCGGCCCGGATCCTCGACCAGATGGAGGATCGCGGCATCGTCGGCCCCGCCGACGGGAGCCGCTTCCGCGAGGTGCTCATCACGCCCGACGGCTGGGGCGGGGAGATCGGTCCGGGTGAGGATGACGAATGACCGATGCCGGCCGCACGCTGGGGCAGACGCTCCGGGCGGCCCGCGAGGGGAAGCGCTGGGACATCGCCCGCGTCGAGCGCGACACCCGGATCCGCGCCCGCTACCTGGCCGCCCTCGAGGCCGGTGACTACCGGGACCTGCCGAGTCCCGTCTACACCCGCGGCTTCGTCCGCAACTACGCCCAGTACCTGGGGCTCGACCCCGAGTGGTGCGTGGACCTGTACCGGCTCGAGACCGAGCCGGCCGGCGCTCCCCGGGTCAAGCCCCCGCCGATCGTTCCGCCCTCCAAGACCGGGCCGATCGAGCCTCGTGGCGGGGCGGTCATCACCACCGCGCGAGTCGTCCGGCTTGCGCTGCTCGTCCTCGTGGTGGCCCTGGTCGCCTACCTGGGCTCGCAGTTCCTGACCTTTGCCGGGACGCCGGACCTGGCGGTGACCGACCCGGCGACCGACCTGGTCGCCTACGGCGGCACCTCGTACCTCGTCCGCGGCAGCACGGTCCCGAACGCCGAGATCACCGTCGATGGGCTTCGCGAGAACCCGACCACCACCGCGTCGGACAGCGGGGCGTTCTCGATCCGGGTCGAGCTCCTGCCCGGCTCGAACGTGATTACCCTGATGGCGACCGATCCGGTGACCGGCCGCGCCTCGGACCCCGTGACCCGGACGATCACGGTGGCCCTCGACGCCGCCACGCCGCTGCCGGGCGGCGCTCCAAGCCTGACCTCGCCGGAGGCCGACGCGGTCATCGCCGGCCCGATCCGGGTCGCCGGGATCGCCGCCCCCGGAGCGAGCGTGACGGTGCGGCCGATCCTGATCGGGGCCCCGACCCCGAGCTTCGAGGTCCTGAACCTCGCCTCCCAGCCGGTCACCGTCCCGCCCTGGAGCCCGACCGCCCCTGAGCCGGAGACGGTCAGCGCCGATCTCGATGGGTCCTTCAGCGTGCCGATGACCCTGGGAGTCGGGACCTGGGAGCTCCGGGTCAGCGCCGCGACGGCGGAGGCGAGCGGCGCCGCTCCGGTCGAGACTGTGCGCCGGGTCACGATCGTGCCGGCCACCGGTCTGACCGGCACGCTCGAGGTTCGCGACGGGGCCACGTCCCTGGTCCTCGAGGAGGACGGCGTCCCCCGCGCCGGGGTGTCGGGCATCGACCAGCCGCCCGGGACGTCGCTCAGCCTGCGGGCCGACGAGCGGATCCGGCTCCGGGTGGGGGACGCCGGGCACGTCCATCTCGTCCTGAACGGTTACGTGATCTCGCCGATGGGGGCCGCCGGCGCCACCGTCGAGTGGTCGATCCGCGCCCTCGTGCCGGGCGACTAGGATTGGGCCATGGCTGACTTCTCGTTTGACGTCGTGAGCGACTTCGACCAGCAGGAGCTGGTGAACGCGCTCGACCAGGTGCGTCGCGAGATCGCGACCCGGTACGACTTCAAGAACTCGCGCTGCACCCTCGAGCTGGGCAAGACCGAGATCACGCTCCAAGCCGACGACGACTTCCGGGCGGCCGCGGTGAAGGACCTCGTCCAGTCGAAGGCCACCAAACGCGGCCTCTCGCTGAAGATCTTCGACTGGGGCAAGACCGAGCCGGCGGCGGGCGGCACGGTCCGCCAGGTCATCGGCCTGAGGCGGGGCCTGAACGCCGACCAGGCGCGGGAGCTCTCGAAGCACGTCCGGGACCGGTTTCCGAAGGCCAAGGTCTCGATCCAGGGCGACGCGTTGCGGGTCATCTCGCCGAAGAAGGACGAGCTCCAGGCGGTGATCGCCGACCTCCGCGCCCTCGACTACCCGGTCGCCCTCCAGTTCACCAACTACCGATAGGAGAAGTGGACCGATGACTGCCCCTACCGAGGCCGATCTCGAGGCCGCCGCCGCTGCCCTCGGCGCGGCGCTGCTCGCCCGCGAGGGGACCCTCGTCAGCGCCGAGTCGTCGACCGCCGGCCTGATCGGCCACGTGGTCACGATGGTGCCCGGCGCGAGCCGGTACTACCTCGGCGGGGTGATTGCCTACTCGAACCTGGCCAAGGAGGTCGAGCTCGGCGTGGAGGCGGAGCTGCTCGCCACCCATGGTGCGGTCAGCGCCGAGGTCGCGGCCGCCATGGCCGAGGGCGTGCGGGACCGGTTCGACGCCGACCTCGGCGTCTCGGTGACCGGCATCGCCGGGCCCGACGGTGGGGCAACGGACAAGCCACGTGGGCTCCATTTCGTAGCAGCCTGCCGGCGCGGGCATCCGGCCACCGTCGAGCGTCACGTGTTCACCCACGATCGCGAAGGCAACAAGGCGGCGGCCGCCCTGGCCACCCTCGAGCTGGGCCAGCGGGAGATCGAAGCCGGCTGATGGTGCGCTCCGGCGAGCGAATCCACGTCATCGGCATCGCCGGGGCGGGAGCGGCCGGGACCGCGCTCCTGGCCGCGTCGGCGGGCGCTCGGGTGGATGGCTGTGACGCCGCGGGTTCGTCGGAGTACACCGCCCCGCTCGCCGCGGCCGGAGTCGGCGTCCTGACCGGGCACGATCCGGCGCATCTCGACGGCGTTGAGCGGGTCGCCGTGTCGGCTGCGCTCCGGCTCGTGCCGGACCTGCCCGAGATCGTCGCCGCCCGCGAGCACGGCATCGCGGTGGACGCCTGGCAGGCGATCCTCGGCGAGCTGATGGGGGAGCGTGGTCGGCTGGGGGTGGCCGTCGCCGGCACCCACGGCAAGTCGACCGCCACCGCGCTGCTCGGCCACCTCCTCGTCGCCGCCGGCGGCGATCCGACCGTCGAGGTCGGCGCCATGGTCCCGGCCTGGGGCGCCTCCGCCCGCGCCGGCGGGGGAGCGGTGTTCCTGGCCGAGGCCGACGAGTACGACGGCAACTTCCTCCATCTCCACCCGGCCGCCGTGCTGCTGACGACCATCGAGATGGACCATCCCGACGTCTTCGCCGACGAGGCCGCGGTGGTCGACATGTTCGGCCGGTTCCTCGACGGGATGGCGACCGATGAGCGGGTGGGCGGCCGGCTGCTGGTCGCCGCGGCCGGGGATACCGGGATCGACTCGCTGCTCGCGCGGACCGGCGGCTGGACGGGTCGGATCGTCCGTTACGGTCCCGGCACCGATTCGGACGCCATCGAGGTCGCGTACGACGCCGCGGGCACCGCGTTCGACCTGTGGGGGACGCGCTTCCGCTCGCCGCTGGCGGGCGCCCACAACGTGCTGAACGCGGTCGGATCGCTCGTCATGGGTCGGGAGCTCGGAATCGGCCCTGGGGAGCTCCAGGAGGCTCTGGCGGGCTTCAGCGGGGCCGCCCGGCGCCTGGAGCTCATCACGGATACTGCCGGCGTGCTCGTCTACGACGACTACGCGCATCACCCGACCGAGGTCCGGGCCGCCCTGGCCGGCACCCGGCAGCGGGTCGGCGATCGCCGGCTGTGGGCCGTGATCGAGCCGCACACCTTCGCCAGGACCCGGGCCATGTTCGACGCGTACGCCGAGGCGTTCCGTGATGCCGACGAGGTCGTCGTGGCCGACGTCTTCGCCGCGCGAGATCCGGACACCACGATTGTGACCGCGGAGGAGCTGGCGGACGCCATCGAGCGCGTGTCCACGGTTCCGGCCTACGCGGCGGGGAGCAGTGCCGAGACCGCCGACTACGTCGGCTACAAGCTCCGGCCCGGGGAGGCCGTCGTCACGCTCGGGATCGGGACGACCCACAAGATCGCGGCCCGGATCGCCGAGATCCTCGAGGAGCAGGCAGGGGAGGGGATCTTTTGAGAGGCGCGCGGGCCGTCCTCCTCACGATCCTGCTCACCGGCGTCGTGGCCGTGGTCCAGCAGGGCCTCGTGCGGCTCGTGGAAGGCTCCGGGGCGGCCCAGGAGCCGGCCGTCGTCCTGATCCTGCTGCTGGCGGCCTTCCTGGGCCTCCTGACCGGCGTCGCGACCCGGGCCCTGAACCTGCCGGGCGCCGTGGCGCCGACCGTGGTCGTGCTGGCCTGGACCCTGGCGCCGGTCATCTTCGGGGCGCTGCCGTGGGAGCTCTTCCAGGCGCTGGGCGGCGACGCCGCGCTGTCGGCCACCGAGTCCCTGGCCCTGGCCGTGGCCGTCGTGGCAGCGGCCGTCACGCTCGGCGTCCAGATCCCCACCGGCGACTAACCCGCGCGTAAGGAGATCCGATGGCCCTCCGGGTGTTCCTCCCGCTCGTCATCATCGCCGGGATCTTCTTCGCCCTGTTCGCGTACCTCACTGCGCGCGGGCCGTTCCAGGTGGACTGCGGGGACGTCGACCCGGAGGTCTGCCAGCAGATCTGGCACGAGGCGGCCGCCGCGGAGGAAGGCCTGACCAGCCTCGTCCCGGTCACGCGTGTCCGAATCGTGGTCACCGGCGACGATCCGGCCACCTGCAACGAGGTGTATCTCGAACGCCTGATCTTCTCGTCCACCCACGTCAATGAGTGCGCCGCACCCAACTCTCGCCTCCAGCCTGCCTCAATTCGTGTCTGACGCAACATAACTTCCATTTGCGGAAGTGATAGGAGGGCCCGGGGAGAGGGGTCGAGGGCGCTCGCGCCCCGGATTTGCTTCGAGGAGCGGCGCCTCGCGAGCACCAAGCCGCGGGTCAGGTCCTCGTCGGTATGCAGAGCTAGGCCGGTTAGCGCCTTTCAGCCGGCTTGGTGCCGCTCCCGTTGCGGCTCGCGCTCGACGGCAACGCCGCCGCGTGGACCTCGCCGGCCAGCGACTGGGGCAGGCGGCCCACGATCCGGACCCCGTCGTCGGTGAACCGCTCGGTGACCTCGCCGGCGCTCCGGGCGCGGGCCAGGAGCTCGGCCCGGGGGTACGGCACGACCGCGTCCACGGCGACCAGGCGCCCCCGGAGGGCGGTCGCGATCCGTTCCCGGAGGCCATCGAGCCCGTCACCGGCAAGGGCGCTGACATAGGCGACGTCGTCGTCCGACGGTTGCGGCCCGGCCGAGGCCAGGGCCCCGTTCAGCCGGTCGAGCTTGTTGAACACGAGGATCCGCGGGGTGTCCCCCGCCCCGAGCTCGTCGAGCACGGTTCGGACGGTCTCCTGCTGGGCGATGAAGTCCGGGTCGGAGGCATCGACCACCTCGAGCAGGAGGTCAGCGCGCAGGACCTCCTCGAGGGTGGCCCGGAAGGCGTCCACAAGGTCATGAGGCAGCTTGTTGATGAAGCCCACCGTGTCGGTCAGGACGACCTGGCGGTGCGAGTCGAGCGTGATCCGGCGCGAGGTCGGATCGAGGGTGGCGAACGGCATGTCGGCCACGAACGCGTCGGCATCGGTCAGCGCGTTCAGGAGGGTGGACTTGCCGGCGTTCGTGTAGCCGACCAGAGCGACGACTGGAACCTCGGACCGATCCCGGCGCCGGCCGGCGGTCGCGCGATGGCGCTTGACCTGGTCGATCTCGGCGCGGAGCCGATGGATCTTCTCCCGGATTCGGCGACGGTCGGTCTCGAGCTGGCTCTCGCCGGGTCCCCGGGTCCCGATCCCGCCGGCGGTCCGCGACAGGTGGGTCCACATCCGGGTCAGCCGCGGGAGGTGGTACTCGAGCTGGGCGAGCTCGACCTGGAGCCGTCCTTCGCGGGTCCGGGCGTGGCGGGCGAAGATGTCGAGGATCAGGGCGCTCCGGTCGACGACCTTGCCGTCGAGGAGCTGCTCGAGGTTTCGCTGCTGGTTGGCGCTCAGCTCGTCATCGACGACGAGGAGGGTGAAGCCGGACATCGCCTTCTCGTCGGCCAGCTCCGCCGCGCGGCCCTTCCCGAGGTACCAGGTCGGGTCGGGATGGGCCCGCTTCTGCGAGGCGCTCCCGACCACCTCCGCGCCTGCGGCCATGGCCAGCGCCCCGAGCTCGGCCAGGCGCCGCTCGACCGGCCACCGCTCCGCCCCCGACGACTCGAGCGCGACGAGGAACGCGCGCTCGGGCGGCGGCGTGACCTCGATGGTCTTCGTGGTGGAGCGGCTCATCCGGCGGCCATCCTAGCCCAGGGCCAGCCGCCGCAGGAGATCGCTCCCCTGCCGGACGAGGTCCGGGTCGTCAGCCGGCCGATCCCCAGCGTCGAGCCACGCGATCCGCCGATCGCGCCGGAACCAGCTGAGCTGGCGACGGGCGTAGCGGCGCACCCGCCGGGCGGTCCCGGCGATGGCCTCCTCGAGGCTCCACTCCCCCGCAAGGTGGCGGACCGCCTCGGCGTACCCGTGGCTGGCCAGGGCGGGCAGGGTCGGGTCCAGGCCGCGCTCGAGGAGCGCGCGAGTCTCGGCCAGCAGACCGCTGGCGAACATCGCGGCCGCCCGCTCCCCGATCCGACGGTCGAGCACGGCCAGAGGCCGGGTCAGGCCCAGCAGCCCGAGGCGTCCCGGGTACGGGTCCGCCCTTACGGTGTAAGCCGATCCCCCAGCGGCGGCCTCGGCCCGCTCGAGGGCGCGGAGGACGCGGCGCGGGTTGCGGAGGTCGGTCATCGCGGCGGCGCCCGGGTCGAGGCGCCCGAGCCGCTCGGCGAGTACGGCCAAGCCCTCCGCGTCGAGCTCCTCCGCGAGCCGCTGGCGGACCTCCGGGCTCCAGGGCTGGCCGGCGAAGTCGAACCCGTCGACCAGGGCGCTCACGTACAGGCCGGTCCCGCCGACGACCAGCGGCAGCGCGCCGCGGGCCGCGACCTCGGGAACGACCGCCCGAGCCGCGTCGGTCCACTGGGCGACGGTGAACGGCTCGTCGGGCTCGACCAGGTCGAGGAGGTGGTGTGGGACGCGGGCGCGCTCGGCGGCGCCGACCTTCGCGGTGCCGATGTCCATCCCGCAGTACACCTGCCGGGAGTCGGCGACGAGGATCTCGATCGGGAGGGCGGTGGCCAGCGCCAGGGACAGATCGGTCTTGCCGGAGGCGGTCGGACCGACCAGGGCGCCCAGCGGGGCGGGGCGAGGCGGCCGCCGGGACCGAGAGCTCGAGGTCAGCGGCGTCAGACCTCGACCAGGCGCTGGATGAGCTGGATCGACTGTGCCCGGCCGGTCGATCGGTCTGCCTCGATCAGCGCCGCGTTCAGGTTGACCGGGCCCTCGGCCACCTCGAAGCGGGTCGGCAGGTGGCGCAGGAAGCGCGGCAGGACGGTGTCGAGCCGGAACCCGATCACCGAGTCACGGGGTCCGGTCATGCCCACGTCGCTCAGGTAGGCGGTGCCCTGGGGCAGGACCTTGGCGTCCGCGGTCGGGACGTGGGTATGGGTCCCGATGACCGCGGTGACCCGCCCGTCGAGGTGCCAGCCCATGGCGTTCTTCTCGGAGGTGATCTCGCAGTGGAAGTCGACGAAGCGGAGTGGCGGGAGCGGCTCCCCCACCCCGTCGAGCAGGGTGTCGGCCAGGATGAACGGCGAGTCGAGCTGGTTCATGTACACCCGGCCCATGAGGTTGATGACCGCGACCGGCGTGCCATCGGCGAGCGTCGTGATCAGCCAGCCGCGGCCGGGGGCGTCGTCGGGGTAGTTGGCGGGCCGGAGCACCGGCGCGTCGGTGTCGAGGTAGTCATAGATCTCGCGCTTGTCCCAGATGTGGTTGCCGCTGGTGATGACGTCGACCCCGGTCTCGAGCAGGCCCTCGGCCAGGCTCGGGGTCAGGCCCGCGCCCGCCGCCAGGTTCTCGCCGTTGGCGATGACGAAGTCCACGTCCAGCTCGCGCCGGAGATCGACCAGGGCGTGCTCGACCGCCAGCCGGCCCGGCTTGCCGATGATGTCGCCGATGACCAGGCACCGCATCGTGGCGGCGCGGTCGGTCATCGGGCGTAGTCCACGGCGCGCGTCTCGCGGATCACGGTGACCTTGATCTGGCCCGGGTACTGGAGCTGCTCCTCGATCTTCCGGACGACGTCACGAGCCAGCCGGGAGGAGGCCACGTCGTCGATCTCCTCGGGGCTGACCAGGACCCGGACCTCGCGGCCGGCCTGGATGGCGTAGCAGCGCTCGACCCCGGGGAAGCTGAGCGCGATCTGCTGGAGGTCGTCGAGGCGCTTGATGTAGCTGTCCAGGGCCTCGCCCCGGGCGCCGGGCCGCGAGGCGCTGATCGCGTCCGCGATCTGGACCACGGTGGCCTCGACCGATTCCTGCTCGACCTCCTGGTGATGAGCGGCGATCGCGTTGCAGACGTCGGGCGCCACGCCGTGCCGAGCGGCGATGTCGGCGCCGATCTGGGCGTGCGGGCCCTCGACCTCGTGGTCGACCGCCTTGCCGATGTCGTGGAGCAGGCCGCCCTTCTTGGCATCGGCCGTGTTGGCTCCCAGCTCGCCGGCCAGCATCCCGGCCAGGCGCGCGGTCTCGACGCAGTGGTTCAGGACGTTCTGCCCGTAGCTGGTCCGGTACTTCAGCCGGCCGAGGAGGCGGATGAGCTCGGTGTGGAGGCCCGGGACGCCGGCGTCGTACGCCGCCTGCTCCCCAGCCTGGCGCATGACGACCTCGATCTCCTGGCGCGACTTGGCGACCGTCTCCTCGATCCGGCCCGGATGGATCCGGCCGTCGGCGATGAGCTTGGTGAGCGCCATCCGGGCCACCTCCCGCCGGACGGGGTCGAAGCCCGATAGGACGACCGCCTCGGGCGTGTCGTCGATGATCAGGTCCACCCCGGTTGCCTGCTCGAGGGCCCGGATGTTGCGGCCCTCGCGGCCGATGATCCGGCCCTTCATCTCGTCGGTCGGCAGGTGGACGACGGTGACCGTCGCTTCCGACGTGTGGTCGGCGGCCATCCGCTGCATTACCGTGGTCAGGATCCGGCGGGAGCGCTCCTCGCCGTCCTCCACGGCCCGGCGCTCGATCTCACGGACGCGGTGCGCGGCCTCGGCCTCGGCCTCCGACTCGATCTCGCGGATCAGGCGCTGGCGCGCCTCGGCCGCCGAGAGGCCGCCGATCTGCTCCAGGGACATCAGCTGCTGGTCGCGCAGGGCGGCGAGACGGGCCTTCTCGGCCTCCGCCTCGGCCACGCGCTCCTCGGCGACCGCCTCGCGGCGCTCGAGGGCCTCGGACTTGCGGTCGAGGCTCTCGGATCGGTCCAGGAGCAGCCGTTCCTGGCGCTGCAGGTCGTTCCGCCGCTCCCGCGCCTCCTCCTCCGCCGCCCGCTGAGACTGGAGGACCTCGTCCTTGCCCCCGAGGACGATCTCCTTCTGCTTGGTCCGCGCGTCGGCGATCAGGCGCTCGGCATAGGACTCGGCGTTGCGGATCTTGGTGGCCGTCATCACCCGGCGCGTGACGTAGCCGAGGATGGCGCCCAGGATGCCGGCGATCACCAGCAAGGCGACCACGGCCATGGTCTCAGGCATGGCTCCTTCCTCTCAGGAGCTGGGACAGGTCTGGCGTGCCCCGCCGGGCCCGCACTCGTGTTCGTTCAGACCGATGAGCGGACGGTTCCGCCGATCGGTGGCCGGTACTCTACTCCGTTTCGCCCGGGGGGTCGCCCGGCGGGGCTGGTCGCCGAGGGGGTCAGCCGGCGGCGATCCGGCCCAGCAACCCGATCATGTCGAGGTCTCTCGGGAGGAAGTCCTGGAGCATGATCCGCTGCGCTCCGGCAGCCTCGAGCGCCCGGATCTGCTCCCACGCCTGGTCCGGCGTGCCCACGATCCACCGGCTGCGCCGCTGGGCGAGCCAGGCGTCGGCGTCCGCGTCGTCGGACTCGCCGAGCACCACGCGGAGGGCTCCGACGCGCACCTCGAGGTCGGCCGGGGTGTCGGCCACCAGGGCCCCGACCATGGCCGACAGGACGATCTCGTCCGGGTCACGGCCGATGGCCGCGCAGGCGTCCCGCACCCGGCCGTAGGCGGGTCGCAGGAGGTCCGGAGTCGCCGAGGTGCGGTTGAACTCGTCCGCCCAGGTGGCGACCAGCCGGGCCTGACGCGCACCCCCGTCGCCGCCGAGGATGAGGTGCGGATGGCGGCGCCCCGACGTGGTGGGTCGGGGGCGGAAGAGGGCTCCGCGAACCTGCCAGTGGCGGCCCTCGAACGACCAGCCGTCTGGCTCGGCCCACAGCCCGTGGAGAATGGTCAGCGCCTCCTCGAGCATGTCGTAACGCTCGGGGAGGGAGGGATACGGGAAGCCGTAGCCAGCGTGCTCGAGCTCGTTCCAGCCGGCGCCCAGCCCCAACTCCGCCCGGCCGCCGCTCATCTCGTCCACGGTGGCGACAACCTTCGCCAGGTTCCCGGGATGACGGAAGGTCACCGGCGAGACGAGGCTGCCGAGGTGAATCGTCGAGGTCTCCCGGGCGAGGCCCGCGAGCGTCGCCCAGGCGTCCGTGGTTGGATTGTCGGGCGGGCCGGGGAAGCTCGAGTAGTGGTCAGAGCGGAAGAAGGCCTCCAGCCCCGCCTCCTCCGCCGCGCGGGCGGCGGCCAGGATCTCCGCGTAGGAGAGCCCCTGCTGGGGCTCGGTCATCAGGGCGAAGCGCATCGGAGAGCGGAGGTTACCCGGTCGCGCCGCGGCGTCGCAGCGCGGCCCGGGCGGTGGCCGGGTCGAAGCCCCGCCGGACGAGGTACATCCCGAGCCGCTGGAGCGCCTTGGGCTCCTCGGGGAGCGGCCGGCCCCGGAGGTGCCGCTCGAGCGCGGCGTCGGCGCGTTCGTGCTCGCTCATCGCCGACTCCCCATCCGGCTCGTCCCGGAGGGAGGCGATGATCGCGGGCGGCACACGCTTGGCTCTGAGCTCGGTCTCGAGCGCGGCCCGGCCCCGCGGGGCGTAGCGGTCACGCTGGTCGACCCACCACTGGGCGAACGCGACGTCGTCCACGAAGCCGACCCGTTCGAGGCGCTCGAGGGTCGCGGTGATCACCCGATCCTCCGCCCCCGCCTTCCGCAGACGCTGGTCGACCTCCCAGCGGGAGCGCGGCCGCGTCCCGAGGAAGCGGCCCGCGATCTCGAATGCCTGCTCGGCGTCGGGCGGTGGCTTGGGGCTGGTCAGGCGGGCGTGGCCTCCGCCTCGAGCGGGGTCCCGGTCCCGTCGTCGCCGATCGTGATGGCCGCCACCCGGCCGCGGATCTCGTCCTCGATGGCATCGGCCGTGCCCGGATTCGCCTTCAGGAACTCGCGCGCCGCCTCGCGCCCGTTGCCGAGCCGGGTGTCGCCGTAGTTGAACCAGGCACCGGTCTTCGACAGCACGCCCGAGGCGATTCCGACGTCGAGCAGCCCGCCCTCACGGCTGATGCCCTCGTTGTAGAGGATGTCGAACTCAGCCACCCGGAACGGCGAGGCGACCTTGTTCTTCACGACCTTGACTCGGGTCCGGCTGCCGAACGCATCGGTCCCGTTCTTCAGGGTCTCGATGCGGCGGATGTCCATCCGGATCGAGGCGTAGAACTTCAGGGCGCGGCCACCGGGGGTCGTCTCGGGGTTGCCGAACATGACCCCGATCTTCTCGCGGAGCTGGTTGGTGAAGACCAGGGCCGTGTTCGAGCGGCTCACCGCGCCGGTCAGCTTGCGAAGGGCCTGGCTCATGAGCCGCGCCTGGAGGCCGACGAATGAGTCCCCCATCTCGCCCTCGATCTCGGCGCGCGGCACGAGGGCGGCCACCGAGTCGACGATGACGACGTCCACCCCGCTGCTCCGGATCAGGGTTTCCGCGATCTCGAGCGCCTGCTCCCCGGTGTCCGGCTGCGAGACGAGGAGCTCGTCCACGTTGACTCCCAGGTTCCGGGCATAGCCGGGGTCGAGGGCGTGCTCGGCGTCGATGAAGGCCACGATCCCGCCGGTCTTCTGGGCGTTGGCGGCGATGTGGTAGCACAGCGTCGTCTTGCCGCTCGACTCGGGACCGAAGATCTCGGTGATCCGGCCGCGCGGCACGCCGCCGACCCCGAGGGCCAGGTCGAGCGCGATCGAGCCGGTGGGGATGACCTCCACGGCCATCCGGGCGCCGGTGTCGCCGAGCCGCATGATCGCGCCCTGCCCGAACTGCTTCTCGATCTGGAGGATGGCGGCATCGACCGCGCGGGCGCGCTCGCCGTTGGCCTGCTTCTCGCCGTTGGTCTTGCTCTTGGCGGCCGCTGTCGCGTCCATGCCGGATCCGGGCTCCTTCCTGACTTCTCGGGTGGCTTCGCGGGTCACCCGGCGTCGGGTTCGTCGCGCGGCTTGCGGACCGGCTTGATGACCTCCACCGTCGTCGGCTCGTAGACCATCGGCGGCGCGGCCTTGTGGGCCTTGTCCTTCTTCGGGCGCTTCGGCTGCTTCTTGGGGCGGTCTCGATTGCCCATCGGCCTGTCTCGTCCCCTTGCATCTCCCGACGCAGGATCAGTCTTGGACAGCGTCCTGTATCGGCTGGTTACCGGTTGATTGCGGGTCGTCGTCCGGAGCCGCGAACTGGCCTGTCACGCGGTCGCGAAGGGCCTCGTAGCCGCCATCCGTGAGCGCCTGGCGGATGGCCCGCATCAGGTCGAGAGTATAGGTGAGGTTATGGACCGAGGTGAGCCGATGGACGAGCAGCTCACCGGCCCGGAACAGGTGCGCGAGGTACGCCCGCGAGTAGTCGCGACAGGTCTCGCAGGCACAGGCCGGATCAACCGGACGCGGGTCGTCCTGGAGAACCGCGTGGGCTAACCGGAGGCGCCCCTCGGAGGTCCAGAGCTGCCCGTGGCGGGCCAGCCGGGTGGGCAGCACGCAGTCGAACAGGTCGACCCCGTGTTCGACGGCGACGAAGAAGTCCTCGGGTGACCCGACACCCATGAGATAGCGCGGCCGCGGGTCGTCGCCGAGCGCCTCCGCGACCACCTGGAGGGCGTCGGCCATGGCGGCCTTCGACTCCCCCACCGAGAGGCCGCCGATCGCGATGCCGTCGAACGCCATGGCCGCGATCGTCCGGGCCGACGCGTCCCGCAGGTCACGCTCCACGCCGCCCTGGACGATGCCGAACACGGCCTGCTCGGGTCGGGTGCGGGCCTCGAGCGAGCGGGCCGCCCAGGCGTGGGTCCGGGTCAGGGCGGCCTCGACCTGGGCCCGCGTCCCATCGGCTCCGACGAGGTGGTCGAGGACCATGGCCACGTCGCTGGCGAGCGCCTCCTGGATGGCGATCGCCCCCTCCGGCGTCAGGCGGACGAGATCGCCATCGAGGTGCGACGCGAACGTCACCCCGTCGTCGTCGACGGTCCGCAGGTGGCCGAGGCTGAAGACCTGGTAGCCGCCCGAGTCGGTGAGGATCGGCCCGTCCCACGCCATGAACCGGTGGAGCCCGCCGAGCGTCGCGATCCGCTCCTCGCCGGGACGCAGGGTGAGGTGGTACGTGTTGGCCAGGAGCATCTGGGTCCCGGCGGTCCGCAGGTCGCCGGGGGTCAGCGCCTTGACGGTGGCCTGGGTGCCAACCGGCATGAACTGCGGCGTGTCCACCGGCCCGTGTCCGGTCTCGAGGCGGCCGAGCCGGGCGCGGCCGATCCCCGCCGGGCGGGCCGTGAAGGTGATGGGTGGCACGTGTCGAGAATAGGGTCAGCGGATGAGCATGGCGTCGCCGAACGAGTAGAACCGGAAGCCCCGCTCCAACGCGGACCGATAGGCGGCCAGCAGCGTGTCCCGCGCCTGGAGGCTGGTCGTGTCCGGCATTCCGTCCTGGACGAAGGCCGCGACGAGGAGCAGGAGCGAGCTCCTCGGCAGATGGAAGTTCGTGACCAGCGCATCCACCGCCCGATACCGATGCGGCGGCGTGATGTACAGCTCGGTCCAGCCTTCCAGCTCGCCGGACCCGGCCAGCGTCTCGAGGACCCGAGTGGAGGTCGTGCCCACCGCGATGACTCGCGAGCCCCGGGTCTTGGCCGCGAAGATCGCCGATCGGGCGGCAGCCGGGACGACGTACCACTCCCGGTGGATCCGGTGCTCGTCGATGAACTCGCCCCCGAGCGGCTGGAACGTGTCGAGCCCGACGTGGAGCGTGACCGAGACCCGCTCGACCCCGGCCGCCGCCAGGTCGACCAGGAGCTCCCGGGTGAAGTGGAGCCCGGCGGTCGGGGCCGCCGCCGAGCCGGGCGGGCGTGCGTACACGGTCTGGTAGCGCTCGTCGGGGGCGTCACGGGCCGTGATGTAGGGCGGGAGCGGCATCTCCCCGGCGGCCTCCATGACCGCCCCGGCCTCGCCGGGCAGGGTCACCGCGCGCGTTCCCTCCCCCACCCGCTCGCCGACGACGAGCTCGTCGCCGGTGGACAGCCGGATAGTGGCGCCCGGCGGCAGGCGGCGGCCGGGACGGATCAGGGCTTCCCACCGGCCGTCGGCCAGCGGCCGCAGGAGGAGCACCTCGGCCGCTCCCCCACCCGCGCGCTCGCCCCGGAGCCGGGCCCGCAAGACGCGACTGTCGTTCACGACGAGCACGTCCCCGGGCGCGAGCCAGCGGCCGATGTCCGCGAACCGGGCCTCGGTCAGCGCCGGCTGCCCGGGACGGGAGGCCCCCCGATCGAGCACGAGCAGCCGGCTGGCATCACGCGGCTCGGCCGGCACCTGGGCGATCGCCTCGGTCGGGAGGTCGTAGTCGAAGTCGTCGACCCGGAGGCGCCGGGTGGCATCGGTCACGGGAAGAGGCTAGCGGTCTGGGACAGCACGACGCCCGGCCGGATGGCCCGGCCGGGCGTCGTGCGGGATGGCCAGGCGTCAGATGTACTGCTGGATCAACGCCTGGGCGAAGTAGACGAGGAACGCCAGGAAGACGAGCCACATCAGCCAGTGCACGTCGCCGAACTGGCGCGACACGATCTTCAGGAAGACCCACACGACCAGGCCGGCACCGATGCCGATGGTGATCGTGAAGGTCAGCGGCATGAGGATCATGATCAACAGGGCCGGGAGACCGATGTAGATGTCCCGGACGTCGATCTCGCCGATCTGGGTGAACATCAGGTAGCCCACCAGGACCAGGGCCGGTGCCGTGGCCACCAGTGGGATGACCTGGACGATGGGGGCGACGAATATGGCCGCCAGGAAGAGCAGGCCGACGACGACGGCGGTCAGGCCGGTTCGTCCACCATCGCCCACGCCCGCGGCGCTCTCGATGTAGGTCGTGTTGGAGCTGACGCCCGCGGCGCCACCGACGGCGGCGGCGAGGCCGTCGACGAGGAGGACGCGACCGACACCGGGCACGGATCCGTCCTCCTCGGCCAGGCCGGCCTCGGCGGCGACACCCGTGACCGTGCCCATCGTGTCGAAGAAGTCACTGAGCATGATCGTGAAGATCGCCAGCACCGCGGCCAGCACGCCGGCCTCGATGGTGAAGATCCCCGGGAGGTCCTGGAGGCCGAGCCCGAGGGTGCTGAAGTCCGGCGTGAGCACGTACTCGCTCGGAAGCGTCTGGACCCCGGTCACGATCGCCAGCACGGTCGTCAGGGCGATGCTGATGATCAGCGCCCCGCGGACCTTCAGCGCCCAGAGCGCGAACGTCACGAGGAGCCCGAACAGGAACACGAAGTCGGCCGTGTCACTCGGGAACTGGAACGCCAGCGGCGGCGGCGGCGGCGCGAACTCAGGCGTGACGCCCACGATCATGCCGCCATCCCAGAAGCCGATGAACAGGATGAACAGGCCGATGCCCACGCCGATGGCCCGCTTCAGGCCGAGTGGCACCGCGTTCATGATCGCCTCGCGCAGGCCGACGATGACCAGCAGCGAGATGATGAGGCCCTCGATGACGATCACGCCCATGGCCTGGGCTGGCGTCATCCCGAGGCCGAGGACGAGGCCGAACGCAACGGCGGCGTTCAGTCCAAGGCCGGCGGCGAGGGCGAAGGGATAGTTGGTGATGAGGCCCATGGCCAGGGTCAGGATCCCGGCCACCAGGGCGGTCCCTGAGGCGACCGCGATCGGGTCGAGGCCCATCGGTCCGGCGATGATCGCCGGGTTCAGGGCCACGATGTAGACCATCACCAAGAAAGTCGTAACGCCGGCCCGGATCTCGGTGCCGACGCTTGTACCCCGTTCCGTGAACTTGAAGAACGAATCCACGCTAAGGGGTTCCTCCTCGCTCCCTGGATCGCCGCCGCACCAAGGGCAGGGTGCGTGACGCGACCCGGACCGCGATCCTAGCGAAGCCCGATGTGGATATCGGCCGATTTCTGCGCGGCCGCCGCCCGCCTCACCGAATCGTGCGTGGGCAGCCCGAAAATCAGTCGAACAGGCCCGGTTGCTGGGCCGGAACGGAGGCCGCGTCCGCGGGCGGCGTGAGCCCGAGATGGGTCCAGGCAGTGGCCGTCAGGAGCCGGCCGCGCGGTGTCCGAGCCAGGAGCCCGACCTGGATGAGATACGGCTCGACGACGTCCTCGATCGTCTCCACCGGCTCGCTGATGGTGGCCGCCATCGTCTGGAGGCCGACCGGTCCCCCGCCGTGGTGCTCGGCGATCGCGGTGAGCAGCTGCCGGTCGAGGGCATCGAGGCCGCGCTCGTCGATGTCGAGCAGGCCCAGCCCCGCCTCCGCCGCCGACGCCGTGGCCCGCCCATCTTCCTCACCGCGCACCTGGGCATAGTCACGCACCCGCTTGAGCAGCCGGTTCGCGATCCTCGGCGTGCCGCGGCTCCGGCGGGCGATGAGCTCGGCTGCGTCGGCGTCCAGCGGGATCTCGAGGATGCCGGCGCTGCGGTTGAGGATGGTGACCAGATCGGCATCGGTGTAGTAGTCCAGCCGGTGGGTCACCCCGAACCGGTCGCGAAGCGGCCCGGTGATCGATCCCACCCGGGTGGTGGCCCCGATGATCGTGATCGGCTCGATCTGGAGCCGGACAGTCCGTGCGCCCGGCCCCTTGCCGAGCACGATGTCGAGCGCGAAGTCCTCCATCGCCGGGTACAGCACTTCCTCGACGACGTGGCTCAGCCGATGGATCTCGTCGATGAACAGGACGTCGCCGCGCTGGAGGCCGGTCAGGATGGCGGCCAGGTCGCCGGCCCGCTCGATGGCCGGGCCGGAGGTCGTCCGCAGCTGGGCGCCGAGCTCGGCGGCGACGATCGTGGCCAGGGTCGTCTTCCCGAGGCCGGGCGGGCCGTACAGGAGGACGTGGTCCACCGGCTCCGACCGCTGGCGGGCGGCGTCGATCAGGATCGCCAGGTTCTCCTTGATCCGCTCCTGGCCGGCGAACTCGTCGAGCCGGCGCGGGCGCACGGTCGCCTCGAGGGCAAGCTCCTCCTCGATCGCCTCCGCGCTGCCGATCCGCTCGATCGTCATGGCCCGAGTCTAGCCTCCAGCCGCTCGAGGTCGGCCGGGGTGTCGACATCCGGCGCATGGGCGGGCACCGGAACCGCCTGCACGAGCTCCGGGTTGGCGGCCAGGACCTCCCGGAGGCCGATGTCCCCGCTCAGCGCCGTGGCCAACGGGAAGGCGTCGGGTTCGAGGAGGACCGGTGGCCCGAGCCGCGCGTCGGCCGAGGCGGCGACCACCGGGCGGTGGCCACGGGCGCCGAGGATGGCCTCGAGGGCAGTCCGCTCGAGGGTCGGCTGGTCGACGAGAAGGATGAGCGCGGCGTGACCGGCGGGAACCGCGCCGATGCCGAGCTGGAGCGAGGAGCTCAGCCCGCGCTCGGGTGCCGGGTTGACGACCGCGGTGACCTCGGTGGGCGTGGCCGTCCGAGGCGGGACCACGGCGATCACCGGATCAAGCCCGGCGTCGGCGGCCCGGGCCGACACCCGGTCGAGGAACGACGCGCCGGCGAGGCTGGCGGTGGCCTTGGGACGACCGAAGCGACGTCCGAGGCCGGCCGCCAGGATCACGGCGGCCACCGGAGCGGGGTCGGTCATGGGTCGCATACTGGACTCATGCTCGACGAGGCGCTGGCCGCTGTGCGCGCGTGGCGGTCCGATGGCCGCGAGATCGCCCTGGCGACCGTCGTCCGGGTCGACGGCTCGGCCCCGCGGGGCGTGGGCGCCAAGCTGGCGGTGAGCGGAGCCGGTGAGATGGCGGGCTCGGTGAGCGGCGGCTGCGTCGAAGGCGACGTGGTCGAGCACGCCTGGGCCGTGCTCCGGGACGGGGAGCCTCACCTGCGCCGCTACGGCATCAGCGATGAGCAGGGTCTCGAGGTCGGGCTGATGTGCGGTGGAACGATCGAGGTCCTCATCGAGCCGATAACGGGGCCACGGGCCGCCCTGATCGAGCTGTTCACGGCGCTCGCCGAGGCCGGGCGGCCGGCTGCCCGGGAGATCGGCCTGGTGGCGGACGTCGGGACGCGGCGCGTGCTCGATGGGCGGGCCGCCGAGGCGGCCGTGAACAGTGACGAGGTCGTCTACGATCGCCTCCTGCCCGCTCCCCGGGTCTGGATCGTGGGGGCCGGTCATATCGCCGAGCACGTCGCCGCCTACGCGGCACGGGCCGGTTTCGCGCCGCTGGTGGTCGATCCGCGGCGCCTGTTCGCCGAGCAGCCGCGCTTCGAGGGCGTGACGGTCATCGGCGACTGGCCTGACCGGGCGTTCGCCGAGCACGGCCTCCGGGCCGACGACGCGGTCGTGGTCCTGTCCCACGACCCGAAGATCGACGAGCCGGCCCTGGTGGCGGCCCTCGGTGCCGAGGCCGGCCCCGGCTACGTGGGCGCGATCGGCAGCCACCGGGCCCAGGTGGACCGCCGCAGCCGGCTGGCAGCCGCCGGCCTGACCGATGCCCAGCTCGCCCGCCTCCGGGCGCCGATCGGCCTCGACCTCGGCGGGCGCGAGCCGGCCGAGATCGGCCTGGCGATCGTGGCCGAGCTGGTCGCGACGCGTCATGGTCGCGGCGGCGGGCCGATGAGCTCACGGTGACCGACGTCCTCATCCGCGGCGGCACCGTCGTCGACGGCAGCGGGACGCCGGGTCGGCTGGCCAGCGTGGCCGTGGAGGAGGGGCGCCTGCGGCTCCTGCCGCCCGAGGACGAGCCACCGGCCGCGGGACGGACGATCGACGCGGCCGGGATGGTGATCGCGCCGGGGTTCATCGACCTCCACTCGCACTCGGGGCTCTGGCTCCTTCACGAGCCGCTCGACGAGCCCAAGGTCCGCCAGGGGGTGACGACCGAGGTCATCGGGGTGGACGGGCTGTCCTACGCCCCGCTGACGAAGGCCGAGGACCTGGCGGCCCTGGTCCGGATGAACGCCGGGCTCGACGGCCGGCCTGAGGTCTCCCTGGACTGGGACACCGTGGCGGCCTACCTGGGCCGATTCGACGGGACGGTGGCGGTCAACGTCGCGCTCCTGGTCGGCAACTCCGCGCTCCGGATCTGCGCCTTGGGCTGGGAGGACGTTCCCGCTGACCACATGGCCATGGCCGACATGCGGGCCATGCTCCGGGAGGCGATGACCGAGGGCGCCTTCGGCCTGTCGAGCGGGCTCGACTACCCGCCGGGCTCGTACGCCACGACCGAGGAGCTGGCCGATCTCACCGCGGCGGCCGCCCGGGACGGGGGCTTCTACCACACGCACGTCCGGTACGACCTCGGCGACCGGTACCTCGACCCATTCCGGGAGGCACTGGCCATCGGCGAGATGGCGCACGGGCCGGTGCACCTGACCCACTTCTATCACCGCCGGACCTATCCCGGCGGTCATGAGCCGATGCTCGCCCTGGTCGACGACGCGCGGGCCGCCGGCCACGACGTCACCTTCGACACCTATCCCTCCGAGTGGGCCTCGACCCGGCTCCTGATCCAGCTCCCCCAGTGGGTCCAAGCCGGCGGCCCGGCGGCGCTGATCGAGCGCCTGGCCGATGCCGGCATCCGGGCGCGGCTCCGGGACGAGATGGGCGGCCATGCCCCGGCCCACGGCGCGCCGCGGAGCTGGGCGGACGTGCGGATGGGAGCGTTCGCATCGGCCGAGAACCAGCGGTGGGAGGGGCACACCGTGGCCGAGGCCAGCGAGGCACTGGGCCAGGACCCGGTCGACGTCCTGTGCGACCTGCTGCTGGCCGAGGACCTGCGCCTGAACCAGGTCACGCCCGGACCGTGGAGCGAGACGCTCCCCCACTTCGTCAGCCACCCGGTCGGGATGGTCGGCACTGACTCGACGTTCATCGGTCTGAAACCGTCGCCCCGCACGTATGGGAGCTACCCGCGGATCCTGGGCCAATTCGTCCGCGACGAGCGCCGTCTGTCTCTCGAGGAGGCGATCCGCAAGATGACCTCCGCCCCGGCGGCGCGGCTGGGCCTGCGCGAGCGCGGGCTGCTGCGCGACGGATATGCGGCCGACGTCGTCGTGTTCGACCCGGAGCGGGTCCGATCCAACGCGACCTATGACCAGCCCCGCCGGTTCCCCGAGGGCATCCAGCACGTCCTGGTCAACGGCGTGCCCGTCGTGGAGGGCGGACGCCACACCGGGGCGCTTCCCGGGCGGGCGCTGCGGCACGGGCGGGACTAGATACCATGCCGGCGTGAGCATCCGGGCGCAGGCCGACACCCCGCTCCTCCTGGCCCCGGGCACGATCACGCCCGGCCGCGCCCGCCCGGCCCTCCCCCTGCGCCGCGAGGGACCCGCCAAGCTCACCGGGGAGGCGAAGTACGCCGACGACCTCGTCTTCCCCGGGGCGTGGTACGGGGCCACGGTTCGCTCGACCGAGCCGCATGCCCGGCTCCGGAGCATCGACCTCGACCCGAGGTTCGACTGGTCGAAGGTGGTCGTGGTGACCGCCGACGACATTCCCGGCGACAACGTGGTCAGCCTGATCCAGGACGACCAGCCGGTTCTCGTCCCGCTCGGCGGCGAGATCCAGCACCAGGCCGAGCCGGTCTGCCTCCTGGCGGCGCCGGATCGCGAGCTGCTGCGGGTCGCCAGGCGCCACGTGACGCTCCGCACCGAGCGGCTCCCCGCCATCTTCGACCCACTCCTGTCGGACCGCGAGTTCGCCCATTTCGAGCTCAACAAGGGCGACGTCGAGGCCGGCCTGGCGGCCGCCGACCAGGTGATCGAGGGCGAGTACCGGGTCGGCCACCAGGAGCAGCTGTACATCGAGAACCAGGCGATGATCGCCGTCCCCCGTCCGGACGGCGGGATCGAGGTCCACGGCTCGATGCAGTGCCCGTATTACATCCACGGCGCGCTGAAGCGGGCCCTGAACCTGACGGATGCCCAGGCCGTGGTCATTCAGGCCGAGACCGGGGGCGGGTTCGGCGGCAAGGAGGAGTACCCCTCGATCGTCGCCCTCCATGCCGCCCTGCTGGCCCAGCGGGTGGGCAAGCCGGTCCGCCTGATCTACGAGCGTCACGAGGACATCAGCGCCACGACCAAGCGCCATCCGGCATGGGTCCGGCACCGGACCGGCGTTTCGCGTGAAGGCGCCCTGGTGGCCCAAGACATCGAGGTCGTGATGGACGGCGGGGCGTACGTGACCCTGACCCCGGTCGTCCTGAGCCGCGGCACGATCCACGCCGGCGGACCGTACGAGTGCCCGAACGTCCGGATCCGGGGCCGGGCGATGGCGACCAACACCCCGCCCAACGGGGCGTTTCGCGGCTTCGGCGCGCCGCAGACCGAGTTCGCGGCCGAGACCCAGGTGAACCGGATCGCCCAGCAGCTCGGCCTCTCCCCGCTCGCCCTGCGGCGGAGCTGGGTCTACCGCGAGGGTGGCGTGACCCCCACCGGGCAGGTCCTCCGCGAGAGCGTGGCCGGGCTCGAGGTCCTCGAGGCGGCCGCCCAGGCCAGCGAGTACGAGGGCGTGGCGTCCCATACCCGGCGAGCCCGCGCCCGGCGGACCGACGACGCCCGGACGGCCCGCGGCATCGGCCTGGCCCTGGCCTGGCACGGCGCCGGCTTCACCGGCTCGGGCGAGGTCCATCTGGCCAGCGTCGCCTCCCTGGAGCTGGCCGATGACGGCCGGATCCGGATCCTGACCGCCTCGACCGAGATGGGCCAGGGGACGAAGACGATCTTCCCCCAGCTGGTCGCCGAGGCGCTCGGCGTCCATCCTGACGAGGTCGAGATCGCGCCCCAGGACACCTCGATCGTCCCCGACTCGGGGCCGACCGTCGCCTCGCGGACCGCAATGGTCGTCGGCGGCCTGCTGATCACGGCTGCCCGGCGGCTCCGGGCCCAGGTCGAGGACGCGACCGGCGGCGGGTTCGCCGAGACCTACCGCTCGTTCGCAGCCGACCACGGCACGACCCGGGTCGACGAGCAGTTCACACCCTATCCCGGCGTCCAGTTCGACGACGAGACGTACACCGGGGATGCTTACCCGTGCTTCGGATGGGCGGCAGCCGTGGCCGAGGTCGAGGTCGACCTCGACACCGGCGAGGTGGCGGTGACCGACGTCGTCAGTGCCGACGAGATCGGCAAGGTCATCCACCAGGTCCTGGCCGAGGGCCAGGTCGAGGGCGGCTCGCTCCAGGCGGTCGGCTACGCCACGATCGAGGAGCTGAAGCTGGTCGACGGCCGCTACCAGAACGACCGGCTGGCCACCTACCTGATTCCGACCGCGATGGACGCGCCGCGGATCACCTCGCTCCTCCTCGAGCACCCGTACAGCGGCGCACCACACGGGGCGAAGGGCGTGGGCGAGCTCCCGATGGACGTCGTCGCGCCGGCGGTGGTCGCCGCCATCCACGATGCGACCGGCATCTGGATCACGGACCTGCCGGCGACCTCGGAGCGGGTCCTGGCCGCCCTGACCGACACCCCGCCGCCGGCCCCACCCGGCATCAGCGCCGAGCGCTTGGCATGACGTACCGGCTGACGGTCAACGGCGCCCCGGCGGAGGTCGAGGCGCCCGGCATGCGCCGCCTGCTCGACGTGCTCCGCGAGGACCTGGGCCTGACCGGCACCAAGGAAGGCTGCGGGGAGGGCGAATGCGGCGCCTGCTCGGTCCTCCTGGACGGCCTCGTCGTGGACGCCTGCCTGGTCCCGCTGTGCCAGGTCCAGGGATCCACCGTCCAGACCGTCGAGAGCCTGGCCGACGACGGCGCGCTGAATCTCCTCCAGGCGGCGTTCCTCGAGACCGGTGGCGCCCAGTGCGGCATCTGCACCCCGGGCATGCTCATGGCCGGCGAGGCGTTCCTCGCCTCGGGGGCCGAGCCGACCGAGTCGGCCATTCGCGAGGCGATCGCCGGCAACCTGTGCCGGTGCACGGGCTACACGAAGATCATCGACGCCATCGCGCTGGCCTCCCAGCGCCAGGCCGCGGCTGCCGATGGCTGAGCCCGACTGACCGATGCCAGCCGAGCCGCCGGTCGAGAGCCCGGCTTCCCTGGCCGATGCCTACGGGCTGCTCGGCGACGGTGGCCCGGCCTGGCGACCCGTCGCGGGCGGGACCGACCTGCTGGTCCAGATCACCGGCGAGCTGGGTCCGACCCCGGAGCGTGTCCTGGACATCTGGGGGCTGGACGAACTGCGCGGCATCAACCTCGAGGGGGATGAGCTGGTCATCGGGGCGCTGACCACCTATACCGACCTGCGGACCTCCGCGCTCGTCGGGGAGCTCCTGCCGGCGCTCGCGACCGCGTCGGCGACGATCGGCGCAGCCCAGATCCAGAACCGCGGGACGGTTGGCGGGAACCTGGTGAACGCCTCGCCGGCCGGTGACACCCTGCCGATCTGGCTCGCCACCGACACCTCGATCGTCGTGGGTGGCGCGAACGGCGAGCGGAGCGTGCCGGCGGCTGAGTTCTTCACCGGCTACCGGCAGACCGCGCGCCGCGAAGACGAGCTCGTGCTCCGCGTCCGAGTTCCACTGCTCCCCCGCCGCCACGTGCGGTTCCGGAAGGTCGGCACCCGGCGGGCCCAGGCGATCAGCAAGGTCGTCATGGCCCTCTCGTGGCTGACCGGCGAGGACGGAGCGTGGCAGAACTGCCGGGTCGCGCTCGGCTCGGTTGCGGCGACTCCGGTACGGGCCTCGGCGACCGAAAACGCGCTCAACGGGCGCCATCCGGTACGGGCCACGGCTGGCTCAGCAGTAACAGCCTTGGAGGGGGAGATTCATCCCATCGACGACGTCCGCTCGACGGCCGACTATCGGAGGCTGGTGGCGGGGCGCGTGCTCCGTCGCCTACTTCGAGAGGAAGGAGGTTGGTAGGACACCATGAACGAGTCGAAGGGCTCACGCGTCCTGGGGGCCGTGCTCCTGGTTGTCATCATCGCTGTCGTCTTCATCGGTCTCTGGGCGTTCATGAGCATGGCGTTCGTCCAGGGCGGAGCTCCGAGTGGCTCCGTCGTGTTCACGTTCGGAGCGATCTTCCTGGGCGCCGTGGCGATTGCGACGGTGGTCTGGCTGATCCGCCTCGTGGGTCAGCGAAACGCCGAGCATTCCGGGGCGGCCGTGCCGCCGCGGGTGGACCGGGAACCCCCGCCCGCCGTCTGAGGGGCTAGGGTCGGATCCGGGTCGAGGGTTCGCTTCGCCGTGCCCGGCGCGGCGCTGGTAGAGTCCGGGCCCCTGTGAGTGAGCCCCGCGGTTCGACCGTCACCCTCCTCTTCGCGGACATCGCCGGCTCGACCCGGCTGCTGGCGGCCCTCGGTGATGACTACCCGGCCGTGCTGGCCGACTACCGGCGGCTCATGGCCGACGCCGCCGCCGCGGAGCGCGGCACGCTGATCGACACCGCCGGGGACGGACTCTTCTACTCGTTCCCGACCGCCCGCGGCGCGCTGAACGCGGCCCTCGTCGCGCAGCGCGCGTTCCGGGACCACGAGTGGCCGAGCGACGCCCAGCTCGAGGCCCGGATGGGCATCCATACCGGTGAGCCGGTTTCCGCCGAGTCGAGCCTGATCGGCATCGACGTGCACCGCGCAGCCCGGATCTGCGCCGCCGGCCATGGCGGACAGGTCCTGCTCTCGGTGACCACCCACGAGCTGCTCGGTGGCCCGCCGGCCGATGTCGTCCTCCGCGACCTCGGCGAGCACCACCTGAAGGACCTCGACCGGCCGGAGCGGGTGTACCAGGCGACCTCCAGTGGCATGCCTGCCGAGTTCCCGCCGCTCCGGTCGCTGGACAACTGGCCGAACAACCTCCCCCGCCAGCTGTCCACGTTCGTCGGCCGGGAGGACGCGCTCGAGGCGGTGACCGCGCAGCTGGCGACGACCCCGCTCCTCACCCTGGTCGGCCCGGGCGGAGTGGGCAAGACGCGACTGGCCATGGAGGCCGCCGACCGGGCGATGGACACCGTCCCCGACGGGGTCTGGGTCGTGGAGCTCGCGTCGCTCGACGACGGGTCGCTGATCCCGGAGACGATCGCCTCCACGCTCCACGTCAAGGAGCAGCCCGGCGTCCCGGTCATCTCGACCCTCGCCCTCCATATCGGAGAGCGCCGGATCCTGCTCCTGTTCGACGACTGCGACCACGTCCTCGGGGCCGTGGCTGAGGTCGTGGACGAGCTCCTCCGAGGGTGTGCCGGCCTCCGGGTCCTGGCCACCAGCCGGGAGGCGCTCGGCATTCCGGGTGAGACGCTGTTCCCGGTGGGCTCGATGAGCCTGCCCGCCCCCGAGGCCGTGGTCTCGGTCCAGTCGCTCGAGACGATCGCCGAGGTTGAGGCGGTGCGCCTCTTCGTTGATCGGGCCCGGGCCGTCCAGCCCTCGTTCGCGCTGACCGAGCGTAACGCGGTGGCGGTGGCCCAGATCTGCCGACGCCTGGACGGCATTCCGCTCGCCATCGAGCTGGCCGCGGCTCGCGTCCGGGCGCTGCCGCCCGAGCAGATCGCCGCCCGGCTCGACGACCGATTCCGCCTCCTCACCGGTGGCAGCCGGACCGCGCTGCCACGCCATCGGACCCTGAAGGCGACCATGGACTGGAGCTTCGAGCTCCTGACCGATGCCGAGCGGACCCTATTCGTCCGGCTGGCGGTCTTCGCCGGGAGCTTCGACCTGGATGCCGCGGAGGCGGTCGGATCCGGCGACCCGGTCGACCGCGGGGAGGTGCTCGACCTCCTGAGCCGGCTCATCGACCGGTCGCTGGTCGACCTCGAGGAGACCCCGAACGAGGCTCGCTACCGGCTGCTCGACACCATCCAGCAGTACGGCCAGGAACGCCTCGTCGAGGCCGACCCGGCCGGCGAGGTTCGGGCTCGCCACCGCGCCCACGTGCTGTGGCTCGTCGAGCAGCTCGCTCCCCGGCTGTTCGCCGGTCCCGACGCCGCGCCCACCGCGGAGCGGCTCGCGCTCGACCACGAGAACATCCGCGCCGCCCTCCAAGCCTGCGACGCCGATCCGGCGGGCGCCGCCGACGAGCTCCGCCTGGCCGGCAACCTGTGGCGGTACTGGGAGATGAGCGGCCTGCTGGCCGAGGGCCGTGGCTGGCTGACCCGCGCCCTGGCCCGCACCGACGGCGAGGTCTCCGAGCTGCGGGCCAACGCCCTGAGCGGCCTCGGCAGCCTCGCCGCCCAGCAGGGTGACCTGGCCTCGGCCGAGGCCGGGTACGCGGCCGCGCTGGCGACCAACCGTGAGCTCGGCCGGCCGGCGGGCATCGCCTATGCGGCCAGCAACGTGGCGAACATCGCGTCCGAGCGCGGCGATTTCTCGAGGGCCCGCGAGCTGTACGAGGAGTCGATCGCCATTACCCGGGAGATGGGCGACGAGCGGGCGGCCGCCATCGCGGTCATGAGCCTGGCCGACGTGCTCGGCCGGGAAGGCCAGGTAGAGGAGGCGACTCGCCTGTTCGACGAGGCGGTCGCCATCTTCCGCGGCACGGGCGACCCGTTCGGGCTCGCGCTCGCGCTCGGACGGGACGCGACGTTCCGCCTCTCCCTCGGGGACACCGCGGACGCTCGGGCCAAGCATGAGGAGGCCCTGGAGACGTATCGCCGGTTCGGGGACGGCCGGGGCGTGGCCCGGACACTGATGTTCCTCGGCGATATCGTCGCCGTCGAGGGAGACAACGTCGAGGCCGAGCGCCACTACCGCGCCGGAATCGAGGAGCGCCGGGCCCTCGGCGACCGCGCCGGCCTCGCGGCGGCGGCCGATCGGGTGGCGCGCCTGCTCGTGCTCTCGGAGCCCGAGCGCGCGGCGCGACTGGTGGGGTTCGCGGAAGCCCAACGGGACGCCATCGGGGCCTCGCTCGCCCCGGTCGAGGCCGCCGAGCGGGACCAGCTCGTCGCGGCCCTCCAGGCCCGGCTGGGTCCCGAGTTCAGCGCCTTCCGCAACGAGGGTCGGCGCTCCCCGCTCGACGCAGCCCTGGGCGCGCTCCCGACGCCCGCCCCGGCGGGTTCGACCCCCGGGCCCGGCTAGGCCCCCTCGGTCACCTCCTGGATCAGGTCGGCCAGCAGGCCATGCGCCTCACGATGGACATCCTCGGCGGCCTGGGCGCTCGGCGCCTCCACCAGGCAGTAGACCTTGCCGGTGGCCTCGTCGTACCAGTAGCGGAGGTACGACACGCCGTATCTGCCCTGGACCTCGAGGTCCCGGGCATGGGCCTCGGCCACGGCGGCCCCGGTCAGGCCGGGCACGTGGTTGTGGGTGTCAAGATAGAGCGGCATGCGCCGGGAGGCTCCTCGATGAGACGGGTTGTCGGCCGCGTATGGTACGCGGCCGGCGCGGGTCGGGCTGTCGGCTCGCGGACAGGGCCGATGGGCCGTGGCTGAGCGGCCGACCCGTGACCAGGTGACCGTGTTCCCCGACGGACCGGCCTTCCGGGCCTGGCTCGAGGCCCACCACGACGACACGGCCGAGCTGTGGGTCGGCTACTTCAAGAAGGCCACCGGCCGCTCGAGCATCACCTATCCCGAGGCGGTGGACGAGGCCCTGTGCTTCGGCTGGATCGACGGGTTGACGTTCCGCGTCGACGACGAGGTGCACACCAACCGGTTCACCCCGCGCGGCAGGCTCAGCGGATGGAGCGAGAAGAACGTCCGCCGGGCCATGGAGCTGATCGACGAAGGGCGGATGGCGCCGGCGGGGCTCCGCGCCTTCGAGTCCCGCCGGATGGCCGACGAGGGCCGGCTGTACACCTACGAGAACCGGCCAAGCGTGCTGCCCGACGAGTACGAGCGGCAGGTGCGCGCCAACCCGGCGGCGTGGGCCACCTGGACCGCGCAGACCCCATCGTTCCGACGCAACGCGATCTGGTGGGTGGTCGGCGTGAAGCAGGAGGTGACCCGCCAGCGGCACCTCGACCAGCTCATCGATGGCCTCGCCTCCGGCGACTTCCCGCGGGCCATCCGACCCATCGGCAGTGCCTGATCGCCTGGCGCGGCTCCTCGAGGAATACGACCGGCGAACCGATACCTCGGCCGTCGTGTTTGCCCTGGCCCAGCCGTCGACCGGCTGGACATGGACCCATGGTGACCCCGACGCGCCGTACGCGATCGCGTCCATCACCAAGCTTCATACGACGGCGCTGATCGTCCAGCTCGCCGATCAGGGGCTCCTCGGCCTCGACGACCCCATCGAGCGGCATCTTGAGCCGGAGGTCGTCCGCGGGCTGAGCGTCGTCGACGGAGTCGACCGCGGCCACGAGATCACCGTTCGCCAGCTCCTCGCCCACACCTCCGGCATTGCCGACTACTTCGAGCAGCGGCGGACGGACGGGACGACCACCTTCGGTCGAGCGCTCGCCGGCGGACCTGGATGGACGTTCTCAGATGCCATCTCCATCGCGAAGACCGAGATGCGGCCCCGCTTCCGGCCGGGCGCCCCTGGCAAGGCGTCCTACTCCGACACGAACTTCCAGCTCCTCGGTGCGATCATCGAGCGGGTCACCGGCGACAGCTACGCGTCGGCGCTTCAGTCGCGGGTCATCGCTCCGCTGGGCCTGACGCGGACCTACCTGTTCTCACCGACGACGATGGATCGATACGACGACCTGGGCCCCTTGCTCTTGGGCACGCGCCCGATTCGAATTCCGCAGGTCCTTACGTCGGTCGGTGCCGACGGCGGGATCGTGTCGACCGCGGCGGAGGGTTTGCGCTTCCTGCGGGCGTTCTTCGCGGGCGAGCTGTTTCCCGCCCGGTATCTTGGCGAGATGCAGCGCGAATGGCGCCGGATCTTCTTCCCGCTCCAGTACGGGATGGGGCTCATGCGTTACGCCCTGCCACGGGTCATGACCGGCTTCCGGGTCGTGCCGCCAATGATCGGCCACTCAGGCGCCTCAGGCGCGGTGGCCTTCCACTCCCCGGATACCGACCTGTTCGTGGTGGGCACCGTCAACCAGGTCGAGAAGCGGAGCCTTGCGTTTCGGTTGCTGACCCGGCTGACCATGCTTGCACCCGGACGGGCATGAGCGAGGCGCGCCCGCTGCCCCCGGGAGTCGACCTCCCTGGTCCGCCCGGACCACATGACAACGAGGTCCTGACTCCGCACGCGCTGGCGTTCGTCGCCGGGCTGCATCGGTCGTTCAACGTCCGGCGCCAGCATCTGCTGGCCGATCGCGCCGCCCGCCAGGCCAGGTTCGACGCCGGCGAGCTCCCGGACTTCCTGGCGAACACCGCCCACGTCCGGGCCGATCCGGACTGGCGGGTCGCGCCGGCCCCGGCCGATCTCGACGACCGCCGGGTCGAGATCACCGGTCCGGTCGAGCCGAAGATGATGATCAACGCCCTGAACTCGGGGGCCAGGGTGTTCATGGGCGACTTCGAGGACGCCCTCTCCCCGACCTGGACCAACATCGTGACCGGCCAGTGGGCGGTGCGCGAGGCCACCCGCCGGCGGCTGACCTTCCAGACCGATGAGAAGGCCTACGCGCTGAACGACGAGATCGCCACGCTCGTCATCCGGCCCCGGGGCTGGCATCTCGACGAGGCCCACGTCCTCGTCGACGGGGCACCGATCTCGGCGAGCCTGTTCGACTTCGGTCTGGTCCTGTACCACAACGCCCGCGAGCAGCTCGCCCGCGGGTCGGGCCCGTACTTCTACCTCCCCAAGCTCGAGTCCCACCTTGAGGCGGCGCTCTGGAACGACGTCTTTCTCGCCGCCCAGGCCGGTCTCGACATCCCGCGCGGCAGCATCCGGGCCACGGTCCTGATCGAGACGATCCTGGCCGCGTTCGAGATGGAGGAGATCCTCTACGAGCTCCGCGAGCACGCAGCGGGGCTGAACGCCGGGCGCTGGGACTACATCTTCAGCCTGATCAAGAAGCTGCGCTCCCGGCCCGAGATGGTGCTCCCCGACCGCGGCCAGGTGACGATGGCCGTCCCCTTCATGCGGGCCTACCAGCAGCTCCTGGTCCAGACGTGCCACCGGCGGGGGGCACACGCGATCGGCGGAATGAGCGCATTCATCCCGAACCGGCGCGAGCCGGAGGTCACCGAGCGGGCCCTCGACCAGGTGCGCGTGGACAAGGAGCGCGAGTCCGGAGACGGCTCAGACGGGACGTGGGTTGCGCACCCCGACCTCGTCCCCCTGGTCCGCGAGATCTTCGACGGGGTCCTCGGCGAGCGGCCAAACCAGAAGGACCGCCTCCCGGAGGCGATCGTGACCGCGGCGGAGCTGCTGAACGTCGAGATCGCCGGCGGGCGCGTGACCGAGGCCGGCGTCCGGACCAATATCAGCGTCGCCCTCCAGTACCTCGCCGCGTGGCTGGCCGGCAACGGGGCGGCCGCGATCAACAACCTCATGGAGGACGCGGCAACCGCCGAGATCAGCCGCTCGCAGCTCTGGCAGTGGCGGGTCCAGGCCACCCCACTCGAGGATGGCCGGCCGATGACCGCGGAGGTCTATTCGGCGATCCGCGACGAGGAGCTCGGCCGGCTGCAGTCCACCATGCCCGACTTCCGGTGGATCGAGGCCGCCTCGTTGCTCGACGGCCTGGTCCTGTCCGACGACTTCGCCGAGTTCCTGACCCTGGACGCCTACCCGCTGCTCGGCTGAGCGCGGGACAGCCGGCCGCGGAGCCGCGCGACCAGGGAGTACAGCCCGGGATCACGGGGAGCGTCATCACCGTCGAGCTCAGCAGGCCGCCGATGACACCGGGCTCCGTCAGACGGCGGTGAGGGCCCGCTCGAGAAACCGTCCGCTCCCCCGGGGGGCGACGAGGGCCCCGTTACGGATCACCGGTCGGCCCCGCACGAAGACGTCCCGGACCGATCCGGGCACGGTCATCCCCTCGTACGGCGTGAAATCGCTCGTGTGGTGGAGGTCCGCCTGGCGGACGTGATGGTCGCCGGCCGGGTCGTAGAGGACCAGGTCGGCATCGCGGCCGACCTCGATCGCCCCCTTGGCAGGCATGCCGAACAGCCGGGCCGGGGTGGTCGACAGGCGGTCGATGAGCTGCTCGACCGTGATCCGGCCCGTCGCCACGCCCTCGGCGTAGACGACCGACAGCAGCGTCTCGATCCCCGGCGCACCGTTTGATATGAGCGGGAACGGGGGCGCGGGGACGGACTTCTCGACGGCGAGCCGGTCCGGGACGTGGTCGGAGGCCACCAGGTCGAGTCCGCCCCGCGCCAGGCCCAGCCACAGAGCCTGGCGATCCGCGTCCGACCGGAGGGGCGGCGAGATGACCGACTTGATGACCTCGCCCTCGTCGGGCGTGGCGTATCGGTCCTCGGTCAGCGACAGGTAGTGAGGACAGGTCTCGGCGTACACCGGCCAGCCGCGGGCCTTGGCGGTGGCGACCTCGGCCAGCGCATCGGCGCAGGACAGGTGGACGATGTAGACCGATGCGTCGGCGGCGTGCGCCAGGGCGATAGCCCGATGGGTGGCCTCGGCCTCGGCATAGGTCGGGCGGGAGAGCGCGTGGTGGCGGCAGGCGACGTTGCCGCGGGCCACGGCCTCCGCGGTGAGCGCGTCGATGATCGTGGCGTTCTCGCAGTGGACCTCGAGCAGGCCGCCGTGCCGGCCCATCGCCTGGAGGGCGGCGAAGAGGCCGTCGTCCGGCAGGCGGAAGTCGAAGACCATGAACGCCTTGGCGGTGGGCACCCCCCGGCCGATGAGCTCCGGCAGTTCGGCCACCGGATCGGCCTGCTGGCCGGTGATGACCGCGCTCAGGCCGTAGTCGATCACCGATTCGCCCTCGGTGCGGGCGCGGAACTCCTCGAGCCCGGCCACCAGCGAGGCCGATCCCTGCTCCGAGATGCCGGTGCCGGGGTTGTTGAACGCGAGGAACGTGGTCGTGCCCCCGAACGCGGCCGCCACGCTGTCCTGATGGAAGCGATCCGGCTCGCTGTCGATCGGGAGGCGGGTGTGGGTATGGACATCGACGACCCCGGGCAGCACCAGCATGCCGGTCGCGTCGACGATCTCGGTGCCCGCTTCCCGCGGGAGCGAGGGACCGACGGCCGAGATGCGGCCCTCGAGGATGCGGACATCGGCCTCGAGCGAGGCCGCCGCGGTGACGACCGTGCCGCCCGCGATGAGCAGAGAGGTCAAGCGGTCAGCCGACCCGGGTGATCTCGATGTCCTGGGCCCCGTCCCACAGGACGCGGCGCCCGAGCTCGGGAAGCTGCTCGGCGCCGGTGACGACGGTCGCGAAGTGGTTGCCCGCCAGCTGGCCGAGCTTGCTGCTGAAGTCGCACGCCCCGTACGGGAACAGGATCTCGCACTCGGAGAGGTCACCGGTGTAGATCAGGAGCTGTCCGGGCGCGGGATGCGACGTGTGGTTCTCGTACCCGACGTCCGGTCGCCTGTCCCCGAACGGGATCCAGGTTCCCTCCCCGCTCCACCGGCAGTGGATGAGGTGCGATCGGATCGGGATCCACGGCTCGAGCGCCGCGCGGGTCCGAGGAGCAGCGTCCTCCCAGCGCGCCTCGAACACGAGGTCACCGACGGTGATCCGCAGGTCAGCCATGCTTGGTCAGTCCTCCCCGCGGACGAGACGCGAGGCCCAGGCCCCGACCCAGGTCACGGCCAGGCCCCAGAGGACGACCCGCATCCGGGCGTCGGGCCTCGTGACGCGGGCGGCGCGCTCGTCGCCGGCCGCGACCAGCACGGCCGCCGCCACGAATGTTGCCGGGCCCAGGAGGTGGTAGCCCACGGCGGCCCCGAGGTCTCCGTGGCCCATCGCGTTCCACGAGCGGGTCATCCCGCAGGACGGGCACGACCGGCCGGTGAGGGCGTGGAAGGCGCACAGGCGCGGGCCCTGCCGCACGAGCGCCGAGGGAACAAGGACCGATGCCGCCAGCGCCGCGGCCGCCAGTCGGCGCAGCCAACGAGGGCTCATGTCCGGCGGAGGGGCAGGCCCTTGTCGTCCTTCAGGCTGCCGATCGCGATGAGGATCAGGTCGATGATCCACCAGATCCCGCACCCTCCCAGGGTGATGAGCTTGAGGATGCCCAGGCCGGTGTACCCCAGGTAGAAGCGGTCGATGCCCAGCGTGCCGAGAAAGGCCGAGAGGAGCAGGGCGACGATCCACTCGCGCTCCGAGAACAGGCCGGGCACGTCGGCCGCCCGGAACCAGGCCGAGCCCTCGACATCCGCGCGGCGCAGCGGGGTGTCGTAGCGGATGTAGCTGGCCTGGACCTGGGCCTGGAGATCGGCGAAGGTGTACGGCCCTTCCTCGGCGCCCAATCGCTGGATGTAGAACCTGTCCGGGCTGGTCATCTGGCATCCTCTTGGTGCGGCGATCGGCTGTGGGCAAGGATATCGCTCGCGGCGACGACGGCACCGGACAGGAGGACGCCCGTGGCCCAGCGCAGGGGTGCCAAGGACGAACGACGCCGGCCGACGATCTCGACCCACGTCCTCGACGTCGAGACCGGCCTGCCGGCGGAGGGGATCAGCGTCGTCCTGTTCCGGCGCGGCGACGAGGACGAGTTCGAGGTCCTGGCCGAGGCCGAGACCGATGCCGACGGGCGCATCGCCGACCTGGTCGGCGGCCCCCTGACCGCCGGCGACTACCAGCTCCTCTTCGACTTCGCCGAGTACCGAGGCGACGAGGCCTTCCTCCAGGGGATCGCGGTCGCCCTCCACGTGACCGACGCCCGGCGCAGCTACCACGTGCCGCTCCTGCTGGCGCCGTACGGCGCCACCGTGTACCGCGGCAGCTGACCCGGATGCTCCCCGGCGTGGCCGGCCGACCCGCGGAGCCGATCCGCGCCGACATCCGCTCCCTGGCCTGGCTGACCGGTCGCTGGACCGGGACGCACGGCCCGGACGAGATCGAGGAGACGTGGGGACCGGAGGCCGGCGGCGGGATGATGGGCATGTTCCGGGCCGTCACCGACGGCCATCCCCGCTTCTACGAGCTCATCACCGTGGACGCCGAGGGCGAGGGGCTGGTCTGCCGGTTCCGGCATTTCGACCGCGACCTGACCGCCTGGGAAGAGCGGGACGCTCCGCTCGTCCTCGACCTGGTGGGGCTGACCGCCAGGGAGGCCGTGTTCCGGCGGCGCGGCATGATGCGCTGGATGACCTATCGGCGCGGGGACCCCGACGGTCTGGTCGTGTTCTTCGAGGACGAGGCCGGCGGCCATGATCCCGAGGACGAGTACCGCTTTGTCCGCGGCTAGGACGGCCCCGTTCCCGACCGTCGGGGAGCTGAACGAGGTGTCGGTCCCGACCTTCAACTCGGCGGTGGCCATGCTGTTCGAGCCCGCTCCACGGTTCTCGGCGTGGCTGGCCGCCGCCCGTCCGTTCGCCACCGACGAGGACTTCCTGAAGGCCGCGGCCCGGATCGCCCATCGGATGTCCGACGAGGAGCAGGTCGAGCTCATCAACGCCCACCCCCGGCTCGGCGCCCGGACCCGCCTGTCGGATGCCTCCCGCCGCGAGCAGGGGGCCACCGACGATGCGGTGGACGAGGAGCTCGCCGCCCTGAACCGCGACTATGAGGCGAAGTTCGGGTTCCGGTACCTGGTCTATGTGGCCGGGCGGTCCCGGGAGGCGCTGCTCCCCGAGTTCCGGGACGCGCTCCGGCGCGACCGCGCCTACGAGAAGCGCCGCGCCCTGGACGACACGCTGGCGATCGCTGCCAACCGGCTCCACTTCCTGCGCGGCACGCCCCCGGCTGGAGGCCCGTCGTGAAGTACGAGATCCGCTACGGGAAGGCCGGGGTCAGCGTCTACCGCACCTACGGCACGCCGCTGGCCGGCGTCACGCCGATCCCCGAGTCGCCGTTCACCGGCCGGGACAACATCCTGATGGCCGCCGAGATCGAGATCCAGGTCCGCGGCCAGGGCTTTCTCGAGTCGTACACCGAGGGCGACAACCGCCAGGTCGTCGCCACCGACACGATGAAGAACTTCATCCACGCCGCCTCGGCCTCGAACCCGGCGCCGACCCTCGAGGGCTGGCTCGACCACGTCGGGCGGGCGTTCCTCGAGCACTACCCGCACATGGAGTCGATCTCCATGCTCGGGACCACGCTCCCCTACCCGGCCGCCACCGTGCCCGCGGACGACGGCGACGGATTCGTCGCCTCCGAGGTCCTGTTCGCCCGGGATCGGAACGACCGATCCACGGCCCGGCTCGACCTTTCGCTCGGAGCCGACGGATCGGTCCGGATGACCGATCACGCCTGTGGCCGCCAGGGTCTTCAGCTCATCAAGATCACCGGCTCCTCGTTCGCCGACTTCGCCCGGGACGAGCACACGACCCTGCCCGAGCGACCCGATCGAGCTCTGTTCACCTGGATGGACGTCGGCTGGCGGTATGCCGACGGCGCGGACGCCCTCGGGGCCGACCCGGCCCGCTACGTCGACGGCGACCAGGTGGCCGACGTGGCCGACGCGGTGTTCCACGAGTTCGTGAGCCTGTCGATCCAGCACCTTGTCCACGAGATCGGCGGGCGCATCCTCGAGCGCTGGCCGCAGCTCGCGGAGGTGAGCTTCGAGGCCCAGAACCGGACCTGGGACCCGGGCGTCGCCAGCCCGGACGACCCGAGGGTGAAGACCTACGCCGACCCGCGCCCGCCCATCGGCCTGATCAGCCTGGTCATGCGCCGAGACTGAGGCGCGGGAGCTCGATCGCCGGGCAGCGGTCCATCACGACCCACAGGCCGGCCTGCTCGGCCCGCTCGGCGGCCTCCTCGTCGATGACCCCCAGCTGGAGCCAGACCGCCTTGGCGCCGATCTCGACGGCCTCATCGACGTGAATCCCGGCGAACGCGGCGTTCCGGAAGATGTCGACCACCTCGATCGGGTGGCCGGCCGCGACCGCCGCGTCCTGGGCGGAGAACAGGTCGGCGTAGGCCGGCTCGCCGTGGACCTCGGTCTCACGGGGGTTGACCGGGATCATCCGGAAGCCGTTCCGCATCAGGGTCCGGGCCACGCCATGGCTCGGCCGATCGGGGTTCGAGGAGCAGCCGACGACCGCCCAGGTCTCGGTCTCGCGCAGGATCCGCTCGATCGTCTCGGGCTCGTTCATCGGGAGCGGGCGAGCTCCTGGAGGGCAGCCCGGATCCGCTCGTCGAGCCCGCCTTCGACCGCGGCCACGCTCCCGGCCGCCCGCCGCGCCTCGGAGGCGGTGTAGCCCAGCGACTCGAGCGCGGCCACGACGTCGCTGTCGGCCGCCGCGCCCGGTCCGACCGCGATCCCGGCGGCGTGGATCTTCTCCCGGAGCTCGAGGACGATCCGCTCGGCGGTCTTGCGCCCGACGCCGCTCACCGAGGTCAGGACGTCGAGGTCGTCGGTGACGATCGCCATCTGGAGGCGGGTCACCGGGTGGGCGCTGGTGATCGCCAGCGCCAGGCGCGGGCCGACCCCGTTCACCGTCATCAGGAGCTCGAAGAACGCGAGCTCCTCGGGCTTGGCGAACCCGAACAGGGCCTGCTGGTCCTCGCGGACGAGGTGATGGACGAGGAGGTTCGCCTCCGATCCGACCGGGAGCCGGCCGAGCAGGGCGGGCGACACGATCACCCGGTACCCGACGCCACCGATCTCGACGATGACGTGGTCGAGGCCGAGGTGGGTCACCGGTCCGCGGAGCGAGCCGATCACGGCCGCACCCCCGGCGCGAGGGCCCCGATGGCTACCGCCAGCGCGTCGGTCGCGTCGTCGGCCGCGCCGTTCAGCTTCACATTCAGCAGCCGGCCGACCATGTCGGCGACCTGTGCCTTGTCGGCCGCGCCGTTCCCGCAGACCGCGAGCTTGACCTCGTTGGGCGTCGGCTCGGAGACCGGCAGCCCGTGGCGGGCCGCCACGAGGAGAGCCACGCCCCGCGCCTGCCCGACGGCCATCGCCGTCTGGACGTTCCGCTGGAAGTAGAGCCGTTCGACCGCGACCCGGTCCGGGTGATGCTCGGCGACGAGCTGGTCGAGGGCGGACTCGAGCTCGGCCAGGCGGGCCGCATCGGTCAGCGCCGGATCGGTCCGGACCGTGCCGGCGTCCACGAACCGCAGGCTCGACCCGTCCGAGGCGACGATCCCGAATCCGCAGGCGGCGGTGCCGGGGTCAATCCCGAGGGCGATCATCCGCCGACGACCGAGGCCTCGAGCTGCTCCATCAGGGCGTCGGGGATGTCGAAGTTGGCGTACACCGTCTGGACGTCGTCGAGGTCCTCGAGCCGCTCGACGAACTCGAGCACCTGGCGGGCGCCGTGCTCATCGCCGATCTCGACCTTGCTCGTCGGCTCCATCGACACCTCGGCCGAGTCGGGCGGAAAGCCGGCATCGGCCAGGGCCTGGCGGACGCGCTCGACATCGGCCGGCTCGGTGATGACCAGGATCGCGCCGCCCTCGGGCGAGCCGACATCCGCCGCCCCGGCGTCGATGGCCGCCAGCGATACCTCGTCGGGGTCCTGGCCGTTGAGCGGTACCGAGAGGACGCCGCGCTGCTCGAACTGCCACCCGACCGGGGCGAACGAGCCGCCGGCCCGGGTGAAGACGGTCCGGATCTCGGCCGCCGTCCGGTTCTTGTTGTCGGTCATAGTGGCCACGATCACCGCCACGTTGCTGGGCCCCAGGCCCTCGTAGGTGATCTCCTCGTACTGCTCCGCGTCGGCCCCGCTGCCGGTGGCCCGCTCGATGGCCCGCTTGATCGTGTCGGCCGGCATCGAGTTGGCACGGGCCTTGTCGACGGCCATCCGAAGCCGGTAGTTGCCTTCCGGGTCGGGCCCGCCCTGCCGGGCGGAGGTGATGATCTCGCGGGTCAGCTTGGTGAACAGCGCCCCGCGCTTGGCGTCGTTCGCGCCCTTCTGCCGCTTGATCTGCGACCACTTGCTGTGTCCGGACATCGCTACAAGACTACGACGAGGTGGCGAGCGATGCCGCGAATCCGACCACGGTCATGATCCCGGCCAGCGCCCCGGCCCGCTCGAACGCGAACGGCATCAGCGAGTTGGTCATCATCGCCAGCAGCCCACCGGCCGCGAACGCGGCGGCCCGGTCGCCGTCGATGCCCAGCGCATCGGCCAGCAGGAAGCCGGCGCCGGCCGTCATTCCGCAGGCGACCACCACCACGCCCCACATCAGGGCCATCCGAGCCGGCTTCCAGCCGCTCTCGGCGAGGTCGACCGACGGCGCCAGCGCCTGGGGGATGTTGGACACGAACACCGCGGCCAGGAAGGCGATGCTGAGCCCCTGGCCGGCCGCGAGCTGGATCCCGAAGATGAGTGACTCCGGCACGCCGTCGACCACCGATCCGACCACGATGCCCATCCCGCTCGCCGCCCCGTCGCCGAACCGGGACTCGACCAGCCGGTCGGCCACGACGAACACGGCCGCCCCGAGCAGCAGCCACGCGGCGATATCGAGGTTGCTGCCCAGGCCTTCGCCCTCGGGGATGAGGTCGAAGGCGATGGCCCCGACCAGCGCCCCGGCTCCGTAGCCGGCGAGGACGCCGACAACCCGGCGCGGGACCCGGACGACGTACACGGCCAGCCCGCTCAGGAGCAGGGCCGACTGGGACAGCGCGCCGACGATGACGGCCTGGAGCAAATGACGGACCTCGGGCGGTGGCCGATTGTATGCTCGGTCCATGGACCAGCCGCCGGCCGCGCGGAGCGAGGACTCGTTCGCCGCCTGGGCGGGCGCCGCGGCGATCGCGGTCGCCATCGGCGGCGTCGTCTACTCGGCGGCCTTCCTCGGCGGGGTCGTGCTCGAGATGAACCCCGAGCTCGGGATCCTCGTCGCCTCGGCGGCGCTCATGATCGGCGGGCTGCTGAGCACGGTCGTCCTGGTCGCCCTCTACCAGCGGGTGGGCGGCGGCCCGTGGGCCCTCATCGGCCTCGCCTTCGCCCTGATGGGAGCCCTGGGCGGGATCGTCCACGGCGGGTACGACCTGGCCATCGCGCTGAACCCGCCAACCGCCGACCCGATCACCGAGAGCGGCCTCCCCAGCCCGGTGGATCCCCGTGGCCTGCTGACGTTCGGGCTGGCCGGCCTGGGGCTCCTGATCCTCGCCATCTGCGCGCGGAGCCGTGGAGCGCTCTCGCCGTCGGTCGCGTGGTTCGGGATCGCGCTCGGCGTCTTGCTGATCCTGGTGTACCTCGGACGGCTGGTCATCCTGACCCCGACGAGCCCGCTGGTGGCCGTTCCGGCTGGCCTGGCGGGGGTCATCGTCGGGCCGTTCTTCTACTTCGCCCTGGGCCTGGAGCTGCGTCGCCGCTGATCGGGCGGGGCTCCCTATAATGGCCGCCCGCCTCGCCCGCGCGAGGTCCGCGCTGAGGAGTCGCCGTGAAGCCGACCACGCCCGATCGCATCCGCAACGTCGCCCTCATCGGCCATGGCGGAGCCGGCAAGACGAGCCTCGCCGAGGCCATCCTGTTCGACGCCGGTGCGATCCCCCGCCTCGGGTCGGTCGAGGCCGGGACGGCGGCCCTCGACTGGGAGCCCGACGAGCAGCGCCGGCACCAGTCCATCAACCTCGGGATCGGGACGGTCGACGCCGAGGACACCCGGATCACGATCGTGGACACCCCCGGCTACGCCGATTTCCTGGCCGATGTCGTCCAGGCCCTGGCGGCGGTCGACGCCGTGATCGTCGTCGTGGACGCTGCGGCCGGGGTCGAGGTCGGGACCGAGGCGACCTGGCGGCTGGCCGACGAGCGGGGGCTGCCGCGCCTGGTCTTCGTCAACCAGATGGACCGCGAGAACGCGAACTACGACCAGACCCTCGACCAGCTGAAGGCGGCCTTCGGACCGAAGATCGCCCCGGTCTACCTCCCGATCGGCTCGGCGGAGTCGTTCCGCGGCTATATCGACGTCGTCGAGCAGCACGCCACGATCTATTCCGGCGGCGAGCCGAAGGAGGAGCCGATCCCCGACGAGATGCGCGTGGCCGAGGAGGCCCGCCGGGCGGCCCTCATCGAGGCCGCCGCCGAGGCGAGCGACGAGCTCATGCTGAAGTACCTCGAGGGCGAGGAGATCAGTGACGACGAGATCGAGTCCGCGCTTCACGCCGGGACGCGGGATGGCTCGGTCGTGCCGGTCTTCGTCGGTTCCGCCCTGAGGAACATCGGCGTCCGCGAGTTGATCAGGATGATCGCCCGCCACGTCCCCTCCCCCGACGAGGTCGGGGCCCGGAAGACGGCCGACGGCGCGACCATCGAACCAGATCCGAGCGGCCCGTTCGTGGCCCAGGTCTTCAAGGTCACCGCCGACCCATTCGTCGGCCGGCTGAGCTACTTCCGGGTCGTGTCCGGCACCCTGAAGGCCCAGGGCCACGTCCACAACGCGAACCGTCGCGAGGACGAGCGGATCGGGAACATCCTCGGCCTCCAGGGCAAGGACCAGGTCAACCTGCCCCAGGTCGGCCCCGGCGACATCGCGGCCGTCGCCAAGCTCACCTCGACCCACACCGGCGACACGCTGGTTGCCGATCGCGCCTCCGCCGTCCAGCTGCCGCCGATCGCCTTCCCCGACCCGACCCTCCAGGTGGCCGTCGAGCCCGAGTCGAAGGCCGACCTCGACAAGCTCGGCCAGGCCCTGAACCGGATCGTCGAGGAGGAGCCGTGCATGCGGGTCCGTCGCGAGGAGGCCACCTCCCAGACGATCGTGACCGCGATGGGCGACGCCCACGTCGACGTCATCGTCGAGCGCCTGAAGCGGAAGTTCGGCGCGGCGGTGAAGACCGGCACGCCCCGGGTCCCCTACCGGGAGACGATCCGCCGCCCGACCAAGATCGACAACCGCTTCAAGCGCCAGACCGGCGGCCACGGCCAGTTCGGCCACGTCGTCATCGAGTTCGAGCCCGCCGAGTCGGGCCACGGCTTCGAGTTCGGTGACCGGATCGTGGGCGGGGCGGTACCCAAGCAGTACATCCCCGCCGTCGAGAAAGGCCTCCGCGAGAAGATGACCGAGGGCGTCCTGGCCGGCTACCCGGTGGTCGACATCAAGGCGACCCTGGTAGACGGTTCGTACCACACGGTCGACTCATCCGAGATGGCCTTCAAGATCGCGGCGTCACAGGCGCTCACCCGGGCGTTCGCGGATGCCGATCCGACCCTCCTCGAGCCGATCCTCGAGGTGGAGGTCACCGTCCCCGACGAGTACATGGGCGACGTCATGGGCCAGCTCACCGCCAAGCGCGGCCACGTCCTGGGAATGAACTCGGTGGACGGCACCCAGCACCTCCGGGCCCAAGTCCCGCAGGCCGAGATGTTCCACTACGCCACCGAGCTCCGGTCGATCACCCAGGGGCGCGGCCGGTTCTCGCAGTCGCTCGACCACTACGCCGAGGTGCCGCACACGATCGCCGAGAAGGTGATCGCCGAGCACCAGGCCAAGGCAACCGCCAGCGAGCGCCACTGACCGGCATCCGGCGGCCAGCCAACGTCAGGTCAGGCGGACCAGCGCCGCAGATCGCTTCCCGACCCGCACCTCGTGGGTGATCCCGGCCTCGAACATCCGGTTCTCGTCCGCCTGGACGACGCCGTCGACCCGGACCCCGCCCTGCCGGACGAGCCGCCGGCCCACGCCGCGGGAGGAAGCCAGGCCGGCCACGACCAGCAGGTCCGGCAGGCTGATCCCGGCCAGCGGGACCGAGACCTCGACTTCCTCGAGGCTCGACACGTCCACCCCCTCGCCCCCGCCGACCTCCCGCTCCCAGCGGCCCTCTGCCTCCGCGGCGGCGTCCTCGCCGTGCCACCGGCCGACGATTTCGCGGGCCAGCTGCTGCTTGGCCGCCTTGGGGTGGACCCGATCGGCCTCGACGTCGGCCACGAACGCGCTCGTCTCGGCCTCGCTCCAGCGGGTGACCAGGCCCGCCCAGTTGGCGAGCAGACCGTCGGGGATGCTCATCGTCCGGGCGTACATCTCGTAGGCCGGATCGGTCAGGCCGATCGCGTTGCCCAGCGACTTGCTCATCTTCTGGATCCCATCGGTCCCGACCAGGAGCTCGGAGGTCATGATCTGCTGCGGCGGCTGGCCGTAGTCGCGCTGGACGTCGCGACCGACGAGGAGGTTGAACGTCTGGTCGGTGCCGCCCAGCTCGACGTCGGCCTCAACGGCCACCGAGTCGAAGGCCTGGAGCAGCGGGTAGAGCGTCTCGTGCATGGACACCGGGGCGCCCTCGGCCAAGCGCTTGGCGAACGTGTCGCGCTCGATCATCCGGGCCAGGGTGAATCGGCTCAGGAGGCTGAAGACCTCCTTCAGGCGGAAGGTGTCGAACCACTCCGACTGCCAGCGCACCTCGGTCCGCGACGCGTCGACGACCAGGTGGAACTGGGCGAGGTAGGTCTCGGCGTTGGCGCGGACTTCGTCGGCGGTCAGCATCGGCCGGGTCGTGTTCTTCTCGGAAGGATCGCCGATCTGGGCGGTGGTGTCGCCCACCACCAGGACCGCGGTGTGGCCGAGCTCCTGGAAGGCCCGGAGCCGCTCGAGAACGACGCCGTGGCCGATGTGGAGGTCGGCGCTGGTCGGGTCGATCCCGAGCTTGACCCGGAGCGGCCGTGAGCCGCGGAGCAGGGCGGCCAGCGCGTCACGCTCGACCACCTGCGCCACGCGGCGGGTCAGGAGGAGCTCGATCGCGGCGCCCTGGTCCATGGCTCGGATGGTACCCGCCGTCCCGAGCCCCGGCGGGCGGCTTCGGGGCTCCTCTGCTAGAGTTCGCGGCCGTGACCTCGTCACCTCCGCCGCCGGGGGGCCCAGGACAGCCCTCCGGGACCGGCGCCGCCACACGGCCACGCATCCAGCCGCTCCCCGCCGCGATCTTCGCCTTCTTCGGCGTGGTCGCCGTCGGGATGGTCGCCCTGGCCGTCGCGCTGTACGCCTCGTACGCGAGCTCGCTGCCCGACGTCACCGTCCTCGAGGACTACGCGCCGGATGAGGGGTCGGTCGTGTTCTCGGCCGATGACCAGGAGCTGGCCACCTTCGCGGAGACGAACCGCCGGGTCGTGGACTACGAGGACATCCCCGTCGTCATCGTCGACGCCACGGTCGCCGCCGAGGACCACACGTACTGGGAGAACCCGTGCGTGGACCCGCGGGCCATCGTCCGCGCCTTCCTCCAGAACGTCTCCGCCGGCGACGTCGTGTCCGGCGCCTCGACGATCTGCCAGCAGCTGGTCCGCTCGGTGCTGCTCCCGCCCGACCTGATGGCCGATCCCAGCCGCCAGCTCGAGCGGAAGATCAAGGAAGCCATGCTCGCCCTCGAGCTCGACGCGGCCTACCCGGGCCAGGAGGGCAAGGAGCAGATCATGGAGTTCTTCCTGAACGAGATGTACTACGGCAACAACGGCTACGGGATCTGGGCCGCGGTGAATCGCTACTTCGGGAAGGACTTCCTGCTCGTGGCGGGCGGCACCGGCGAGCCCGGCGCGAGCCCCGACCCCAGCGCCGCGCCGCCGAGCGTGGCGCCGACGCCGGTCCCAAGCCCCGGCGCGAGCCCGGCGCCCCCGACGCCCGACCCCAACGAGGTGACCGCGGCCGAGGCCGCCCTCCTCGCCGGGCTCCTGCGCGCCCCGTCGGAGCTGGATCCGACCCAGTACGCCATCCCGGCGCTCGACGAGGCCGGCCAACCGATCCCGAACCTGCTCGAGGTGCCGGCCGACGCCGAGCCGGTCCTCATCCGCGACGATGTCCTGAGCGACATGGTCGAGCTCGAGTACCTGGCCGAGGACGAGCGCGACGCGATCCTCGACGAGCCGGTCTACGTGATCGTGCCGGAGGTCCCGCAGTACCTCGCCCCCCATTTCGTGTACGCCACCCGGCGCGAGGTCGCCGAGCTGCTCGGCTCGGAGGACATCATCGACCGCGGCGGCCTCACCATCGAGACGACGCTCGAGTACACCGGCTACCAGGTCTCGGCCGAGAAGTGGGCCCAGGTCGTGTACGACATGGACCGCCTGACCGATGACGAACTGATCGCCCGCTACGGCGCCGACGCGTTCTCGTGGATCAGCCAGCTCCAGGGGCGGAACATCGGCAACGACGCGATCGTGTCGCTGAACTACCGGACCGGCGCCGTGGTCGCCTACGTCGGGAGCGCGAACTTCAACGGCGAGGTCACGCCCCAGCACCAGCCCCAGTTCGACGTCGTGGGCCAGGCCTTCCGCCAGTCCGGATCGGCCTTCAAGCCGATCACCTACGCGACCGGGTTCGAGACCGGGGTCATCACCCCGGCCACGATGTTCATGGACGTCGAGACCCAGATCGTGCCCGGCTACGAGGTCCACGACGCCGACAACAACGAGCGCGGCCCGGTTCGGGCCCGGGACGCCCTGAAGTACTCGCTGAACATCCCGGTCACCAAGGCCCAGCAGATGATCGGGACCGAGCGGGTCGTCGCCCAGGCCGAGCGGCTGGGCCTCGAGTGGGACCCGAGCCAGGACCCGAACGTCCCGTCGCTGACTCTGGGCACGATCGGGGTCCGGCAGATCGACCTGGCCGCGGCCTACGGCGCGCTGGCGAACGGTGGCATCTACCACGAGCCCTACCTTGTCGAGCGGATCGTCGACCGCGAAGGGAACGTCATCTACGACCACGCGACCGACGGCCCCGACCCGGTCCAGGCCATCTCCCCGCAGGCGGCGTACCTGGCGACCGACATCCTGGCCGACAACACCGATCCCGCCCAGAACCCGCTGTGGGGGCCGCGCTTCCAGCTCCAGACCGACCAGGGTCGCCGGCCGGCGACCCTGAAGACGGGCACGACGACCGACTTCCGCGACCTCCAGGCGTTCGGCTTCCTGGCGGCCGATGCGGACCCCGAGATCGACGACGGCGCGATCATGACCGGCGTCTGGGTCGGCAACAGCGACTTCTCCCCGATCGACTCGGTGTTCGCCGCCGACGGCCCGACGTTCATCTGGCACGACTACATGGCGGAGGTGACCGCCCTAAACGCGCTGCCGATCCGGGACTTCATCCGGCCCGACGGGATCGAAGAGCGCACGGTGGACCGGATGACCGGCCTCGCCCCCGGCGAGCACACGACCTCGACCATGACCGAGCTGTTCATGACCGGCGGGCCCGGTCTCGAGCGTGACGAACGGCACGTCGAGCTCGCGATCGAGGCCCAGAGCGGCCTGATCTGGCAGGAGGGCTGCGGCGACTTCATCCCGGCCACGCCGGCCCCGACCACCGGTCCCGCCCCGAGCGGCGAGCCGATCCCCGAGCCCACGCCGGCCCCACCGCTCCTCCGGGTCTTCCTCGACCTGGCCGGCTGGGAGCAGGGCAACGACCCGGCCTGGGAGACCTCCAACCTGGCCTGGATCAACGCCTGGCGCGGCCGCGAGGGGCAGATCCCGCGCGGGCCGACCGGGGCGCTCGACTCCCCGCTGGCGCCGACCGAGGAGTGCACGCCCGGCGAGCACCCGACCTCGACGCCGACCCCGGAGGCGACCCCCACGCCGGAGCCGACACCGACACCCGCTCCGACGCCGACCCCGGAGCCGACGCCGACCCCCACGCCGGCGCCGACCCCCTAGAGCTCGGCGACCGTCGCCCCGTCCCCGCCTTCGTCGCGGCGCCCCCGCCGCTGGGACCGGACCCGCGGATGGTCGGCCAAGTACTCGCGGACGGCGCGGCGCATGGCCCCGGTCCCCGCTCCATGGATAACGATGATCTGGTCAACACCAGCCAGAAGAGCCTGGTCGAGGTAGGCGGCCAGCGCCTCGAGCGCGGGCTCGACCCGCTCCCCGCGGAGATCGAGGCTCGGGCCCAGCTCGGCCGCCGCCCGTCGCCGGAGCTCCTCAGCCGCCAGATCGCGCGCCGGCGGGGCTGAACCCGGCTCGTCCACGACCTCGACGTCGGCGCCGGGAACCACCAGCCGTCCGCCGTCGGTCTCGAGGGTCACCCGCCCGGTCTTGCCGCTGATGGCCGAGATGCGGCCGGCGCGGCCCAGCGTCCGGCTCTGGCCCCACAGGCCCACCCGCGGCTGGGGCCCGGGCTCCGGGGCCACGTCGGCCAGCTCCTCGACGATCTTCGGCACGCGACGGGGCTTCTCGGGAGGCGCCGGCGTGCTCGCCCGTCCCTTCGGGGCGCGGCGGGCCTCGCGCGCTTCTCGTTCCGCCTCCGCGACCAGTGCATCCGCCGCCTGGGCGGCCTCCGCCAAGAGGCGCGCCGCTTCACGGCGTGCCTGGGCGGTCCCGGCCGCGGCCTTCTCGCGCTCGGCCTTCGCCGCCTGGCGCTCCTCGGCCGCCGTGGCCAGCGCATCGGTCCGGTCCGCCTCCGCCTGGCGGATGCGCGCCAGGGTTTCCTCGAGCGAGGCGTGGGTGGACGACACCCGATCCCGGGCCAGGGCGAGGACCTCCGGGGCGAGGCCAAGCCGCTCGGCGATGGCGAAGGCCTGCGAGGCGCCCGGCAGGCCGATCGAGAGGTGGTAGGTGGGCCGCAGGGTCGCGACGTCGAACTCGACGGCCGCATTGGTGACGCCCGGCTGGGTCTCGGCGAACGCCTTCAGCTCGGCGTAGTGGGTCGTCGCCGCCACGAAGGCACCTCGCTCCAGGAGGACCGTGACGACGGCCATGGCCAGGGCCGATCCCTCGGTCGGATCGGTCCCGGCCCCGACCTCGTCGAGCAGGACGAGTGACGCCGGGCCGGCGGTCTCGAGGAAACGCACGACGTTCCGCAGGTGGGAGGAGAACGTCGACAGCGACTGGGCGATGCTCTGCTCGTCCCCGATGTCGGCCATGACCCGCTCGAAGACCGGCAGCCGGGCGCCGGCGGCGGCCGGTACCCGGAGACCGGCCTGGTGCATGAGGGCGAGGAGGCCGAGGGTCTTCAGGGCGACCGTCTTGCCGCCCGTGTTCGGTCCGGTGATAACGAGCGCGCGGTAGCCGAACCGGTCGCCGAGCCGCAGGTCGATGGGCACCGCGTCCGACCCGAGCAGCGGATGGCGGGCAGAGAGCAGCTCGACCGCGTCGTCGGTGACGTCGGGCCGGACCGCGTCCATGGCCGCGGCCAGGTGGGCCCGGGCCATCCACAGGTCGGCGCGGGCGAGCGCGTCGAGCGAGGCGGCGATGGACTCGCCGTGCTGCTCGACCTCCCGCGAGAGGGCCTCCAGGATTCGCTCCTCCTCGGCGGTGGCCTCAAGCGTGGCCTCGATCCAGGCGTTGTTCAGTTCGACGACGGCCATCGGCTCGATGAACAGGGTCGCCGCCGAGGCGCTCTGGTCGTGGACGATGCCGGGCACCCGCCCCTTGGCCTCGGCGCGGACCGGGATCACGTAGCGACCCGCCCGCTGGGTGACGATCGCGTCGCCGATGGCTCCCGCCAGGTCGGTCGAGCGGAGCATCGCGTTCAACCGCTCGCGGAGCCGCTCCTGGGCGACCCGCATCCGGCGCCGGATGGTCTTCAGCGCGGGCGACGCCCCGTCGAGGATCTCGCCGCTCGGATCGACGCTCCGCTCGATCGTGGCCGCCAGAGCGGGAACCGGCTCCAGCGCCTCGCGGATGCCGGCCAGCTGCGGGCCCGTCCAGCGCGCCAGCCGGCGGCGGAACTGCTCGATGGCGTGGAGCGTGCCGGCGACGTCCAGCAGCTCGTCGGGGGCCAGGCGACCACCGCGCCGCGCCCGGTGGAGCGGGGCTCGGATGTCGCGTGCCCCGCCGATCGTGGCGTCGGGGTGCGTCTCGAGGAGCCGCGCCGCTTCATCGGTCTGGTCCTGGAGCAGGGCGACGTGCACCGGGTCGGCCACCGGGAGCGCAGCCTCGGCGAGCTCGCGGGACGGGGTGAATGCCGTCCGATCCGCGAGGAGCTGGGTGATCGCCGCGAACTCGAGCGCCCGGAGGCTGGCCGGGTCGGGCTCAGCGGCGCGAGACGTGCGGGTCATCCGTGATCAGGAACCGATACGGGCGGGAGGCCCACGCCCCGGCGTAGTCGACGCCGATCCGCGGACGGGTCGTGACCGCGGCCGGGGCCAGCCCACGGTCGAGCCGCACCGGGCCGTCGAGGAGGTCGGCGCCGCTCAACGATCGGTCGACGCCCAGGGCCTGGCCCAGGTTGCCCGGGCCGGACGCCAGGCGGCGGGACGGGGTCGTCGGGCCGCGTCGCCGCCGAGCCAGGGCCTCGCCCTCGACGACCTCGCCGGCTCGGAGGAGGACGGCCTCGGGCTTGGTCCCCGGGCCGCAGACGACGTTCATGCAGTCGTGGATGCCATAGATCCGGTAGACGTACAGGTGGCCAGGCGGCCCCCACATCGGTTCGTTGCGGGCGGTTCGGCCACGCGCCGAATGCGCCGCGAGGTCCTCGGGACCCAGGTACGCCTCGGTCTCGACCAGGCGCACGACCACCCGTCCCTCGGGCGAGTCATGGCTCAAGAGCATGCCCAGCAGGTCGGGCGCCACCTCGAGGGCCGAGCGGTCGTACCAGCGACGGTCGGCGAGGCGGGTCAGAAGACGAGGAGCTGCTCGATCTCGTCGGGGACGAACGGGCGGACGATGAAGCCGGCGATCGGGACCAGCCACTCGCGGAACCAGCTGAGAATGACCGAGCTGTTCATGAAGTCGTAGATCGGCGCGAGCATGGTCGCGATGTCGGCCGCGTCCCCGACGACGTCGAAGAAGCTGTCGAGGACGACCAGGCTGAAGCTGTAGGTCAGCGCCACGAACAGCACCCCGACGATCGCGCCGCCGATCTCGTCGAGCTGGCGGACGATCGGGAGCCGGGTCTGGCGGTAGAAGGTCCGGACCAGGAAGAACCCGCCGATGACGCCCACCGCCATGAGGAAGATGTAGATCCACAGCTCCTGCTGCTCGGGCGTGCCCATGTTCCACACGCCGCTCAGGGTGTCGGCGATCGGGCCCTTCAGCTGGCTGGCCAGGATGAAGGCGACCAGGACGACGACGCAGTTCAGGATGTAGCGGAGCAGGCCCTGCTGGAAGCCGGCCAGCACGCCGCCGGCCAGCGTCACCAGGACCACGAGGTCCGCGACCGTGAACTGCGAGATGAACTCCACCGCGCGGAAGGGTACCAGCGCTGTCCAGCGTGGCTATGGGACGTTCAGCGGATCTCGGCGCCCAGGTGGTGCCGCAGCGCGCCCCCGATCTTCTCGACCGCCCGGGCGATCCCCGGCTCGTCGTCGGCGCTGATCGGCTGGAAGCGGAGCGCGATCGCGTACGAGACCCGGCCTTCCCCGATCTGCGGGCCCCGGTAGACGTCGAACAGGCGGGCCGATGCGAGCATGGGGCCCCCGTTCTGGCGGGAGATCCGGAGCAGCTCCCCGACCGGCGTGGCCTCGTCGACGACGACGGCCAGGTCGCGGTCGACCGGCTGGGCAGCCGGCAACGGCCCGGCGCGCTCGGAGAGCGGCTCGAGCCCGAACAGGCCGCCCGGGTCGAGGTGGATGGCGGCCACCAGCGGCGGATGCGGGAGGTCCCAGGCCGCGGTCGCGCTCGGATGCGCCTCCCCGACCGACCCGTATGACTTCCCGGCGGCATCCACGATGCGGGCCGCGCGACCCGGGTGGAGGTGCGGGTGATGCTCCTCGGGCGCCTCGGCCCGGTAGCCGGGCGCCGGCAGGCCGAGGGCGGCGTGGAGGGCGTCGATGATGCCCTTCAGGTCGGCGACGTCCCACGGCCTGGGCGCCTCCCCGGGGTAGCGGCCGGTGGCCGATCCGAGCAGCCCGATCCCGACCGTCCACGCCTCGCTGTACGCGCTGCCCGCCTGGGCCAGCTCGCCCGAAGCGCCGGGGCGGTGCCGGTAGATCTTCCCGACCTCGAACAGCCCGAGATCGGATCGGCGCTGGCGGACGTTCTCGGCCAGGGCCGCGAAGACCGACGGGTACGGAACCGGGCGGAGGATGGCGTGGTCCTCGGACAGCGGGTTGGCCGCGGTGACCAGGTGCTCGGGCGTCGGGTCGAACCCGGTCCGCGACAGGTCGGCCGGTCCGACCAGGGCGTGGGTGATGACCTCGTCCAGGCCGAGACCAGCCAGGACGCGCCGGAGGGCGTGGCGCCGAGCCGTCGGGTCCGGCCGGCTGGGCGGCAGGGCGGCCTCCGGGAGCCGTCCCGGGATCCGGTCGTAGCCATGGGCGCGGGCGACCTCTTCTGCGACGTCGGCCGCCGCGATCACGTCCTGGCGGTAGAGCGGAACGGTGACCGGCACGGCATCCTCGCCGGCGCCGACCTCGAAGCCGAGCGGCCCCAGGGTGCTCCGCAGCTCCGCCTGGCCGATCGGGAAGCCGAGCAGCCGCGTGACCCGGGACGGCGCCACGCTGACGACCCGACGCTCGTGGGGACCAGGGTCGTTGTCGACGATGCCCGCCGCCACCCGGGCGCCGGTGAACTCGGCGATGAGCCCGGCGGCCCGATCGGCCGCCAGGCGGGGCAGGTCGGCCGAGATGCCCTTCTCGTGGCGCATCGAGGCCTCCGAGCGGAGGCCCAGCCGACGGGCGGTGTTCCGGACGGTCGGCCCGTGGAAGATCGCCGACTCGAGGATCACCCGCCGGGTGGCATCGGTCACCTCGGTGTCCGCCCCGCCCATGATCCCCGCCAGCCCGATCGGGCGCTCGGCATCGGCGATGACCAGCATCCGCTCGTCGATCGTCCGATCGGCGTGGTCGATCGTCTGGAGGGTCTCTCCCGCCCGGCCGCGGCGGACGACGATCCGGCCGCCGGGAATCCGGTCCGCGTCGTACGCGTGCTGGGGCTGGCCGAGCTCGTGCATGACGTAGTTCGTGACGTCGACCACCGGGGAGATCGGGCGCATGCCGGCGGCCACCAGGCGCCGGGACATCCACTCCGGGGTCGATCCCGACCCGACGTCCTCGAGCAGGCGCGCCGTGAAGCGCGGGCACAGGTCGGGATCGAGGATCTCGACCGAGACCCCGTCCGCCGTCGCCCCTCCCGACTCGGTGACGGAAGCCTCGGGCAGCCGCAGCGCAGCTCCGGTGGTCGCGGCGATCTCGCGGGCGAGGCCGACCATGGACAGGGCGTCGCCCCGGTTGGGCTTGACGTCCACGTCGAGGACGGTCTCCCCGATCGCCCCGGCCAGGTCCGCTCCGACCGGGTGCTCGTCGCCGGTGCCGAGCACCAGGATCCCGTCGGCGTCGTCGCCGAGGCCGAGCTCGATGGGGCTGCACAGCATCCCGTTCGAGACCGAGCCGCGGATCTTGGTCCGCTCGATCTTCCGGCCGCCGGGCAGGACCGATCCCGGCGCGGCGACCGGCACGAGCTGGCCGACGGCCAGGTTCTGGGCCCCGCAGACGATCTCGAGCGTCTCAGAACTGCCCACGTCGACCCGGGTCAGCCACAGGGTGTCGGCGTTCGGATGGCGCTCGACCTCGAGGACGCGCCCGACGACCACGCCCGACCACGCCCCGCCGCCATCCTCGATGCCCTTGACCTCGAACCCGAGCAGGGTGAGCCGCTCGGCGAGATCGCGCGGGGCAAGGTCGAGGTCGACGTAGTCGGCCAGCCAGGACAACGGGACGCGCATCGGTCAGCGACCTCCGGCGAACTGCTCGAGGAAGCGGACGTCGGCGCTCATCAGGAGGCGGAGGTCGGGAATCGCGTGGCGGAGCAGGGTCATCCGGTCGAGGCCCATCCCGAACGCGTAGCCCTGGTACTCGTCGGGGTCGAGGCCACCGTTGCGGAGCACCGTCGGGTGGACCATCCCCGCCCCGAGGATCGTCATCCAGCCGGTCCGCCCGCAGGCCGGACAGCCCTCGCCGCCGCACACCAGGCACCCGATGTCGAAGGCGGCGCTCGGCTCGGTGAATGGGTAGTAGCCGGGGCGGAACCGCGTCGGCGTCCCGTCGCCCCACATCGCGCGGGCGAACTCCTCAACCATGCCCTTGAGATCGGCCAGGCTCGTGTCGCGGTCCACGACCAGGCCCTCGACCTGGAAGAACTCGAACCCGTGTGACGCATCGACCGCCTCGTAGCGAAAACAGCGGCCCGGCATCAGGACCCGGATCGGGGGCGCAAGCTCCCGCATGGCGCGGATCTGGACCGGGGAGGTATGGGTCCGGAGGATCGTGCCGTCCTCCGCGGGGCGCGGCTGGCCGGCGGCCCGTGACCCCGGCTCGGCGACGTAGATCGTGTCCCACAGGTCCCGGGACGGGTGGTCGGGCGGGATGTTCAGGAGCTCGAAGTTCATCTCATCGGTCTCGATCTCCGGCCCCTCGAGGACCTCGAACCCGAAGCCGTGGAAGATCTCCCGGAGGTCGCGCTCGACGGTCATCAGCGGGTGGAGATGGCCGGCCCGGACCGGGCGCCCCGGGGCGGTCATGTCCAGCGCCTCCGCGGCCAGGCGGGCCTCGAGCTCACCACTCCCCAGGGCGGCAAGCCGCTCGGCGACGGCGGCCTCGATCGCCTGGCGGGCTTCGTTGGCGGCCGCACCGGCTGCCGGGCGGTCTTCGGCCGGCAGCCCGCCCAGCCCACGGAGGGCGTGGGTCAGCGTCCCGGCGCGACCCAAGACCTCGGCCCGGAGCGCCTCGACGGCGGCCGCGTCGGTCGCCCCCGCCAACCGGGTCTCGGCGTCGGCGCGGACCCGGGCGACCTCGGCCAGGAGCCCGGAGGGATCGGTCGGCGTGCTCATCGGCTCAGGGTCGACTCCATCGGTCAGTCATTGTCGGCGAAACAAACGACCCCGCTCCGTGATCCGGAGCAGGGCCGACGAGACCGACGCCGAGCGGCGTCGGTCAGCTGGTAAAGGAGGACTGGGCCATCTCGACCAGGCGGCTGAAGGCCGCCGGCTCACGGACCGCGAGGTCGGCGAGCTGCTTGCGGTTGACCTCGACCCCGGCCGACTTCAGGCCGGCGACGAATCGCCCGTACGGCATCCCGTGGGCCCGGGACGCGGCGTTGATCCGCTGGATCCACAGGCGGCGCATATCGCGCTTCCGGTCGCGTCGGTCGCGGTACGAGTATCGGAGGGCGTGGAAGAGCGCCTCACGGGCGGGGCGGACGAGCTTCGAGCGGGTCATCCGCCGGCCCTCGGCCTGCTTGAGGAGCCGCTTGTGCCGTCGGTGCGCGGGAACGCCGCGCTTCACGCGTGCCATGTCGGCCCCCTACTCGTAGGGCATGAGCCGCTTCAGCTGGGCGGCGTGGGTCGGGCTGACCGCGGCCTTGCCCGCGTAGCGGCGCTTGCGACGGGAGGACTTGATCTCCAGGTGGTGGCCCCGCCATGCCTTCGGGCGCAGCCACTTGC
>DATBIW010000051.1:0-18084 GCA_036556745.1 Candidatus Limnocylindria bacterium | reverse complement strand
GCCCAGGGCCCGGCCCGGGAGTTCGTCACCGATATCCTCTCATCGCAGGCGGCGCTCGACCGGACCCTGATCGACAACCGCGCCGTGCTCGCCTCGCTCGACGAGGAGGCGGCCTTCGGACGCGGCTTCTGGGGCCTGCTCTCCTTGGAGCTGTGGCAGCGGCAGTATCACGACCGCAGCCACGAGTTCCAGGCCATGCACACCGAACTTCGGAGGACTGTTTGACGATGCGCGTGCTCGTGACCGGCGGGGCCGGCTTCATCGGCTCCCATCTGACCGATCGCCTGCTGGCGCGCTCGGATGAGGTGCTGGTCATCGACAACTACGCGACCGGGCGGCGGGACAACCTGCCCGAGTCCGCGCCCGGGCTGACCGTCATCGAGGGCGACATCGCCGACCACGCGACGGTCACCGATGCCTTCGAGCGCTTCGGGCCCGAGGTCGTCGTCCACGCGGCCGCGTCGTACAAGGACCCCGAGGACTGGGCGTCGGATGCGGCCACCAACGTCCTCGGCACCGCGCACGTCGCTCGGGCGTCGATGGCGGGCGACGTGCGGCGCCTGATCTACCTCCAGACCGCGCTCTGCTACGGGCTGCACCCCCTCGAGCAGCCGATCACCCTCGACCACCCGATCCTGCCCACCGCCAGCAGCTACGCGATCAGCAAGACCGCCGGCGAGCATTACGTCGCCCTGAGCGGCCTCGACTGGCAGTCGTTCCGCCTGGCGAACGCCTACGGGCCACGGAACCTGAGCGGCCCGCTGCCGACGTTCTACTCGCGCCTGACGACCGGGAAGCCGTGCTTCGTCATGGACACCCGGCGCGACTTCGTCTTCGTCAGCGACCTCATCGACCTGCTCGTCCAGTCCATCGACGGGGCCGGCGGGCGAGGCGCCTACCACGTGTCGAGCGGGGCGGACTACTCGATCGAGGAGCTGTTCGAGGCCACGGTCGGGGCGCTGGGCATCACGCTCGACGAGCCGGTCGAGGTCCGTCCCCGGGGCGCGGACGACGCCTTCACGATCCTGCTCGACCCGGGTCGCACGGCTGCCGACTTCGGCTGGCAGACGACCGTGCCCCTCGCCGACGGCGTGGGCGCGGCCATCGAGTACTACCGGACCTTCGGCATCACCGACACGTACACCCACCTGAAGCTGGAACAGCTGCGGGCATGACCCGGGCCTCGGTCCGGGACGCCCGCGCGCTCGTCGTCGGCGGCGCCGGGTTCGTGGGCAGCAACCTCGTCCGCGCCCTGCTTCGGCGCGGCGCCTCGTCGGTCGTCGTCGTCGACAACCTCCTGTCGGCGAACCGGACCGACGTCCTCGAGCTGCCGGGGGTGACCTTCATCCGCGGCTCGATCACCAGCCCGCGGATCCTCGCCCGGCTGGCCGATGACTTCGACCTGGCCTTCCACCTGGCGACCTTCCACGGCAACCAGAACTCGATGGCCGACCCGCTCGCCGACCATGCGAACAACCTCGAGACCACGCTCCGGCTCTACGAGCGCCTGTCCGGCTTCGAGCGGCTCCAGGCCGTCGTCTACGCGTCGGCCGGCTGCACGATGGCCCGCAAGGTCTACGGCGAGGCGGAGCCGACCCGGGAGGACGACCCGATCTCGCTCGACCTCGACTCGCCGTACCAGATCTCGAAGATCGTGGGCGAGATGTACGGCAACTACTTCCATGCCCGGTCCGGGCTGCCGGTCGTGCATGCCCGCTTCCAGAACGTCTACGGGCCGGGGGAGATCCTCGGGGCGGGGCGCTGGCGGGGCACCCCGGCGACGGTCTGGCGCAACGTGACACCCACGTTCGTGTACCGCGCGATCACGGGGATGCCGCTGATCCTCGAGAACCGCGGCCGCTCCTCGCGTGACTTCATCTACGTCGAGGACATCGTCGAGGGCCTCATCCGCTGCGCGACCCGCGGCCGGCCGGGCGAGGCCTACAACCTGGCCAGCGGGGTCGAGACGACGATCCTCGAACTGGCCACCACGATCAACGCCTGCCTCCCCAGCCCGGCCCCGGTCGAGCTCGCGCCGCGGCGAACGTGGGACCACTCCGGCAACCGCCTCGGCAGCACGGTCAAGGCCGCGCGCGACCTGGGCTTCGAGGCCAAGGTCGGCTTGGCCGAGGGGATTCGCCGGACGGTGCGCTGGACCCAGCAGAACCTGCCGATGATCGACGCCTCGATCAGCCGCCACCGGCGCCGGCTGACGGCTGCCTCGAGTCAGTCCGCGAGCTGACCAGGGCCACCGCGGACCAGGGCCCCTCACCGGCCAGCAGCCGGCGGCCGATGTCGGGGCGGGCCTGAACCAGCTTCGAGAGGTGCCCGAGCGGACGCGTCCGGGCTCGCCCGACGTGGGTCGGGACGAACCAGGGCTCGGAGAGGTCCACCTCCACGGCGGTCACCCAGCCGAGGTCGGCCGGGATTTCGTCCTGGGGCTCGGCGCCCTCCGGCACGTCCTGGCGGAGGACGATCCGGAGCTCGGACGCCGGCCGGTTCACGAGCAGGGCAAACGGGCTGCCGGCTCCGACCGCGATGGACCGATGGCCGTGCTCCTGGAGGGCGATGAGCTCGCTCAGCTCCTCGAGCAGCCCGTCGCCGTGCTCCCGCCGCAGGGCCGGCGGCAGGGCGCTCCGCCGGAGGGCCCAGTGGGCACGCGCCCGGGCGAGGCGGATCCGGCGGCGCAGGTCGCGCGGGGCGGGCTGGCCCGGCGGGTAGAGCACCGGCGCCGTGGCGCTGGGCGTCACCAGCCTTGAGCCGCGTCGAACCAGCTGACGGGCCCCGCGAAGCGTCCGGGCCGGGGTGCCGGCGTGGCGGACGGTCACCGGGTGGCGGGCGAAGTTGCGGGCGGCCATCCGCTCCCACGCGGCGGCGTCGAGGGGCGCATCCGCGCCGGGCTCGAGGTCCAGGCCGTCGTCCATGGCCGCGACCATGGCCGGGAACGCGTACCTCGGGTTCTCCGCGACCTCCGAACGCGCCCGGGCGGTGATCCGCTCCCAGGCGGCCTGGTCCCGGATGGCAGCGACCACCTCGGCCATGTTGCGGTGGTCCTTCTCGAGCGGGACGTAGTGGCGCCCCGCCTCGAGGACCCCGGAGTAGTCGCCCGGGTAGAGGACGAGCAGCGTGCCGAGCGCCGCCGCCTCGAAGCAGCGGGGCGAGATCTGGTTCAGCCGGATCCGGCCGTCGACCTCGGCGAGGACCTCGCGGTGGACCTCCTCGAACGGGGCGTCGGGATGGGCGGCCTGGTAGGCGCGCGTCCGCTCCTCGATCGAGCCGTCGAAGTCGAACACGCTGGCGCCGCTCTCGACGCCGAGCATGGCCTTGGCGTGTCCGAGGAAGTCGAGCCACGCCTCCCCGTACATGCGGTCCTCCTCCCGGGTGGAGATGTCCACCCGGAGCCCGTGGGCCGGGGCATCGGCCGAGAACCGGTCGGCGATTTCCGCCTTCTCCATGCCGAGCTTCCCGAGCCACGGCGGCAGGCGGCGCGCCCGGTAGCCGACGTCGATCGGTCGCTCGGCGTACGGCACGACCGGTCGCTCGAGGAGCTCGGGGGCGACATAGCCGGTCAGCACGGTGACCGTCCGCCTGAGCTCGGGGAGCCGCTCGGGGGCGTAGACCAGCGGCACCTGGTCCTCCGGCACGCAGGTGAACAGGACGTTGATGCCCATCGCCCGCATCACCCCGATCGTGCGGTCCACGAACCGGTACTCGTCCTGGATGAACGCGCCCTTGGTCCCGCGATACCGCGAGATCCGCCACCGCGCGAACGGGGACAGGTACGAGTCCCCGACCATGACGACGTTGTAGTGGATGACCAGCCCGTCGAAGGCGTCGAGGTCGAGCTCGTCGGGGAGGTCGCCGTGGGTCGGCATGACGAAGACGTCGGAGCGGGACCAGCTCCGGATGGCCTCGATGTGGTCGAGGACGGTGGCCGCCTCGCGGGGTCGGTAGTCGCAGATGAGCAGCAGCCGCGGGCGGCGCGGGCTCCCGGCGCGGTCGGGTTCCCGGTTCGTGCTCCATCGGTACGGACCCGATCCGCGCCGGGCTGACGGTGAGGGCATACGTTCGGCGCAGGCTATCATCGGGCGCCATGGAATCGACGCCGGCCACGCCCGTGGTCATCGCGCCGCGCCGGGGCTGGGTGGGACCCGGACTTCGTGAGCTCTGGGAGCACCGGGACCTCGGCTTCTTCCTCGTCTGGCGCGACCTGAAGGTCCGCTACAAGCAGACCGTCCTGGGCGTCGCCTGGGCCGTGCTCCAGCCGCTGGCCATGATGGTCGTCTTCGCCATCTTCCTCGGCCAGATCCCGGGCATCGCCCCCGAGGGCGTCCCGTATGCCCTCTTCGCGCTCGCCGGGCTCGTGCCCTGGACCCTGTTCTCGCAGAGCCTGATCGGCGCCTCGAACAGCCTCGTGAACAGCCAGAGCCTGATCTCGAAGGTCTACTTCCCCCGGCTCCTGCTCCCGATCGCCGGCGTCGGCTCGTTCGTCGTGGACTTCTTCGTCGCGCTGATCCTCCTGCTGATTGCCACGCCGCTATTCGGCTACCCGCTGACCCTGACCATCCTGTGGCTCCCGGTCTTCGCCCTGTTCGCGGTCCTGGCGGCCCTCGCCGTCGGCACCTGGCTGTCGGCCCTGAACGCCCGGTACCGCGACGTCCGCCACGTCGTCCCCTTCCTCGTCCAGCTGTGGCTCTTTGCCTCCCCGGTGGCCTACTCGATCACGCTCGTGCCCGAGAACCTGCGTCCCCTGTTCGCGCTCAACCCGATGGCCGGCGTGATCGCCGGGTTCCGCTGGGCCCTGCTCGGGGGCGACCCGCCCAACGCGGCGATCCTGGTCTCGGCGCTGGTCACCCTGCTGATCCTGGTCGGTGGGATTGCCTACTTCCGGCGGGTCGAGCGGTCCTTCGCCGACACCATCTGATGACCGAGGTAGCCGTACGGGCCGAGGGGATCAGCAAGCGCTACCTCCTGCATCACGACCGCGCTCCCTACGGCCGACTGTCGGAGACGCTGGCCAACCTCGTCCGGCGCCCGTTCCGCCGGGAATCGGCTCCGGAGACCGAGGAGTTCTGGGCGCTCCGCGACGTCTCGTTCGAGATCCCGAGCGGGAAGGCGGTGGGGATCATCGGGCGCAACGGGGCCGGCAAGTCGACGCTCCTGAAGATCATGTCCCGGATCACCTCGCCCACCACCGGACAGGTCACGCTCAGCGGACGCGTCGCGTCTCTCCTCGAGGTCGGCACCGGGTTCCATCCGGAGCTCAGCGGGCGCGAGAACATCTACCTGAGCGGCGCCGTGCTCGGCATGAAACGCCGCGAGATCCAGCGAAGGTTCGAGGAGATCGTCGACTTCTCGGGCATCGAGTCGCAGTTCCTCGACACCCAGGTGAAGTACTACTCGAGCGGGATGCAGGTCCGGCTCGGGTTCGCGGTGGCAGCGCATCTCGAGCCGGAGATCCTGATCATCGACGAGGTCCTCGCCGTCGGCGACGCCAGGTTCCAGGCCAAGTGCCTGGGCAAGATCGAGGAGATGGGCGAGAGCGGCCGGACGGTGATCTTCGTCTCCCACAACATGCCGTCCATCCTCCGCCTGTGCACCCGGGCCATCCTCCTCGACCACGGTCGGGTGGTGGCCGACACCTCCGCCCACGAGGCCGTGCGCCTGTACCTCGACGAGGACGTCCCGCACAGCGGCGAACGGGCCTGGGCCGATGCCAGCCGCGCCCCAGGGGACGACGTCGCCCGGCTGAAGAGCATCCGCGTCCTGCCGGCCGGCGGCGGGTCGCCCGAGGCGATCGACATCCGGGAGGCCATCGACATCGAGGTCGAGCACTGGGCCGGTGAATACGGAACGCTCCGGCCCACCGCCAACATCGCGCTCTACAACTCCGAGGGCGTGTGCCTGTTCCTGACGAACGACTGGGACGGCCGATCCAGCGAGCCGCCGGCCCCCGGGACCGTCGTCCGATCGGTGTGCCGCATCCCCGGCAACTTCCTGGCCGAGGGCCGCGTCCTGGTGACGGCCGGGATCACGACCTTCAACCCGGGCATCAACCACGCCCTCGCGCGAGAGGCGGTGACGTTCCAGGTGATCGACCGGACCCTCGGCGACGGCGTCCGCGGCGACTCGTTCATCGACTGGCCGGGCGTCGTCCGCCCGGTGCTCTCCTGGCGCACCTCACGCGAGCCATAGCCGGCCATCGCGGCGCCGGGCCGCCGAGGTGAGCACGCCGACGCCGGTCGAGGGCGTGCTGGTCCTCTACCACTTCATCCCGCCGTACGCCGAGACCGTCCTCGAGCACGCGCTCGCCTTCGAGCGGCACTCCCGCTTCCCGGTCTGGAGCCTGAACACCGCCGAGCGGTTCCCGGCCGCCCTGGAGGACCTGGACTTCCGGGTCGTGGTCCTCCACTACTCCCTGTTCGGCTCGGCCGACTACCGGCTCGACGCGTCGTACCGCGACTGGCTCGGCCGTCACGAGGGGCTGACCGTCGCGTTCTTCCAGGACGAGTACCAGCACACCGCCCAGCGGTTCGCGTTCATCGACAACCACCGGGTCGACTGGGTCTACACCCTGCTCGGGCCCGAGCCCGCTGCGGCGGTCTACGGGACCCGGACCCGCGGCCCGCGTCTGTTCACGACGATCCCCGGGTTCGTCGGGGATGACCTCCTCGGGCACGCCGCGGCGTTCGCGCGGCCCGACGCGGAGCGGACGATCGACATCGGCTACCGCGCCCGGACCCTGCCGTTCGCGACCGGACGCGGCGGCCGGGAGAAGAGCGAGATCGGGCGCGAGTTTGCCTCTCGCGCCGCGGACCGCGGCCTCCGGCTCGACATCGGGGTGGACGAAGCCGACCGGCTGTACGGCGACGCGTGGTATCGGTTCCTCGGGAGCTGCCGGGCGGTGCTCGGGGTGGAGGCCGGGGTTTCGGTGTTCGACCTCGACGACCGCGCCACCCCGGCGGTCGCGGCGTACCTGGGGGCCCACCCGGCGGCGGCCTTCGAGGAGGTCGAGCGCGAGGTGCTGGCGCCGTTCGAGGAGGCCATCCCGTACCGGACGATCAGCCCGCGCCACTTCGAGGCGGCGGCCTTCGGGACCTGCCAGATCCTGTTCGAGGGCGAGTACTCGGGCCTCATGGAGGCGGGCACGCACTTCATCGCGCTCCGGAAGGACTTCGCCAACCTCGACGAGGTCGTCGCCACCTTCCGTGACGAGGCGGCGCGAGCCCGGATCGTGGCGGCGGCCCGGCGCGACCTGGTCGACTCGGGCCGTCACACGTACCGCTCGTTCGTGGCCGGCTTCGACGAGGAGCTGGAGCGGGCCGGGATCGCCGTGCCGGCCGGGGGACGCGCCCGCGCCATCGACCGGGCCCTGGCCCGGGGGGCGCGGCTGCGGCGGGCGGAGCGCCGGCTGCGGACCGCCTACTGGCGAGCCCGGGTGGGAGCGCGACGCGCCCGACGAAGTGCCTGACGCCGGTACGAGGCGAGGTACTCGCCGCTCCGGAGCGGCCGCCACCAGTCCACGTTGGCCCGGTACCACGCGACCGTCTCGGCCAGGGCCGCCTCGAACCGATGCTCCGCCTCCCAGCCCAACGCCCGGAGCCGCGACGAGTCGACCGCGTACCGGCGGTCGTGGGCCGGCCGATCCTCCACGTGCTCGACGAGCGACGAGGGCCGGCCGGTGAGCTCGAGGATCCGCTCGGCGAGCTCGAGGTTGGTGAGCTCGAAGCCGCTGCCGACGTTGTAGGTCTCCCCGGGCTCACCCCGGGTGAGGACGAGCTCGAGCGCCTCGCAGTGATCGGTCACGAACAGCCACTCCCGGCTCTGCCGGCCGTCGCCGTACACCGGCAGGCGCTGACCCTCCAGGGCGTTGGTGATGAACAGCGGGATGACCTTCTCGGTGTACTGGTTCGGCCCGAAGTTGTTCGTCGACCGGGTGATCACCGACGGCACCCCGTAGGTCGCCTGGTAGGCGCCGACCAGCATGTCCGCCCCGGCTTTGCTGGCCGCGTACGGGCTGCTCGGGCGAAGCTGGTCGGCCTCCGACGCCCGGCCGGTCGCCAGGTTGCCGTAGACCTCGTCGGTGCTGATCTGGAGGAACCGGGCGGTGCCGTGGCGGCGGGCCGCCTCGAGCAGGACGAACGTGCCGTGGATGTCGGTCTGGATGAACTCGTCGGGGGCGTCGATGCTCCGGTCGACGTGGGACTCGGCGGCGAAGTTCACGATCGCATCGGCCCGGGCCACCACGCGTTCGACCGCGCGCGGATCGGCGACGTCGCCGCGGACGAACCGATACCCGGGCCGCTCGGCGACATCGGCCAGGTTGGCGAGGTTGCCGGCGTACGTCAGCTTGTCGAGGACGGTCACCTCGATGCCCCGATGCCGGCGGAGCATGCGACGGACGAAGTGGGAGCCGATGAACCCCGCGCCACCGGTGACCAGCAGGCGCCGCGGGATCCGGCTCATGGCGTGTGCTCCCTTCGCAGGTCGCCCGAGTGTACCGATGCCGCCATACTGCGCCCATGGCTGACGAGCGTGGGCCGATCGAGGTCACCGTCGAGATCCCCTCGGGCAGCCGGAACAAATACGAGTACGACCACGAGCGCGGGCAGTTCGTGCTCGATCGGATCCTGTACAGCAGCGTCCACTACCCCTGCGACTACGGCTTCCTGCCCGGCACGCTGGCCGATGACGGCGACCCGCTCGACGTCCTGGTCGTGATCAGCGAGCCCACCTTCCCCGGCTGCGTCGTCCGGGCCCGACCGGTCGGCGTGCTCGACATGCGCGACGACAAGGGGCACGACTACAAGGTGCTCGCCGTCGCGGCCGACGACCCCCGCTGGACCGAGACCTTCGCCCTCGGGGACCTCTCGAGCCACCGCCTGCGCGAGATCGAGAACTTCTTCCAGATCTACAAGGAGCTCGAGGGACGCCGGGTGGACGTCTTCGGCTGGCTGGGCGAGGACGAGGCGTGGCGGATCATCGACGAGGCCAGCCGAGCCGGGGGACCGGCCTGACCGCGAGCGGTCGACCCCGGGATCGCTGGCTCCTGGTCGGGGTGACGTCCCCCGGCCCGAGCGGGGGAGCCGTCCGCGCCCATCACCTGTTCGGGCCGCTCGCCCGGCGCACCGGGGCCCGGGTCACCGCCGCCCACGGCCGGCGCGGCCTACCGGGGCTGGCGCTCTCGGTGGCGGCGGCATCCGCGGGATGGCTCCGCCCGGTGGCGGTCGCGACGACCCAGCTGGTCCCCGCGCCGGGGCTCGCAATGCTCCGCGGACGCGTCCGGCCGGTGGCGGTCGACCTCCACGACCACCCCGTCCTCCAGGCCGAGGCTCTCCACGTGGCCCTCGAGCCGGGTCGCCGCGAGCGCCTGGACGAGCTCTTCGAGGCCAACGTGGCCGCGTTCGAGCGCCTCATCGTCCCGTCCCGCTCGTTCTCCGACCTGTGCGGCCTGCCGGCGGACCGCGTCGTGGTGGTGACCAATGGGACCGACAGCGGCCGGATCGTGCCGGCGCCCCTGCCGGCCGAGCCCACCGTGGCCCTCGTCTCGGGCGCCGCCCCGGGGCGCGGCATCGAGCTGCTTCTGGAGGCCATGGAGCAGGTCCGCCAGGCGGTCCCGGAGGCCGTCCTCAGGCTGGCGCTGTCGTCCACCGGGCCGGCCAGCGCCTCGTACCGGGCGGACCTCGCCGCGAGCCTCGGCCAGCGCCGCTGGGTGAGCCTCGAGGACGTTCCCTATGCCGGCCTCGGCGCGTTCCTGGCCGGTGCCTGGGTGATGGTCGTGCCGCACCCGCCCGGGGAGTACTACGACGCCTCGACCCCGGTGAAGCTGTTCGACGCCCTGGCCTCCGGCCGGCCGGTCGTGGTCACGCCCCGCCTCGAGACCCGGCGGATCATCGAGGAGGCCGACGCGGGGGTGGTCGCGTCGGACGACGCCGACGGACTGGCCGAGGCCATCGCCGGACTGCTCGGCGACCCGGATCGGTCAGCGACGCTGGGCGCCAACGGCCGGCAGGCCGCCGAGGAGCGCTACGACTGGAGCGTGCTCGGGGAGCAGCTCGCCGACGCGCTCCTGGCGGACCTCGCCTAGAACGCCTCGAGGTAGCGCGCGGTCTCCCAGCCGGTGACCTGCATCCGGTAGGCGTCCCACTCCTCGCGCTTGGCTTCCACGAAGCGCTCGAACACGTGGTCGCCGAGTGCCTCGCGGATGACCTCGTCGGCGGCGAGCTCATCGAGCGCCTCGGCCAGGGTGCCGGGGAGCTGCCGGATCTTCCGGCTCTGGAGCTTGGCCTCGTCGAGGTGGTACAGGTTCTCCTCGACCGGGTCGGGAATCGGCAGCTTGCGGTCGACGCCGTCCAGGCCGGCGGCGAGCATGGCCGCGAAGGCGAGGTACGGGTTCGAGGACGGGTCCGGGCACCGGAGCTCGATCCGGGTCGAGTCCAGCTGGCCGCTCGAGATCTGCGGGATCCGGATCAGGGCGGATCGGTTGATCCGCGCCCAGCCGATGTAGACCGGGGCCTCGTAGCCGGGCACCAGCCGCTTGTAGCTGTTCACCAGCGGGGCGAGGACCGCGATCATGCCCCGTGCGTGCTCGAGGGTCCCGGCGATGTAGTGCCGGGCCACCGTTGACAGGCCGTAGGGGTCCTTCGCGTCGGCGAAGGCGTTCCGGCCGCGCTTGTCGTCCCACAGCGACTGGTGGGTGTGCATCCCCGAGCCGTTGATCCCGAAGATCGGCTTGGGCATGAACGTCGCGTGGAGGCCGTGGCGGCTGGCGACTGCCTTCAGGGTGGTCTTGAAGGTGACCGCGTTGTCGGCGGTGCGGAGGGCGTCGGCGTACTTGAAGTCGATCTCGTGCTGGCCGACGGCGACCTCGTGGTGGGCGGTCTCGACCTCGATCCCGATCTCCTCGAGGTCGTTCATCATCTCCTTGCGGACGTCGGTGGCCAGGTCGGCGCTCAGGTCGAAGTAGCCGGCCGCGTCGTGGGGCAGGGGCTCGATCGGCCCGTCACCGAGGCGCAGCAGGAAGAACTCGAGCTCGGGTCCGGTGTTGAACGTGTAGCCCTTGGCCTTGGCCTTCTCCATCTGGCGGCGGAGGACCCAGCGCGGGTCGCCGGGGAACGGCTCGCCGTTCGGGGTGAACACGTCGCAGATGACCCGGGCGCTGCCGGTCTCGAGCTGCTTGCCGTCGGCGTCGATGCCGGGCTCCCACGGGATCGGCGAAAACGTCGACAGGTCGGGCACCAGGAACATGTCCGACTCCGCGATCCGGGCGAACCCCTCGATGCTCGAGCCGTCGAACCACTTCCCGTGCTCGACGGCCTCCTCGAGCTGGTGCATCGGCACCTGGACCGATTTCACCTGGCCGACGATGTCGGTGAACTGGAGGCTGACGAAACGGAGGTTCTTGTCCTCGGCCAGCGCCATCGCGGCCGCAAGTTCTTTCCGAGCCATGGAGCACTACCCCTTCTGGTCATGGAGACCGATGCGAGAGCTGAGCCGATGTCGGCTGCCGGCTGGGCGTCGCGCGGCATCCGGAGGCTAGGCGGTCGAGGTCTCCGCCGGCACCCCCCGGTCGATCGCGATCGGGCCGAATCTTTGTGCATTCTGCACAACTCAGCCGGCTCGGTCGTCCTCCCGGAGCAGCCGGAGGGCGTCCTCGGCGCGGCGCGGGTCGATCCCGCGCCGGTCGCGGGCCACCTTCAGGCGGTACAGGACCGTGTTGCGGTGGACGCCCAGGCTGCGCGCCGCGGGGCTGACCCGGCCGTTGGCGCGGGCCACGGCCAGGAGCGTCTCGTCGAGCGCGCTGCGGGCGGCAGGGCTCCCCTGGCGGCGTGCCGGGACCGGAGCCGGGGCGACGGGGGTGGCCCGCGCGGGACGGCGGAGGAGGGCCCGGAGCGTGATGGCCAGCGACTCGGCGGCGACCTCGTCGGCCCGCGCCAGGGGCAGGTCGTCGAACAGCCACACGGCGGCGTTCGCCCTGATCCGCACCTCGTGGACCCACATTCCGTCCTTCAGGCGGCGTGAGGCCGCCGCTCGGGCGCTCGGCGGGCCGAACAGGCGGGAGAAGGCGGCTGCGAACCGGGCGGCCAGGGCCCGACCCGCGGGACGCGGATGCAGGGCGACCAGCTCGCCGTCGGCGACGACGGCCACGCCCCGACGGATCCGGTCCGCGACGAGGCCGGCGGGCGCGGCCGGAACCGGGTCGCCCAGGGCGGCCTCGGCCGCTGCCAGGCGGAGCTCGGTGGCCAGCCGCCCGAGCACCCCGGCTTCGTCGGCGAGGTACGCCGACCCGTCGGCCGCCAGCGACGCCGCCGATCGGCGGCTGACCAGGATCGGCGGCGACTCGGGCGGCCACTCCCCAGGTTCGCCGGCCGGCGCGGCCAGCAGGATGCCGACCGGCGTGCTCCCCGAGGCGGCGACCTCGGCCAGGAGACGCTCCGGCGAGAGGACCGCCAGGAGCGCGGCGTCGACGACGAGGAGATGCCCCTCGGCCGGCGGCGGCAGGTGGGGTGGTGCGGCCCGGGTCCGCGAGATGCCGCGGACCAGCGCGAGCGCATCTCCCGGATCCCCGGCGGCCAGCCGCGCCTCCGGGTCGACGACCCGCCAGACGTCGATCAGGCGCGCCATGGTTCGGCGCCGGCTCAGCCGGCGGGGGCCAGCTCCGCGGTGGCCGCCTCCGCTGCGGCGGCGAGGTCGGCGACCAGGTCATCGGCGTCCTCGAGCCCGATCGACACCCGGAGCATCCCGGGGGAGAGGCCGGCGGCCGCCAGCTCGTCATCGGCGTACTGGCGGTGGGACGAGGAGGCCGGATGGCTGACCAGCGACTCGACGCCGGCCAGGCTGGTGGCGTGGAGCGCGACCGTCAGGTGGTCGAGGAACCGCTCCCCCGCCGGCCGGCCGCCCTCGAGCTCGACGGCCATCATCCCCCCCGCCCGGCCGTCCCGCAGGCTGCGGGCGGCGAGCTCGTGCTCCGGATGCGACGCCAGCCCGGGGTAGAGGACCCGGGAGATGCCCGGCCGGCCCTCGAGCCCGCGCGCGACGGCCAGGGCGTTGTCCGAGTGGCGGTCCATCCGGACCGCCAGGGTCCGGAGGCCGCGCAGGGCGAGGAACGACTCGAAGGGGTTCCCGTTGCCCCCGGTGTTGACCACGATCTCGCGGACCTGGGCGATCCGCTCGGCACTGCCGATGACCACCCCGCTGATGAGGTCCGAGTGGCCGCCGATGTACTTCGTCATCGAGTGGACGACGAGGTCGGCGCCGAGGGCCAGCGGGTTGGCGAGGTACGGCGAGGCGAACGTGTTGTCCACGCCGACCGGGATGCCGCGGGCGTGGGCCGCCTCCGCGATGGCCGCGATGTCGGGCATCTCGGTGGTCGGGTTGGCGATCGTCTCGAGCCAGACCAGCCTGGTGGCCGGGCCCATGGCGTCGATCACCGCGGCCGTGTCCCCGGACCGCACCTGGCGGTAGCCGATCCCGTAGCGGGGCATGACCCGCTGGAACAGGCCGACCGTCCCTCCGTAGACCGCGGCCGGGATGAGGGCCTCGTCGCCGGCGCCCAGGATCGAGAGCATGGCTGCGTGGATGGCGGCCATCCCCGAGGCGGTGACCAGGGCGGCCTCACCGCCCTCGAGCTCGGCCAGGGCGCCCTCGAGCGCGGCGTGGGTCGGGTTCGAGTAGCGCGTGTAGGAGTGGCCCGAGCGCTTGAACTCGAGCAGCTCCTCGAGCTCGGCGGCGGACCCGACCTCGAAGGTGCTCGTCTGGTAGATCGGGACGGTGACCGGGACCTGCTCGATGGGCGGCTGGTGGCCCGCCGCCCTGATCGCGCGTGTCGAGAAGCCTGCCATGACCGGAGAGTCTACCCGCCGCCGGCGGGCGCCACGCTCAGTCGGTCGGCCGGGCGGGGCCTGCCTCGCCGGCGAGGAGCTGCTGGACCGCGGCCTGGATGGCGGGGAAGTCGGGGTTCAGGATGTAGGTCCCATCGGTCAGCCAGCCGGAGTTCACGAGTGGCGGCTGGATGACGAGGCGGTCGATGCTGGTGAGATCGGCCTCGGCCAGGGCGTGGGCGACGTGCGGCATGAGCTCGGTCGGGATGTCGGACGCCACCGAGTCCCCGATCGCGTTCAGCAGGCTCGGCAGGTTCAGCAGCCAGGCGCCGGACTTCAGCTTGGTGACCATGGCGGCGATGACCTGCTGCTGCCGCTCGGCCCGGGTGTAGTCGTTGTCGCCGGCGCCCTTCCGGGACCGGGCGAAGGCGAGCGCGGTGTACCCGTCCATGTGGTGCGTGCCCGGCTCGATGTGGAACCCGACCAGGTTGTTGTACTCGTCGCGGTACCCGTAGTCGTGGACCGCCCGGGTGACGGTGACGTCCACGCCGCCGACCGCGTCCACCGCCCGCGTGAAGCCGAGGAAGTCCACCGCGCCGATGTAGTCGATCTGGATCCCGAGCAGGGCCCCGACCGCGGCCTTCATCGTCTCCGGGCCGCCGAGCGGGTAGGTCCCGGGGTCGATCCGGGCGTAAGCGAACAGCGAGTTCAGCTTGGCGTTGTAGACCCGGCCGTCGCCGAGCGGCGTGCCGAACGTGTCGCGCGGGATCGAGATCAGGGCCGGCCCGGTCCGAGGGTCGATGATGGCGACCATCATCGTGTCGGTGTTGTACGTGTTCCGGCCGGGCCCGAGGTCGAGGCCCATCAGGAGCACGGCGAACCGGCCGGTCAGCCCGGCGGGGGTCGGCTCGGGCTCCTCCCAGGGCGGCGGTGGCGGGGTCCGGCTGGGCTGGGGGTCGAGGACGTCGTGGGGGACGTTCAGCAGGCCGCCGGCGCCGGAGCCGCCCTGGCCGACCGCCGCCAGGGTGTCGATCGTGGCGGTCGCGTACCAGGCCGGAACGAGGTGCATGAACAGGGTCGCCGCCAGGAGGCCGGCCGTGACCCAGGTCGTCCATCGCCGCCAGGCCGGGGTCTCGCGCGCCGCGTGGGCCTGATAGATGGCCACCAGGCGCCAGACGAGCAGGGCGAGGTTGAGGATGATGATCGCCCACAGGACGCGGAGGTCGAGCAGGTGGGAGACGAGCCCGGTGCCCTGGCCGGCGGCGGAGACGACCAGCCAGCCGAGGACGGCGGCGGGCAGCCCGAGCAGCAGCGCGAGCCAGAACTGGCGGTTGTACGCCTGGCCCAGCCCGGGCAGCACGAACGAGAAGAATGCGGCCAGCGGTGCGCGGGGATCGGGGCGGCTGGCAGCAGCCTGGTTCACAGCCCCTCCATGGTCCTCAGCCCGGGGGGCCGAAGGCCCACCCGACGGCGCGGGAGTATACCGAACCGGGGCCAATTACCCCAGAGCCGAGGCCTGGCTGATCGGGACCGCGGGCGCGGTCCGGCTGGGTCGCGGGTATCCGCTCACCTGGTTCTTGCCGCTCGCCTTGGCGGCGTACATGGCTCGGTCGACCGCGAGCATGAGCTCCTCATCGGTCGAGCCGTCCTCCGGATGCGAGACCAGGCCCACGCTGACCGTGGTCGGGGCCTCCTCGCGGGTGAGGGTGCCGGAGAGCTCCTCGGCGCCCTGGCGGATCTTTTCGGCCACGACGAACGCGCCGGCGAAATCGGTCTCGGGGAGGAGCACGACGAACTCGTCGCCGGCGTACCGATACGCGGAGTCGACGGTGCGGATCGAACGTCGGATGACCGAGGCGATCCCGCGGATGGAGGCGTCGCCGCGCTCGTGGCCGAGCGAGTCGTTGATCGCCTTCAGGCCGTCCATGTCGACCATGAGCAGGCAGAAGGGTCGGAGGGAGCGGCGGCTGCGGCGGACCTCCTGGTCGAGGTCGACGTAGATCTGGGCGCGGTTGAACAGTCCGGTCAGCGGATCGGTGACCGACAGCTGGAGCGTGGCGGCCTGCAGCCGGCGCTGCTGGGCGGCGAACACGACCGCGGAGACCGTGCTCAGCCAGACGACACCGAGCACGACGCCGGCCGGCAGGAGCTCGCCCGCCGAGAAGGGCACCGCCGGGTCGGTGGCCAGGATCACGGCGAAGGTCAGGCTGGCCCCGGCGCCCGCGGCGAGACCGGCCAGCGGTCGGCCGCCGAGCGCCGCGCCGAGGACGGGAATGACCAGAAGCGGGGCGAACGGGGAGCTCGCCCGGCCGGTCAGCACGATCAGGGTGCCGAGCAGGATGATGGCCGAGGCGACCTCGGCGGCGGCGGTGATGGCCGTCTGCCATCGGTCCGGGATGACCTCGTGGAAGATCACGACCGCCAGGAGCGCGACGCCGCCGAGCGCGAAGATCGCGGTCTGGGTGTCGGAGAAGACGTCGGTCACGCCGACCGCGATCAGGACGCCCACGACGGTCGCCCACCAGACCGCCCGAATGGTGGCCCGGAACCGATCCGGGCCGATCCACGCCAGCGGAGCACCCGAGGACTCGGTCGAGGACAGGTACTTGTCGCGCGTGGGCGGCTCGAGGCCGGGTCCCGGCCCGACCGGCTGCAGGCCCCCTTCGCGGCCGAAACTGCGCCCAGCGACCAGCGCCACGAGGCCGGCGATCACGATCAAGCCGGCCACGAGGGCGCTCACCAGGAGGAAGATCTGCTCGGTCGTCACGCTCCGTCTCGGTCGCGACAGTCTAGGAGCGGCTGATCGGGGGGCGCAAAGGTACTAACCCGTCCGTACCACCCCAACGGTGCGTCTGGGCACCACTTCTGGGCGTGGCGGTCCCGCTTGCTATACTCGGTCTCCCGCCCTGGTCCCCGACCCTGCTTCATGGTGTCCTGAATGAGTGAATTGCCCCCCGCCCCGCGGGTGGCTCGTCGCCGCAGCGCCGCGCTTGCCGCGGCGCTCTCGTTCGTGCTCCCGGGGCTGGGACAAGCCTACGCCGGACGGACCCGGCTCGGATGGCTTTTCGCCGCACCCGTGCTCGTTTTGCTCGGAATCGCGGTCGGTGGAGCGCTGCTCGGGACGAACGCCCTGCTCCGGGTGGTGGTCGTGCCCGGCGCCCTCCTGGTCGTGCTCATCCTGAACATCGCCCTCCTCATCTGGCGCCTGGTCGCCATTGGGGAGGCCGGCCTGACGCCCATCGGAAGCTCACGGCGCTCGCCGCTCGCGGTGGCGGTGGTCGTGGTGCTCTTGGTCATCACGCTGGGCATGCACACGTGGCTGGCGGGCGCCGCGCTGGCGGCCGACCGGGCCCTCGGCAGGATCTTCGAGCCGCCGGCGACCAGCACCTACGTCCCGCCGGACTGGGGTCACCTCGACCCGAGCGACCCCGAGTACCGCTGGGACGGCACCGAGCGGGTCAACTTCCTGCTGATCGGCCTCGACAGCGGGCCGGGTCGGGTGGACGAGAACACCGACACCCTGCTCGTGGCCAGCGTCGACCCCGTGTCGCGGACGGCGGCCCTGATCAGCATCCCGCGGGACACCGGCTACGTCCCGCTCTCCGACACGCGGATCTACGCCGACGGCCTGTGGCCCAGGCGGATCAACGAGCTCGCCTCGGCGGCCAACGCGGATCCGGCGCTGTGGTGCCCCGACCTCGGGGCCGGGCTCGAGTGCGGCGTGACCACGCTCCGCCAGACGGTCGGGCTCTATCTCGGCCTCGACATCCACCACGTCGCCTGGGTCGACCTCGAGGGCTTCGCCGCCCTGGTGGACGCGATCGGCGGGATCGACCTGTGCCTGCCGGGGCAGCTCGCCGACCCGCAGTACGGCGGTCCGACCTGGCCGGGGCGCGGGATCGTGCTCGAGGCTGGCTGCCAGCACTACGACGGAGCGCACGCGCTCGCGTTCGCCCGCATCCGGCAGGGCACGATGACCTTGCCCGACGGAACGGTCGAGAACCAGGACGACTTCAAGCGCGCGGCGCGCCAGCAGGAGTTCCTGCTCGCCTTCCAGCAGCAGGTCGCGCAGGCGAACCTGCTCATCGCCCTGCCGGGCCTGCTGGAGGCCATCGGCCAGACCGTGACGACCGACTTCCCCCGCCTCCAGGCCGGCGACCTGGCGAGCCTGGCGCCCCTCGTCTCGTCCGGGGACGTCGAGCGGGTCGTGCTCGGCTGGCCGGGGTACGTGAGCCTGCCGGAGGACCCGCTGACCTACTACCTG
>DATBIW010000050.1:0-1959 GCA_036556745.1 Candidatus Limnocylindria bacterium | reverse complement strand
GGGCGACATGGGTCGGATCAAGACCTTCCAGGGGATCGGCTACCTCCTGGATGCCGAACCGCCCACCGAGCCGGTCGAGATCACCGACGAAGCCGTCGCCGCCGCGCAGGACTCGCCCGCCGCGAGCTGAGCGCCTGCCGGCCCTTCCTCAGGCGACCCCGGCCTCGAGCTCGTCCAGGTAGACCACCTCGAGCTTCGCGCTGCCCCGGACCCGTCGGTCATTGGTGACGAACGCGGTCGCCCCGGCTGCCCGTGCGCTCGCCATGTGGATGGCGTCGGCCAGTGACATGCTCCGGATCCCACTGATGACGGCGGCATCCACCACGAGATTCAGGTCCACTGGAGAGATCGTGAGGCCGGGAAACTCCGCAATCATGGACGCGTAGCGCTCCACCTGGGCCAGCTCACCGTGACGGGCCGGCCCGCCAAGGACCTCCCCGAGCGCGATGGCCGACAGGGTCGCCCGGCAGGTTCTGGACTCGACCGCGGACATCAGCTCCGAGACGACCCTCTCCCACGGGCTGACCTGCTCCATGAGGTAGACCAGGATGTTGCTGTCGATCCCGACGTGTGGGTGACGCCGGCACAGCTCCGCGACGGTCAGTCCCACTCGTCTCGCAGGGCGCGGATGTAGGCCACCGGGTCGTCACCCCAGTAGCCCCCGCCCGAGCCCCGCAGTCGCTCGACCGCGCTCGGATGACGGGGGACCAAGGCGACCTCGTTTTCGCGGATCACGACAGTCAGCCGGTCTCCCGCCCGGATGCCCAGTGCCCGCCGCGCTGCGCTGGGGACGGCGACTTGGTGCTTCGAGCTGACCTTGACGCTTAGCATGATCGACCGATGCTAAGCACGTCGGATCAGGCTGTCAAGGCCTCTACTGTGGCCGGCACCTTCTCGAAGGTGAGGGCGCCATCCCGGACGTCGATCCGCACCGTGTCGCCACGGGTGTACTCCCCGGCCAGGACGGCCTTGGCCAGCGGGTTCTCGACCTGGCGCTGGATGGCGCGGCGGAGGGGCCGCGCGCCGAAGGTCGGGTCGTAGCCCTCCCGCGCGACGAACCGTCGCGCGGCGTCGGTCAGGTCCAGGCCCACGCCGGACTCGGCCAGGCGAGCCTCGAGCCCCGCCAGCAGCAGCCCGACAATCTCCATGAGCTGCGCCTCGTCGAGCGGCCGAAAGACGATGACCTCGTCCACCCGGTTCAGGAACTCGGGCCGGAACTGCTCGCGGAGCGAGGCCCGCACGGCGTCGGCGGCGCGGTTGAAGGCCTCGCCGCCGGCCTCGGCAGCCTCCACCAGTGCGGCGGACCCGACGTTGCTGGTCATGATCACGACCGTGTTCTTGAAGTCCACGGTCCGCCCCTGGGAATCGGTCAGGCGCCCGTCGTCCAGGAGCTGCAACAGCACGTTGAACACGTCCGGGTGCGCCTTCTCGATCTCATCGAACAGGACGACCTGGTACGGACGGCGCCGCACGGCCTCGGTGAGCTGGCCGCCTTCCTCGTAGCCGACGTAGCCCGGCGGGGCCCCGACCAGGCGCGACACGGCGAACTTCTCCATGTACTCGCTCATGTCGATCCGGACCAGCGCGTTCTCGTCGTCGAACAGGAACTCGGCCAGTGCCCGCGCCAGCTCGGTCTTCCCGACCCCGGTGGGGCCGAGGAAGATGAACGAGCCGATCGGCCGCTTCGGGTCCTTCAGCCCGGCCCGCGCCCGGCGGATGGCGTCGGACACCGCGGTGACCGCCTCGTCCTGGCCGATGAGCCGCCGGTGGAGCCGATCCTCCATGTGGAGCAGCTTCTCGGTCTCGCCCTCCATCAGCCGGCTGACCGGGATCCCGGTCCAGCGGGCCACGACCTCGGCGATGTCGTCGGCGTCGACCTCCTCTTTGACGAGGACCGATCCGGACGCCTTCAGCTCGCGGAGCTGCTCCTCCTGCTCGGCGAGCTGCTTCGTCAGCTCC
>DATBIW010000049.1:0-56375 GCA_036556745.1 Candidatus Limnocylindria bacterium | reverse complement strand
GCGTCGCTGAGCGCCTCGAGGGTCCGGAACACGGTGGCCCGCCCGAGACGCCGGTGACGGGGCCGCATCCGCTCCCACAGCTCCTGCGCAGTGACCTGGCGGCGCGAGGCGGACAGGGCGGAGGCGACAGCCAGCCGCTGGGCGGTGACCCGCTGCCCGGCGGCGCGCAGGCGGCGCGCGGTGGCCGTGCTCATTCCGACACGAGGGCCTGGGCGCGACCCGCGCGCCGGGCGATAAGTCCCTGTCGGGGGCCGAGGAACAGGGCGGCCAGGAAGACCCCAGTCTGGGTCAGGACGATGGTCGCGCCGCTGGCCACGTCAAGCCAGAAGCTGAGGTACAGGCCGACCACCGACGACACGACGCTGATCGCCACGGCCAGGGCGACGAGCCGGCCGAAGCGGACGGTGAGCAGCTGGGCCGCGGCGGGCGGCGTCACGAGCAGGGCCACCACCAGGATGATCCCGACCGCCTGCAGGCTGATGACGATCGTCAAGGCCACGATGGCCAGGAACGCGTACTCCAGGGCTTCGACCCTCAGTCCCGATGCGGCCGCGCCCAGGGGGTCGAATGTCGCGTACAGCAGCTCCTTCCAGACCAGACCGATGATCGCGAGCGTGCCGAGGGCGAGGATCACGACGGCGACCAGGTCGGTCGGGCTGATGGCCAGGACGTTGCCGACGAGGAACGCGAACAGGTCGCCCACGTACCCACGGATGGTGCTGAACAGGAAGATCCCAAGCGCGAACATCCCCGCGAACAGGACGCCGATGGAGGTGTCCGTGCGGAGCTGGCCCCGTCGAGTGATGTAGCGGGTGGCAAGGGCAGTGCCGACTGCGGCAATCGCCGCCCCGATGAGGTATGACCCGCCGAGGAGGTAGGCCGCCACGACGCCCGGGAAGGCGGCGTGGCTGACCGCGTCGCCGATGAACGCGAGCCCCTTCAGGACGACGAAGGTCCCGACGACGGCGCACACGATCCCGACGATGACCACGGCCAGGAGCGAGCGGAGAAAGATGTCGTACTCGAGCGGCCCGGTGATGGCCTCGATCACGGCTCCCGACCTCCGTCGTGGTAGTGCCGCTCGTGGGCCGGCGGCTCGTCGTGGTGATGCGCGTCGTCCAGGAGGACTCGATCGCCCTCCAGTCGCAGGAGGTGGCCCCCGTAGGCTCGGGCCAGGACCGCGGCATCAAGCGCGATCGATGCCGGGCCGTCGGCCACGATGACCCGGTTCACGGCGACAACCCGCTGGAAACACTCGGCCGCGCAGGCCAGGTCGTGGGTGGTGGCGATCACGGTGCGCCCGGCAGCGGCCTCGGCGGCGAGGAGAGCCATGATGTCGTCTTGGGTTGCCGGGTCGATGGCCGTCACCGGCTCGTCGAGCAGGAACAGACGAGGCCGCGCCGCGAGCGCCCGAGCGAGGAACACACGGCGTCGCTGGCCGCCGGAGAGGGCACCGATCTGCCGGTCCCGGAGCTCGGCCATCCCAACCCGCTCGAGGGCGTCGGTCACCGCATCGGCATCCTCCGCCCCGGGACGGCGGAACGGACCGAGCAGCGGGTAGCGGCCCATCATGACCACCCCCGCGACCGACACCGGGAACGCCCAGTCGACGAGCTCCGCCTGCGGAACGTAGGCAACACGGCGGGCGTGCACGCCCGGGTCGTGACCGAGGACGCGGATGGTTCCGCGCCACGGCTCGAGGACGCCGGCGATGAGCTTGAGGAGCGTGCTCTTCCCCGCGCCGTTGGGCCCCACCACCGCGACTAGCGACCCGGAGGGGACGGCCAGGCTGACGCCGCGCAGGGCCATCGTCTCGCCGTAGCCGGTGTCGACGTCGGTCAGCTCGACGTCGAGGGCCGAGCTCGGGGCTGGCGTGCCAGCGTGGAAGTCGGAGTCCACGGAGGTCGGGGCCTGGGTCTGCACCTCCCTATTGTGCCGCTCAGCGCAGGGCGGCCACGATGCGGTCGACATCGTGGCGGATCATGCCCACGAACGTATCGCCCGGGGGGTCACCCAGAGAGTCGGTGTACAGGTCGGCCACTACCTCCACGCCGGCCTCGGACGCCAGCTGCTCGACGAGCTCGGCGGGGAACTGGTCCTCGCTGAGAATGGCCGAGACCCCGACGTCGGCCATCTCGTCGATGAGGGCCGCCACCTCGCCCGCGCTGGGATCCTGGCCCGGCGCCTCGACCACCGTCCCGATGACGTCAAGGCCGTAGGCGGCCGCGAAGTACGGGAATGCCTCGTGGAACGAAACGACCCGACGCTGGTCGGCGGGAATGGCCCCGAGCTCGTCACGAGCGTAGGCATCCAGCTCTGCGAGCTCCTCGTTGTAGGTGGCCGCCCGGGTGTGGTACCCATCGGCCCCCTCGGCGTCAACTTCGGCCAGGGCCTCGGCGATCCGGGTCACGTACGCCTGCGCGTAGGCGACGTTCAGCCACAGGTGGGGGTTCACCGCGCCGTGCTCATGACCCTCGCCCCCTTCCCCTTCCTCTTCGTGCTCCTCTTCGATGTACTCGACGCCAGGGAGGTCCTCGGCCAGCTCGACCACGGGCGCCTCGCTCCCGGCCTCGCTGATGAGGTCCACAACCCATTCGTCCAGGCCCAGGCCGTTCATGATCACGAGGTCCGCCCCGGCGAACGCCGTCACATCGGATGGGCGCGGGTCGAACGTGTGGGGCTCCCCCCCGGCCGGCACCAGCGACTGTACGACCACCCGGTCTCCGCCGACGTTGCTCACCAGGTCGGCGACGACGGTCGTGGTGGCGACCACCCGGACCGCACTGGGCGGGTCGCTCGACGGGCTGCAGGCCACGGGAACGGTCACCAGCAGCAGCCCACCCACGATGCCAAGAGCGCGTTTCAAGTTGACATTGTGTCTCATCTAAGAATGATACCAAGTCTCGTCAAGATCGCCATCCGATCGTCCGGCGCCGGTCCTGAGCGGGATGCGGCGGTATCGTGTGCCGATGACAGGAAGCACGGAACACCGCTCGGGGCGAGCCACGGTCATTCCCGTCGCGATCGCGGTCACCCTCATCGTGGGCGTCTGGCTGCTGCCGGACCTGACCCCCCACGAGAACCTGCCCGACGTCGGATACACGCAGGTTCGCGGCGTCGTGGTTCGCACCGGCATTGCCGATGAGGTCGGTCAGACCGGTGTTGACGTCCGGATCGTGGAAGGGACGGATGTCGGAACGGTCGTCTTTGCCGCCATCCAGACCGGATTCATCGCGGGCCTTCCAGGGGGTCCGATGATTCGCGTCGGGGACGAGGTCGTGGTCACCCGCTATGAAGGGGAAGCTGGCGGTTTCAACGCGATCGGCGATGTGTGGCGGATCCCGATCGTCGCGGCCCTGACGATTGTCTTTGCGCTCTTCGTCTCGCTGGTCGGCGGGTGGCGTGGCGTCCGTTCCCTGCTGGCGCTGGCCCTCACCCTCTTCGTCGTCACGAAGGTCGTCATCCCGCTCCTGCTCCGTGGCTTCGACCCGATTCCGTTGGCCGTCGGCGCCGGGGCGCTGGTCACGGTCGTGACCTTGACGCTCACCGAAGGACTTCGCTGGACGACGCTTGCCGCCTCGCTGGGAACGGTGGTCGCCCTCCTCGTCACCGCCGCCATCGCGGCCGTGACCGCGTCGGCCGCGCGATTCTCGCCGGCGCAGGGAAGCGAGGAGGTCCTCTACCTCTTCCCACTCCTGGGCGACACGGTTGACCTCGGCGCGCTCCTCATGGCCGCCACGATCTTCGGCGCGCTCGGTGTCCTGGACGACGTTACCGTGACCCAGGCCGCATCGGTGGTGGCGCTGCGCCGTGCCGACCCGTCCAGCAGCCGCCGGCAGGTGTTCGTACGCGCCATGGACGTCGGGCGATCCCACATCGCGGCCACGGTCAACACCCTGGTCCTCGCCTACCTCGGAGCCGGGCTTCCCCTTCTCCTGCTCTTCGCGATCGGTGGGGAATCGGCGCTGTTCGTGGCTAACGGGGAACTCGTCGCCGTCGAGATCGTGCGGGCCCTGGCCGGAAGTATCGGCATCGTGGCCGCCGTGCCACTGACCACGGCCATCGCCGCGGCGATCCTGCCGGAGCCAGCGGTCATCCGGCTCGAACCGGCCGCCTGAGGCGACATCCGGGTTCTTCGTCGGCGGGCGACATGCTCTGGCTGCCGAGTTCGGGGCGGCCGAGGCGTCGTGCTACGATCGGCCGACATCGAGTCATTGCCAGATTTCGGAGCCCCATTGCCCCCGACTCCCACCACGCCCCGTCGTCGAACCCGCCGCCGCCCCGCTCGCCCGCCCGTCACCGACGGCCATCCGCCGACCCCCACCGATTCCAGACCCGACCCGGCCGGGGAAACCGATACGGCCCTGACCGCCGCGGTCCTGGCTGCCGCCGCGGGATACCGCTTCGGCGACATCGAGGTTCCGGTCACCATCGCCCGCGCCCTCGAGCAGATGGGCTACGTCACCCCGACCGAGGTCCAGGCCCGGTCGATCCCGCCCCTCCGCGCCGGGCATGACCTGATCGGCCAGGCCCAGACCGGCACCGGCAAGACGGCGGCCTTCGGGATCCCCATCGTCGAGCAGGTCGACCCCGGATCGAAAGCGGTCCAGGCGCTCGTCCTGACCCCGACCCGCGAGCTCTGCCAGCAGGTCACCGCCGAGATCGGGCGCATCGGCCAGTTCCGCGGGGTCAAGACCGTGGCCATCTACGGCGGGGCGGCCATGGACCGCCAGATCAACGCCCTCCACGGCGGAGTGCAGGTCGTGGTCGGCACCCCCGGCCGGGTGCTCGACCTCATCCGCCGTCGGGAGCTGGTCCTCGACGACGTGCGGATCGTGATCCTGGACGAGGCGGACCGGATGCTCGACATGGGGTTCATCGTCGACGTCGAGACGATCCTGGCCCGCTGCCCGCGCCAGCGGCAGACGGCGCTGTTCAGCGCGACGATGCCGTACGCGATCCTCCGCATCTGTGACCGCTTCATGCGGCGCGACGCCGACCATATCGCGGTCCGGCCCGAGCTCCGCACGGTCGAAACGGTACGCCAGCTCGTCTACTTCGTCGCCGAGCAGGACAAGGTCCCGGCCATGGTCGAGCTGACCGATGAGTTCGGGTTCGACCGGCTGCTCGTCTTCCGCCACACCCAGATCGGCGTGGACCGGCTGACGACCTCCCTGAAGCGGCGCGGCCGGAACGTGGCCGCCCTCCACGGCGGGCTGTCCCAGCGCGACCGCGAGCGGACCCTGGCCGCGTTCAAGTCGGGCCAGATCCAGTTCCTGATCGCCACCAACGTCGCCAGCCGCGGGCTCGACATCATGGACCTGCCCTACGTCCTGAGCTTCGACATCCCCGAGGACGCCGACACGTACATCCACCGGGTCGGGCGGACCGGGCGGGCCGGCAAGGCGGGCACGGCGATCACGTTCGTCGCCGAGTGGGACCTCGACGCGTGGGAGGCCATCAAGACCGAGGTCGGGATGGAGGTCGAGGTCGGGGAGCTCCGCCTGTACCGATGAGCGAGCCACTGGCCCCGGCCGCGATCCTCCCGCAGCGCGCCACCGAGGCAAAGGTCTCGATCAACAGCCCGCAGTGGTCCTTCGAGCCGTACTGGCGCGGCAACCGGCTCATCGTCCGGGTGGCGGACGGAACGGTCAGCGTGACCGATGACGACGGCGTCGGGGTGGACGACTTCTACCACGACCTGGCCGAGGTCCTGCCGGCCGCCCTCGACGCCGAGTCGGCGGTTCTCGACGGGGTCTGGACGGCGCAGCCGTTCCTGGGCCACGGGTCGGCGGCCGAGCGCTGGGCCGAGGCCATCGCCGACGAATCCGGCGAGCTCCCCGAGGACGCGCCCGACCCGGCCGAGCTCGAGACGAGGCGCGCTTTCGTCGTCGTGGACGTGATCGAGCTCGACGGCCAGTTCCTCGGCGACCTGCCCTACCAGGAGCGCCGCCGCCTGCTGTCGGGCCTCGTCACCGAGGACGTCCGGCTGCGGGTCACCCCGTCGGTGAAGATGCCCCTCGGGTCGTGGTTCCACGCCTGGCGCGAGAACGGCTTCCAGCGGGCGATCGCCAAGCACGCGAACTCGCGGTACGAGCCGGGCGCCTCGAGCCGGGACTGGATCATCATGACCATCCAGCCCGACCGCGCCCCCGGCGTCCAGGGCCTGTTCTGGAAGGGACGCAAGAAGCGCGAGATCGCCGGGTGAGCGTCGCCTCGGCCCTCGATGCCCGCGGCCGTTCCGCGGTGCGCGGAGTGGGCCAGGCGGACCTCATGGTCGGGATCCCATCCTTCGGCAACGCCGACACGATCGGGCACGTCGTCCGGGCGGCGATGGCCGGCATGGTCCAGTACTTCCCCGACCTCAAGCCGGTGCTCGTGAATGCCGACGGGGGCTCGAAGGACGACACGCCGCGGGTGGCGGTCAGCACCGAGAGCCCGGAGTACATCGAGAAGATGATCCTTGTCCGCCCGCGCCACCGGCTGCGGCGGATGGCGGTCACCTACCGCGGGACGAACGGCAAGGGCTCGGCCGTCCGGGCCCTGCTCGAGGTGGCCCGGGAGCTCGAGGTCAAGACCCTCGTCCTCGTCGACTCCGACCTGCGGAGCATCGTCCCCGAGTGGATCGAGCTCCTGGCGGGGCCGATCCTGAAGGGCGGCTACGACTACGTTGCCCCGCTCTACGCCCGGCACAAGTTCGACGGCACGATCACCAACCACATCGCCTTCCCGCTGACCCGGACCCTGTACGGGCGCCGGATCCGGCAGCCCATCGGCGGCGAGTTCGCGATCAGCCGCGACCTGGTCCGCGCCCTCCTCGAGTACCCCGACTGGGACGACGCCACGGCCCGGTTCGGGATTGACATCTGGATGACTCACCACGCCCTGGCCGGTGGGTACGCCGTGTGCCAGACCCGCCTCGGGGCGAAGATCCACGACCCGAAGGACCCGGCATCCGACCTCGGGCCGATGTTCCGCCAGGTGGTGGGCACCCTGTTCCGGCTGGCCGGCGAACAAGCCGAGTCGTGGCTCGGGGTGCGAGGCTCGCAGCCGGTTCCCGAGTACGGGTTCGAGCGGGTCGTCCTGCCTGAGCCGATCACGGTCGACCAGGCCGCCCTGGTGGCCGCCTTCGACACCGCGCGCCTCGCCCAGCGCCAGGTCTGGAAGCGCACCCTCGCCGGCGAGCAGCTCGAACGGGTGCTCGCCCTGCCGACCGACGACCCGGCCATGTTCGCCTTCCCCTCCGAGCTGTGGATCCGGTGCCTCTTCGACGCCCTCCTCGCCTACCACCGGCCCGGGCACGACACCGAGACCCTGCTGGCCGGACTGACCGGGCTCTATTTCGGCCGGACGGCCGGGTTCATCAACGAGGCCCGCGACCTGACCGACGAGCAGGCCGAGCGCCTGATCGAGGCCCAGGCCCGCGAGTTCGAGGACCTCAAGCCGTGGCTCGTCCGCGCCTGGCAGGCGCAGGCCGGCGGGGGTGAGGCCCGATGACCCGGCGGCGCGGCCCGTACCGGATCCTCATGCCGCTGGCCAACCCGCGAACCGCCCGCGACCTCGTCCGGATCGGCTCGCATCTCGCCCCGCGGCGCCCCACCGAGATCACCGCCCTCGGGATCGTCGAGGTCCCCGAGGGCGTGTCGCTGGCCGAGGGGGCGAGCCGGGCCCGCGAGGCGCGGCGCCTCCTCCAGCGGGTCCCCGACTTCCGGGACGACGCCTCGGTCGAGGTCCGGACCGCGGTCCGGATCGGCCGGCAGGCGGCCGAGGGGATCGTCGAGGCCGTCGCCGAGACCGGCGCCGACCTCGTGATCTTCGGCTGGGCCGGCCCGCCCCGGCGCGAGCAGCGCCGGGCCGTGTTCTCGACCACGATCGACGAGGTGGCCCGCGAGGCGCCGTGCGACATCGCGGTCGTCAAGCAGCGCGGCCTCGGCACGGTGAGCTCGATCCTCGTCCCGGTCCGCGGCGGGCCGAACGCCGAGCTGGCCCTCCGCCTGGCCACCGACCTCGCCCGCGGCTTCGGGGCCGAGCTCGTCGTCCTCCACGTCATCCCGCCTGGGGCGGATGCCGGCGCCCTCGAGCGCGAGCACCGCGCCCTGGCCGCCCTCGTCCGTCGCGCTGCCCGCGGCGTGGACGTCCGCCACCGCGTCGTCGAGGCGCCCACCGTCCGAGGGGCGATTCTCAAAGAGTCGGCCGACCACCAGCTGGTCGTCATCGGCGCCTCGATCAACCCGGGTGGCATCGGCTCCGGCCGGCGCCTGTTCGGGCGGCTGGCCGAAACCGTGGCCGCCCGCTCGAAGGCGACCGTCATGGTCGTCCGCACCCGGCAGCCGCTCTCGCCGACGACATTCGCCGAGCTCAAGGCCGACGAGGCCAGCCTCCCGGCGGCCGACGAGGCGATCGAGCAGGACCGCCGCCTGCCGACGGTCGTCGACCGCTGGTTCGCCGAGAACACGTTCCACGCCTCCGAGTTCCGCAACCTCCGGCAGCTGGTCGAGCTCAAGGAGCGAGACGGGCTGACGATCAGCGTCGGGCTGCCGACCCTCAACGAGGAGAAGACGGTCGGCCTGGTTATCCGCCGCATCCGCGACGCGCTCATGGAGCGGGTCCCGCTGGTCGACGAGATCCAGGTCATCGACTCGGCGTCCACCGATCGCACGGTCGAGATCGCCCGCGAGCTGGGCGTCCCGGTCCGCCAGCACGACGAGATCCTCCCCGAGCTGGGCAGCCATACCGGCAAGGGCGAGGCGCTCTGGAAGAGCCTGCACGAGCTCCGCGGCGACATCGTCGTGTGGGTCGACACCGACATCCGGAACATCCAGCCCCGCTTCGTGTACGGCCTGCTGGGCCCGCTCCTCCGCGAGCCGCGGATCCAGTACGTGAAGGGCTTCTACCAGCGCCCGCTCCAGGCCGGCGGGCAGGTCCAGCCCGACCAGGGCGGACGGGTGACCGAGCTCACCGCGCGGCCGCTCATCAACCTGTTCTTCCCCGAGCTGTCGGGCGTCATCCAGCCCCTGGCCGGGGAGTACGCAGGCCGGCGCGAGCTCCTCGAGTCGGTGCCGTTCTTCACCGGCTACGCTGTCGAGATCGGGCTCCTGATCGACGTCATGGACCGGGTGGGGCTGCCGGGCATCGGCCAGGTGGACCTCGAGCGCCGCATCCACCGCAACCAGTCCCTGACGGACCTGTCCCGGATGGCGTTCGTGATCCTCAAGGCGGCGATCACCAAGCTCGAGGAGCGCCACCAGATCGAGCTCCTGACGGAGATGGGCGAGGCGATGAAGCAGGTCAAGGTCGACGCCAACCGATACACCCTCGACATCCGCGAGGTGGGCGACGAGATCCGTCCGCCGATGAACACGATCCCCGCCTACCGCGCCCGCCGGGCGGAGCTCACCGGGTGAGCCGCGCCCTCCGCGTCGTCATCGCCCCCGACTCGTTCGGGGGCGCGCTGGACTCGGTGGCCGCCGCGAACGCCATGGCCCGCGGCTGGGCATCGGCGCGGCCGGACGACGCGATCACCCAGATCCCGATGGCCGACGGGGGCGAGGGAACCCTGGCTGCCATCGCCGCCGCCCGTGGTGAGGAGGTGACCCGCCACGCGGTGGGCACGACCGACGCGCTCGGCCGGGATGTGACGGCCGAGTGGCTCTCGCTCGGGGACGGGGTCGGGTTCGTCGAGATGGCCGCCGCCAGCGGTCTCGCCCACCTGACCCCCTCGGAGCGGACGCCGGCCAACGCCCGGCTGGCCTCGACCCGGGGGACCGGGCGCCTGATCCGGGCCGCCCTCGACGGGGGCGCGACCCGGCTGGTGGTCGGGCTCGGGGGATCGGCGACGACCGACGGCGGGGCCGGCCTGATGGTCGAGCTGGGGCTCCGGCTGCTGGATGCGCGCGGGGACGACCTGCCGGACGGCGGCGCGGCGCTGACCGGCCTCGACCACGTCGAGACCGACGGGATCGACTCGCGCCTGGCCGGCATCGAGCTCGTCATCGCCTCGGACGTGACCAGCCCGCTCACCGGGCCACGCGGCGCGGCCGCGACGTTCGCCCCGCAGAAGGGCGCCGACGAGGCGGCGGTCGAGGAGCTGGACGCGGCGCTCGTCCGGTGGGGCGCCGAGATCCGAAGGGCCACCGGGCGTGACGTAACCGACGTGCCGGGCGCCGGCGCCGCGGGGGGCACGACCGCCGGGCTGCTGGGCTTCACCGGCGCCCGGGTCGAGCCGGGCGTCGAGGTCGTCGCCGGCCTCGTCGGCCTGGCGGCCGCCTGCGTGGAGGCCGACCTGGTGATCACCGGCGAGGGACGGGCCGACGAGCAGACCCTGGCCGGCAAGGCGGCGCTCGGCGTGGCCGGCCAGGCGGGCCGGGCGCCGGTCGTCCTGCTCTGCGGAGCGCTCGGGCCGGGGGCGGAGATCGTCGAGTCGTCCGGCGCGTTCGCCGTCGTCCAGCCGATCGTCGACCGGCCGATGGACCTGGACGCGGCCATGGCCGACACGGAGCGGCTGCTGGCCAACGCCTCCGCCCGCCTGGCGCGCAGCATCGGCATCGGCAAGCGCTTCGGCACTCGCGGCTGGCACTGATGGCCCGCCGGGTCAACCGCCGCAGCCTGGCGCAGCGGCGCCGGATCCGGCGCGAGCGGATCGGTCCGATCCTCGACCGGCTGGCATACCGATACGGCGAGCCCGTCTGGTCGGGCGCCCGCCTGGACCCGGTCGCCGAGCTGGTCCTGACCGTGCTCGCCCAGAACACGGCCGACGTGAACTCGCATCGGGCGTTCGTGGCGCTGCGGGCCGCGTACCCGACCTGGGACGCGGTCCTGGCCGCGCCCACCGACGAGCTCGAGGACGTCATCCGGCCCGGCGGCCTGGCTCCGACCAAGTCGAAGCGGATCCAGCAGGTCCTGGCCGAGGTCCACGACGCGACCGGCGGGACGTGGGACCTCGCATTCCTCGGGGAGTGGCCGCTCGAGCAGGCCCGGGACTGGCTGGTCGGGCTGCCGGGAATCGGCCGCAAGACCGCCTCGATCGTGCTCCTGTTCGCCTACGGCCGTCCCGCGCTGCCCATCGACACCCACGTCTACCGGGTGGCGATGCGCCTCGGGCTACTGCCGCCGAAGGTCGCCCTGACCCCCGCCCACGACCTGCTCGAGGAGGTCGTCCCGCCCGAGCGGATGTTCGCCGCCCACGTCCTGTTGATCGGGCACGGGCGGGAGGTCTGCCGCGCCCCGCGGCCCATCTGCGGACTGTGCCCGCTCACCGACCTGTGCCCCTACTTCGCCCTCGTCCAGAAGGGCAAGGCCCGGATGGCCCCGGTTCCGAAGAGCCTCGAGCGCGCGCCGCGATACCACGACGAGCTGCTCCACGGCTGGGCGCCGCCGACGGTCGGGGCGGGGAGTGGGGATCTCGACGGGGAGGCGCTAGAATCGCGCGGCGCCGGGCCGAAGTAGCTCAGGGGTAGAGCAACGGTTTCGTAAACCGTCGGTCGTGGGTTCGAATCCCACCTTCGGCTCCAGTCCCCGGTTCAGCCTCCGGTTGGCGGCGGCGAGCTCGGCGGAGTCGCACCCGGCGGGGTCGGGGTCACCTGCGTCTCGTCGAGGCCGGTGCCCGCGTCCGGGCCACCGAGGTCATCGGGCCCACCCAGGTCGTCGGTCGGTGGCTGGTTCCGGCCCGTGTACCACATCACGAAGCCGGCGATCGCGGTCGCGCCCAGCCCCAGGATGATGATCCACGGCAGGAGGCCGCCACCGTCGGCGTCGCCCTCGCCGCTCGGCGACGGGCTGGGCTCCGGTGAGCCGGACTCGGTCGCGGAGGCGGAGGCCGATTCGGACGGGGTCGGGGTGGGCGTCGGTGTCGGGGTGGGCGTGGGGCTGGCGGTCGGTGTTGGCGGCGCCGGAGTCGGCGTCGGCGGGACGGCCGTCGGTGACGGGGACTCGTCCTCCGTCTCCTCGGGCGTGGCGGTCGGCGCCGGAGTCGGCAGAACCGGCGTCGCGGTCGGCTCGGGCGTGACCACCGGGGTCGGCTCCGGAGTGGGCGCCACCGACGGCGGCACGCTCTCGGCGACGCTCGCCGAGGCGGAGGCCGATGGCTCGGCGCAGTCGACGCCGAGCGTGTCCACGACCCCCAGGAAGGCGTTGATCGCGTCGGAAACCAGGCTGACCCCGTCGAATGCGGAGGCGACCGCATCGGCATCGCCGGACTCGATGGCGCTGCGCACGTTGGTCACGGCCTGGGTCGTCGCGTCCAGCACCGCCTGGAACGACGCGCGGACGATCGCCCCGACCTCGTCCTCGGAGGCGGCGTCGAGTTCTGCCTGGGCGGTCTCCACGATCGAGTCGAGCGTGTCGAGGGCCGCCAGGGCCGCTGCGTTCTCGGGCGTGCCCGCCTGGGCGACGAGGGCCGGATCGAGAGCCGTCAGCTGATCGAGCTCGGACTGGATCTCCGAGCTGTAGTCCACCAGGCCGCAGACCGCGGTGCCCAGCCCGCCACAGGCGGCGGCCAGGACGAGCAGGGATGCGACGACGCCGCCACGGAGGGCGGACCGACGGCGTTTCGGCATGTGAGCCGGCAGGGTAGCGGCTCGGTGGAGCGGCGTCGAATGGCACCATGCCCGGGTGGGCGTCGCCGCCATCGCCGTCCTGTCCGGGTGGATCCTGGTCGAGCTCCGCAACGCCGCGGTCGGGCCGGTGCCGTTCAACGTCCTCTGGGCGGCGGCGGTCGGCGCGTTCTTCGGCGGTTTCGCGGTGGCCACGCCCCGGTACACCCTGCCTCCGCGGGGTCTCGGGTCAGCCCTGCTGGGTGTCGTCGTCGTGGTCGCCGGCAGCGTGGCCGCCACTCGGCTGGTGTGGGACGGATCGGAGAGGCTCGCGGCCGGCGTCGCGGTCCTGATGGCCGGCGCGTTCGTCGCCGGCGTGCTGGCGCGGAACGTCTGGCCAAAGGTCGCCACGGCCACCCTGGTCCTGGTCGTCGAGGTCTTTTCCCTGTGGGCCCTGCTCGACGGCCTCAGGCTCATCGATGGCGCGTGGCTCTACGACTTCCGCACCTACCTGGCTTCCGGGGCCGAGTTCGCGGCGGGGGAGAATCCGTACCTCAGCGCCCCGCTGACCGTGCTCGAGGCGGATCCCGCTGCCGCCGGCTTCCTCTCGTCCCCGATCCTGCTTCCGGTCTTTGCCGTCCTGGCCGCGCTGCCCTACCCGGTGGCGGCGACGGCGTGGGTGGCCATGTTGGTGGCCTGCGCCGTCGCCGGGCTGCGGCTGCTTGGCCTGCCGTGGCGGTGGGCCGTCCTGCTCGTGGCCTCACCCATGCTGTTCCCCGAGTCCGGGAACCTGGCCAACGTCATCTTCCTGCTCCTCTGCCTCGGACCGGCGGTCGGCGGGGCTCTGGTGCAGGGCGCGATCTTCAAGCTCCAGGCCGGCATTCCGGCCGCCTGGCTCGTGCGGGAGCGGCGCTGGCGCGACCTGGGCATCGGCCTGCTGGCGCTGATCGGTCTCGCGCTGATCACCCTGCCGCTCGTCGGCCTGGGCTCGTGGTCGGACTACGTCGTCGGCCTCGAGATGCGGGCCCGATCACAGGAGAACCTGCCGATCCTCTACGGGCTGTCGCTCGCGCAGTGGCTGCCGTGGGCGGCCTTCATCGGCCTCTCGGCGGCCGCGGTGATCGCCGGTGCCCTGCTGGCGGGCCGCCGCGGACTCTCGGGGCTGGGGCTCGCGACCATCGTCGCCTCGCCGTCGCTGTGGGCGCACGGGTTCGCCGCCGCGATTCCGGCCATGCTGTTCCTGGATGCTCCCCTGTTCTGGCTGGCCCTGGGGATCGGCAGCACCGGGTACTGGTTGTGGGTCCTCCTGATCGCCGGCGTGTGGGGCATCTGGCGCGCTCGACAGGCCCTGACACACGACGATCCCCTCCACCCGCTCGCCGGCCGGACCGGTCCGTGGGAGGCCTGGGAGCCTCGCTGAGATCGGCCTCCGGGCCGCAGGTTGTGCGTGATCTCCCCCGGGGGAGTATCGGTACCATCGCGGCGTGCAGGTACGACGCCCCCGCATCGTGGTCACCGTCCAGTCGCCGGAGCACGCCGCCAACGAGGAGGTCGCGTGGCGGAAGAACGACCGCTACTTCGAGGCGGTGCAGCGGCACGGCGGTGACGTCGTCGTCCTCGACGAGGACAGCAGCCCCGAGGAGCGCGCGGCGGCGTTCGCGGCCATGGACGGGCTGCTCCTGTCCGGCGGGGCCGACCTCGACCCGGCCCTGTACGGCGAGGAGCCGCTTCCGACGACGGTCGTCGAACCCGGCCGCGACGCGCTCGAGCAGGCGGCCTTCGCGGCGGCCGAGGAGCGCCGGGTCCCGGTGTTCGGGGTGTGCCGCGGGATGCAGGCGGTGAACGTGTTCCGCGGCGGCTCGCTGGTCCAGGACCTCGACGGCCACACGAGCCCGGCGTATCCCGCGCCGGAGGCGACCTCCCACGACCTCGAGATCGAATCCGGCACCCGACTGGCCGAGGTGCTCGGCGAGGGGGCGGCCACGGTCAACACCTACCACCACCAGGCCATCCGTCCCGACCAGGTCGGCCGCGGCCTGCGGATCAGCGGCTACAGCCCCCACCCGGACGGTGACCTGGTCGAGGCCTTCGAGGACCCCGATCCCGACCGGTGGCTGATGGCCGTCCAGAGCCATCCCGAACGGACCGAGTTCACGTCCCCCGAGTTCGAGCGGCTGTGGGCCTCGTTCCTCGAGGCCGCGCGTTCCTATGCTGGCCGGCGCTGGCCGGATAGATAGCGCGAACGACCCGACGCGACCGTCGGGCCGTTCGCCTGGGCGGGCAAGCACGAAACGTCGCGAGTATGGGTGCCGGGCTCGGCACTCGTCAACGACCGCCGAGCCTGTACTAGCGGTTGCGGACCAGCTCGGCGGGGGTCAGGGCGGTGTACTGGCCCTTGTTGCGCATGGCCTTGGCGAGGGCCACCTCGTGGGCCCGGTCCTCGGCTGTGTCGTCCAGCGGCGCGAGCTCGACCGGGGCGCCCGTCCGTCGCTCGAGCGCGATCTTGATGAGCTGATCGGCCAGCCATGGGTTCTTGGGCAGGACCGGTCCGTGGAGGTAGGTGGCGATGACGTTGTGCCGGACCGCGCCCTCGGTCCCGTCGCTGCCGTTGTTGCCGGCGCCCGCCACCACGGTCCCGAACGGGCGGGCCTCCGGCCCCAGGGTCGTCTGGCCGGAGTGGTTCTCGAACCCGACCACGGTGCGGGTCTCGCCGTTCAGCGTCACCTCGACCGCCGCGTGCTGCATGAAGCGCTGGTTCCCACCGCGGGTTTCGAGGTCCAGGATGGCCGCCCCCGGCATCGGCTCGCCGACCGACGGGATGTACCGATGCCCGAGCAGCTGGAGCCCGGCGCAGACCGCGAAGATGAGGACGCCCTGGTCAGCCGCCGCCTGGAGGGAGGGGACCTTCAGCCCGAGGTCCTTGGCCACGACGTCCATCTCCACGTCCTGGCCGCCGTGGAACAGGACGATGTCGAAGGTCGTGAAGTCGGGGGTGTCGCCCTGCTCGACCTCGACGACCTCGGTCGGGATGCCGCGCCACGCGCAGCGCTGGACGAGGGCCATCACGTTGCCGCCGTCGCCGGCCACGTTCAGGAGCGACGGGTACAGGTGCGCGATCCGGAGGGTCGGGTAGTCCATCAGGCCTCCCAGTATGGCCCAACCCAACCGCGACGACGCATCTCCTCCCGGAGCTCGATGGTCGGCGTGTAGCCGGCCACGATGGTCAGCGGCTCACCGGGCGGAGCCGCGGCGAGCGCCGCATCGAGGGCCGGCACGCGCTCCTCGATGACGGTCATCTTCACCGGATCCAGCCCGGCGTACTTCAGCCGGTTGGCGAGCTCGTCGGCGCGGAGCCCGGACACGGTGACTGCCTTCAGGCGCGGGACCATGGCCTCGAAGTCCACGTCCCACAGCCAGCCGAAGTCCTCGCCGTCGACCAGGGTGTTGCTGACCGCGATGAGCAGCTGGCGGGGCAGGTCCTCGCTGGCCAGGGCCCGCAGGGTGGCGTTGTAGGACGTCGGGTTCTTCGCGAAGCCCAGCACGATCTGGCGCTCACCGGCCGCCACCCGCTCCAGGCGGCCGAAGGCCGGGCCGACGGTCACCAGCGCGGCCGGCGCGCCGTCGATCGGCACGCCCAGGCCCTGGGCCAGGGCCACGGCGGCAGCCGCGTCGTAGGCGACGTGGAGGCCCGACTGAGGAACGATGAACGCCCGCTCCCCGGCGGCGGTCCGCAGGGTGAACCGGGTCTCGTCCAGGCCTCGCACCTCGACCGCGGTGACGGCCACGTCCAGCGGCGGGCGGGCGAGGCCGCACGCAGGACAGCGCCAGGCCCCCATGTGCGACAGGTAGACATGCTCGTAGACGAGGTCGGCCCGGCACGACGGGCAGCGGATCGTGTCGGCGGCCCGGGTGATCATGTCCGTCGATCGGTCCAGGTCCATGCCGAACGTCACTCGCCGGCCGTCCCGCGCCGGGGCGAGGCCGGCCACGATCGGGTCGTCGGCGTTGACGACCAGGACGCTGTCGGGTGGCAGCGCGGCGGCCACCACCTCGAACGTGTCGGCCACCGCGTAGATCTCGCCGTAGCGGTCGAGCTGGTCGCGGAACAGGTTCGTGACGAGGACCGCGCGGGGTCGGATCTCCGGGGCCACCACCGGCAGGGCGCCCTCGTCGATCTCGGCGACCATGACCACCGGGCCCACCCGGCCCCGGAGGTCGGCGGCCCCGACCGCGAGCGAGGTCACGCCCTGGGGCAGGTTGGCGCCGGCCTGGTTGTGGGCGACCGGCAGGCCTGCCCCGCGGAGGATGGCCGCGGTGAACCGGGCCGTGGTCGTCTTCCCGTTGCTCCCGGTGATGGCCAGCACGGTGACCCCCTGCTCGGCCACCAGGGCGCGGAGGATCCCCGGATCCACCCGACGGGCGACCATCCCCGCGATCGAGGTTCCGCCGCCGCGCCCCGCCACCCGGGACGCGACCCCGGCCGACTTGCCGGCGACCAGCGCGGCGAAGCGGCGGATGGTGAGCGGCGGGGCAGACCGGGGAGCGGGGAGCCGGAAGGGAGGCGTCGTCACCCTAGGTCAGGTCGACGAAGACGTTCTTGACCTCGGTGAACAGGTCCAGGGCGTGCATCCCGAGCTCGCGCCCGATGCCGCTCATCTTGTACCCGCCGAACGGCGCCTCGGTGTGCACGCTGCTGTTCGAGTTCACCGACAGGACGCCGGCCTTCACGCCCTTGGCCACCCGGATGGCCTTCCCGATGTCGCGGCTCCAGACCGATCCCGACAGGCCGTACGGCGTGTCGTTGGCCAGGCGAACGGCCTCGGCCTCGTCGGCGAACGGGATGATGGCCACGACCGGGCCGAAGATCTCCTCGCGGACGATCCGCATGTCGGTCCGGCAACCGTCGAAGATGGTCGGCATCAGGTACGCGCCGGCGTCGAACGGATCGCCGGTCGGCGCCTCGCCGCCGTAGACCAGCTCCGCCCCCTCGTCGCGGCCGACCTGGATATAGTCCGCCACCCGCTCGCGCTGGCGCTGGCTGACCAGGCTGCCCATCTCGGTCTGGTCATCAGCCGGATCGCCGACCTTGACGTTCCGGGTCGCCTCGGTGAACGCCTCGACCACTCGGTCGTGGACCGAGGCCTCGACGAAGATCCGGCTCCGGGCGCAGCAGTCCTGGCCGGCGTTGTCGAAGACCGCGTAGGGCGACTCGCGGGCGAATCGGTCGAGGTCGGCATCGGCGAAGACGATGTTCGGGCTCTTCCCACCCAGCTCGAGGGAGACCTTCTTCACGTTGCCCGACGCCAGGCGGAGGATCTCCTGGCCGGTCGTCGTCTCGCCGGTGAACGCGACCTTGCCGATCCCCGGGTGGGCGGCGATGGCCGCGCCGGCGGAGCCGCCCGGGCCGGTGACGACGTTGACGATCCCCGGCGGGAACCCGGCCTCGAGGGCCAGCTCCCCGAGCTTCAGGGCGCTCAGCGGAGTGTACGAGGCGGGCTTCAGGATGCAGGCGTTGCCGGTGGCCAGGGCCGGTCCGAGCTTCCAGGAGGCCATGTTCATCGGGAAGTTCCACGGCACGATCAGCCCGACGACGCCGATCGGCTCGCGGAGGGTGAAGTCCAGCCCCGGCCGGCTGGTGGGGATCGTCTCGCCGAAGTGCTTGTTCGCCGCTCCGGCGTAGTACTCGAACACCAGGCTGACCGCCAGCGCCTCCCCGCGGGCCCCGGCGATCGGCTTGCCGACGTTCCGGCTCTCGAGCTGGGCGAGCTCCTCGATGTGGTCCTTGGCGAGGTTGCTGAGCTTCTGGAGGGCGCGTCCGCGCTTGGCGGCCGACCACGACGAGAAGCCCTTCGGGTCGTCGAGCGCCTTCTGGGCCGCCGCCACCGCTCGGTTGACGTCCTCCGGGCCGCCCAGCGGGGCCTTCGCCAGGAGCTCCCCGGTGGCCGGGTTCATGACGTCGAAGGTCTGCCCGTCGGCGGCGTCGACCTGCTCCCCGCCGATCAGCATCTGGACGCTGCCCAGGCTCGGTGCGGCGTCGGCGGTGGTCGGGGTCTCGGTCGTCATCAATGATCCTCAGGCAGGTCTCCGGGGCGGGCCGAGTATATCCCCGCTCCTCGAAGATGCCGTACCCGTGGGGCAGATGTATCGGCCACTGAGGCCCAGGTTCGGTGGCCGCCGTACCCGCCCACGAGGTATTCGGCCTCCGAACCGGGCCAAAACCGGGCCTCGAAGGCCATGTTGGCCGGCACGCAGCGGCTCGTTGGCCGGTACACCTGCCGGCCAGATACTCGGAACCTCTCGTGGGACGAGAGCCCCGGCCCTTAGAAGTAGTTGACGCTGATCCCGCCGTCGATGACGAAGTGGGCGCCGTTCGTCCAGCGCGACTCGTCGCTGGCCAGGTAGACGGCCACGTTGACGATCTCCTCGGGCTTACCGAAGCGGCCGGTCGGGTTGCGGCTCAGGCGGAGCTGCTTGGCCGCCTCGTCCTTGACAAGCCAGTCCATCAGGAGCGGCGTCTCGATCGGCCCGGGGCAGATCGCGTTGGCGCGGACGCCCTTGGGCCCGAACTGGACGGCCAGCGACCGGGTCAGCGACAGGATCGCGCCCTTCGAGGCGGTGTACGCGTCCTGCGGCACCGAGCAGCCGAGGAGCGCCACGAACGAGCTGATGTTGATGACCGATCCGGACCCCTGCTCGAGCATGCGCGGGATCGCGTACTTGCAGCCGAGGAACACGCCCCGGACGTTGACCGCCATGACGTGGTCCCAGACGGCGACCTCGGTGTCGATCACCGAGTGGTCGGGCTCGGGCATGACCCCGGCGTTGTTGTAGAGGACGTCCACCCGGCCATACCGATCCATCGCGGAGGCGACCATCGCCGCCGCATCGGCCTCGCTGGACACATCGGTCTTCACGAACACCGCGTCGCCGCCGGCGCCGGTGACCAGGTCGACCGTCTCGGCGCCCGCCGCCTCGTCGAACTCGGCGGCCACCACCCGGGCGCCCTCGGCGGCGAACAACTGGGCCGCCACCCGGCCCATGCCGCTCCCGGCGCCGGTGATGATCGCGACCTTGTCCGCCAGGCGCATCGGTCGGGCCTCAGCCGCGCTCGAGGTAGCGCTCGCGATCCCAGGGATGGACGATCGCGTCGTACTGCTCCTGCTCGACTCGGGCGGCGTTGAGGTAATGGGCCACGACGTCGGCCCCGAAGATGTCGACCGCGGCCTGGCTGGCCTCGAGCTCCCGGATGGCCTCGTGGAGGGCGCGCGGCATCCGGTCGCAGCCGGTGGCGACGTAACCGTTGCCCTGGTGCTCGTCGGGCGGCTCGATCTGGCGCTCGATCCCGAGCAGCCCGGCCCCGATGACGGCGGCGTAGGTCAGGTACGGGTTCATGTCGCCGCCGGGGAAGCGGTTCTCGATGTGGAGCGCGGGCCCGTCGCCGACGACCCGGAACCCGGTCGTCCGGTTGTCGCGGCCCCACACGACGTTGACCGGGGCCCACGAGGCGACCGCGTAGCGCTTGTACGAGTTCACGTTCCACGCCCAGAAGATGGCCAACTCGCGGCTGTACTTCATCATCCCGCCCAGGAAGTGGCGCATCGTCTTCGACATGCCATAGGGCTCGGCCTTGGCGTCGTGGAAGAGGGCCTTCCGGCCGGGCTTGTCCCAGAGCGACATGTGGAGGTGGCCGCTCGACCCGGTCCAGGTGTGGTCCGGCTTGGCCATGAAGGTCAGCCCCATCCCGTTGAGCCAGGCGATCTCCTTGGCGCCGTGCTTGAACAGGACCGACCAGTCGGCCATCTCGAGCACGTCGGTGTAGTGGATGTTCACCTCGTGCTGGCCGGCCGCGGCCTCGCCCTTGCTGAACTCGACCGGGATCCCGGCCTCGGTCATCAGATTGCGGAGCTTGCCGTGGATCGGCTCGGCCTTGGTCGCCTGGAGCAGGTGGTAGTCCTCGTTGTAGTAGCCGAACCGCTTCAGGTCGACGTAGCCCTTCTCCCACGCCTGCTCGTAGGTGTCGGTCAGCAGGTAGTACTCGTACTCCGAGCCGGCCATCGCCCGGAACCCGAGCCCCTCGGCCCGCTCGACGACCTTCTTCAGGAGAGTCCGCGGCGAGACCGGGATCTCGTGGCCGTGGTGGTCGACCGTGTCCGACAGGACGATGGCCGTCTTCTCGAGCCACGGGACGACCCGGTAGGTGTCCCACACCGGGTCGGCGATCCAGTCGCCGTAGCCGGTCTCCCAGTTCATCAGCTCGAACCCGTCCGGGGTGTTCATCTCCATGTCGGTGCCGAGCAGGTAGGTGCAGAAGTGCGCCCCATGGTCGATGGCGCCGTTCAGGTACGCCTGGCCCTGGACCCGCTTGCCCATCAGGCGCCCCTGCATGTCGGTCAGGGCCACGACGAGCGTGTCCAGCCGACCGTCCTTGATGGCCGCGGTCAGCGCGGCCTTGTTGGGATGGTCCCTGGTCGTCGTCATCGCGGGTCCTCAATGAGCTTGGTGGCAGATGATCGGAGTGGGAGAAGGGGCCGGCCGGGTGTCCGGCCGGCCCATCCTGCTGGGATCGGGTTCAAGGCGCTCAGGTCGAGATGGCTTGTGCCGCCTCCTCGAACTCGCGCTCGATGGCCTCCAATTCTGCCTCAGTCCCCTGCGGCACCGGTCCGGCGAACCGGTTCCGGGCCCATGCCAGGTAGTACAGGGCGAGGAACACGAGGAAGACGCCCACGATCAGCCACGAGGACGGGTTGAGCGCGAAGGGGTAGAGGAACACCACGCTGAACAGCGCAATCCAGAGCACCGAGAACACGGCCAGCGGCTTGCTCAAGCCACCGAGGGACCATGTCTGGCGGTCGCGCCATTCCTGCTTGCCGCGGAGCCCGAGCCAGATGCATACGCCGTAGGCCCAGTACAGGAGCACGGTGCTGACCGAGGTGATGCCGTAGATCAGGTAGAGGGGGTCATCCAGCGCCCCGGCGGATGCCAGCACCTTGCCCAGGAAGAACACGAGCAGGACCAGCAGCCAGCTGAAGAGGCTGATGGCGAAGACCGAGTTGCTGGGCGTCCGCCAGCGGTGGCTGACCTTCTTCAGCCACCGGCTTCCCGGCACGCCGTCGTCGCGGCTGAAGGCGAACAGCATGCGCCCGGCCGAAGCGATCGACGAAAAGCCGCAGAAGGTCATCGCGATGGCGACTCCGGCGGCCAGCAGACCGCCGAGCTGGTCGAGCCCGGCTCCGAGATTGGCCTCCAGGATGTACTGGACGCCACCACCGCCCGCGCTGTTGGCCAGCACGTCCTCTGGAGAGGTCATCTTCAGGGTGAGAGCGGTGAGGACCACGTAGCCGGCGACCGCTGAAACGGCAACCGACAGGAAGACGCCCCACGCAGAGGCGCGCCGCGCGGAGACGGTTTCCTCGGCGACGTGCGCCGAGGCGTCGTAACCGGTGTAGGTCCACTGTGACTGCAGGAGGCTGAGGGCGAAGGCGCCAGCGACCCCGAGCGGGATGATCTGCTCCCAGGGGACGCCATCCGCGTCGGTCCCCGGATCGATGGTGAACAGGAACCCGAGGTCATGGATCGGCTGAGTGCCCAGGGTATAGAGCGCGATGGCGATGGCTGCCACGAAGAAGATGTGCCACCAGACCGAGAGGTCGTTCATGAATGCCACGACGCGGGTGCCGGCCACGTTGAACGCCACCTCGACCGCGATGAGGATGCCCGTGATCCAGATCGCGTTCAGCACGCCGAACGACTCGGCCGTCGGGTCGATGCCGAACAGCGGGTTCAGGATCGTGGCGCAGAGGTAGAAGGCGGCCGAGTAGTTGATCCCGGCCACGATGGAAACCTGGCCACCCAGGTTCAGCCAGGCGGTCCACCAGCCCCAGTTCTTGCTCCTGAGCTTGCTGGCCCAGTAGTACAAGCCACCGGCCGTGGGATAGGCCGATGCGATTTCGGCCATGGTCGCGGCGATCATGAGTGTGAACAGGGTCACCAGCGGCCAGCCGATGCCGACTGACCCTGGCCCGCCCATCGTCAGGCCGACATTGAACAGGATGACCGCGCCGGTCAGGATCGAGATGATCGAGAAACTGATCGCGAAGTTCGAGAACCCACCCATCGAGCGGAGGAGCTCTTGGGCATACCCGAGGCCATGCAGGTCCCTGCGATCCTGGGCGATGACCTCTTCGCGGCTGGACTGCTGCGTCATCGGTACCTCACTGATGCGTCAAACGTGGGCGAGGGGCCCCTGCGGGGCCGACGAGAGCATGCGAGGAGCCACAGATGAGAGGGGCGCTCCTTTCCCGCCACGCGGCCGGCGTCCGGCGGAGAGCGGGCCGGGCGGGGCGGGCGCGGCGTTGCCGGAGGCGACTATATCGCGCACGAACGGGCCGGCATAGCCCTTTCCGGGCGCCCCGTCCACTACGATCCCGGCGTGGCGACGAGCGAGCGATACCGATCCCTGGGCGGCCGGACGGCTCGGGTCACGGTCCGCCACGTCCGCCTCTTGCTCGTCGCGGCCGTCGGCGCGGTGGTCGTCGGGACGGCCGGGTTCGTCCTCCTGGAGGGCTGGTCGATCGAGGACGGCCTGTACCAGACCGTCACCACCCTGACGACCGTCGGGTTCCGTGAGGTTCACGAGCTCGACCAGGCCGGGCGGTACTGGGCGATGGCCGTGGCCCTGGCCGGGGTCGCAATCATCTTCGGGTCGATCGGGATCGTGAGCGAGTACCTGGTCGACGAGGTCGCGAGCGGACGGCGCGAGGCCCGGGCCATGATGCGCACGGTGGAAGCGGCGACGGACCACTTCATCCTGTGTGGGTACGGCCGGGTCGGGGCCGCTGTCGCCCGTGAGCTGTCGCATGCCGGCAGCGCGGTGGTCGTCGTCGACACCGATGAGGCCTCCCGGGACGAGGCCGCGGCCCAGGGCCACATGATCGTCCCGGGCGACGCGACCGAGGACCACACGCTCGAGCTGGCCGGCGTGCGCCGGGCGCGGGGCCTGGTGGCCAGCGTCGACACCGATTCCGAGAACGTCTTCATCGTCCTCTCGGCGCGCCAGCTCAACCCGAACCTGTTCATCGTCGCCCGCGCCAACGCGGCCGAGGCCGAGGCCAAGCTCCTCCGAGCCGGCGCGAACCGGGTCGTCTCGCCGTACGGGACCGCCGGCCGGCGGATCGCGGAGCTCGCCATCCGGCCGCGGGTCACCGACTTCATCGACGCCGCCCTGTCCCACGGCGACCTCGCCTTCTCGATCGAGGAGGTCCCGGTCGCCGCCGGCAGCTGGCTCGACGGCCGGACGGTGGGGGAGCTGCGGGACGAGGGGTTCTTCACTCTCGCCGTGTTCCTTGGCGAGGAGCGCCACGAGGTCCAACCCGCGGAGGACCGCGCCTTCGCGGCGGGCGAGTCGATCGTCGTCACCGGTTCGGCGGAAGGGCTCCGCGCGCTGTCGGCTCGGTCGTGACAGGATCGGTCTGAACCGGATTCTGTCCTTCCGGTGTACCTAGGCAGGAGGTCCTGAGCTGCTCGGCTTCGCGATTCGCCGTCTCCTGTGGGTGGTCCCCGTCGTCCTGGGGGCCTCGATCGTGGCGTTCACGATCATGCACACCGCGCCCGGCAGCCCGTGGAACCGCGAGGGGCGCGCGCTGGATCCGGCGGTCATCGCCCGCCTGAACGAGGAGTACGGCCTCGACCAGCCGCTCCCGATCCAGTACCTCGTCTGGCTCGGCAAGCTGCTCCAGGGTGACTTCGGCCAGGCAACCTCGACGTTCGGGGGCGACGTCGGGGCCATGATCCTGTACTCGATCGGCCCCACCCTGCTCCTCTGCGGGCTCGCCTTCGGAGTGGCCCTCCTGTTCGGGGTGCCGCTCGGGATGATCGCCGCGCTCCGCCATGGGCGGCCGGTGGGCCACCTGGCCACCGGCCTGTCACTGGTCGGGATGGCCGCGCCTGCCTTCGCCCTGGCGGCGCTGATCCAGCTGACCATCGCGGCCCCGCGGTACGGGACCGGCATGTTCGGGACCGCTCCGAGCCCGTTCCCTCACGGTGGGATGGAGTCGCCCATGAGCCTGGTCCTGCCGACGATCGCGCTGGCCGCGTTGCCCCTCGCCCAGATCGCGCGGCACACCAAGGCCAGCGTCCTGGAGGTGATCCACTCCGACTACGTCCGCACGGCGCACGCCAAGGGCCTCCACGAGGACCAGATCGTCCGGCGTCACCTCCTCCGCAACGCGGCGATCCCACTGCTGACGATCTCCGGGACGATCCTCGCCCTGCTCATCACCGGCTCGATCGTCGTCGAGCGGGTGTTCGACATCCCCGGCCTCGGCAACCTGTACTTCTGGTCGATCCGCGGCCGCGACTACACGACCCTGATGGGGATCACGGTCATCTATGCGCTGGCCGTGGCCCTGGCCAACGCCGTGGTGGACGTGGCCTACGGCGTGGTGGACCCGCGGATCCGCGATGGGGCCCTCGCTCCGGCCGAGGCGGCTGCCAATGGCTGAGGCGCGGGTCGCCGGAATCGGCGAGGTCGCGGTTCCGGCTCACCGCAGCCGCGGTTTCTGGGGCGACACCGTCCGGCGCCTGCTGCGCACGCCCGCGGGCGTCATTGGCCTGGTGATCGTGGTGGCCATGATCCTGATCGGCTTCGTCGGCCCGGCCCTGCTCCCGTACACGTACTACGAGCAGGACCTCGACGCGGTCATCGCCTACGGCGGACCGATCCCGCCCGGGGTCTCCGCCAACCACCCGCTCGGCACCGACGTGCTCGGCCGCGACCTGCTGGCCCGGACGGTGGACGGCGCCCAGGTCTCGCTGACGGTGGCCTTCGTCGCCCAGATCGTGGTCCTGGCCATCGGCGTGCCGGTCGGCCTGCTGGCCGGATGGCGGGGCGGCTGGATGGAGACCGGCCTGATGCGCTTCACCGACATCATCGGGACGTTCCCGGACCTGCTGTTCATCATCATGATCCAGGCCGCCATCGTGGACACCCCGTTCTTCACGCTGGTGAACGGGTTGCTGGCGACGTTCATCGCCATCGGCCTGATCTCATGGGTCGGGACCGCCCGGCTGGTCCGCGGTCAGACCCTGTCGCTGAAGGAGCGCGAGGACATCGAGGCCGCCCGCGCGGTCGGCGTGCCCGGGAATCGGATCGTCCGCCGCCACATCCTGCCGCAGGCGATGGGGCCGATCGCGATCGCCATCTCGCTCGGGATCCCGATGGCCATCCTCGCCGAGTCGACCCTGTCGTTCCTCGGGCTGGGCGTCCAGATCCCGCGGGCCTCGTGGGGCAGCCTGATCGACATCGGGATCGACAACATCCAGCTCGCGCCGTGGCTGCTCTTCCCGCCGATGATCGCGCTGGGTGTGACCTTGATCGGGTTCACCCTGCTCGGGGACGGGCTCCGAGACGCGCTCGACCCGCGCGCCTCGCGCTGGCGCTGAGGGGCTGAGCTAGCCCTCGCCCTCGGCCGGCTCGCCGGCCGAACCACCCTCGCCCTCGCCGGACGGGCCTTCGCCCTCGCCCTCGGCTCCTTCCTCGCCCTCGCCCTCTTCGCCCTCGACCTCCTCGGTCGGCTCCTCCTCGATGACGCGCGGCGGCAGGACCCTGGCGACCATCTCCTCGGGGTCGTTCAGGACGTGGACCGTGTCCGACTCCACGCCCAGCTCGCCGACGTGGATGGCCGCCTCGAGGTCAACCAGCGACGAGACGTCGACGGTGATCTCGCGGGGCAGGTCCGCCGGGAGGGCGCTGATCTTCAGGTGGTCGAGCGAGGTGAACAGGCTGCCCCCGGTGGCCTCGATGGCCGGCGCCTCGCCGACGAACACGAGGGGCACGTCGACCTGGAGCTCGACCGTCAGGTCGGGCAGGAAGAAGTCGACGTGGACGGCGCGCCCGCTGAGCGGATGGCGCTGGACCGACTTGATGATCGCGGACTTGGTGCCTGCACCCGGGACCGCCAGCTGGAAGATCGTCGTCCGGCCGGCCGTGTGGTAGAGCGACTCGAACGCCTTGGCGTCGACTTGGACCGGGATCGAGTCGGTGCCCTTGCCATAGACCACGCCGGGCACGGTGCCCTCACGGCGCAGGCGCTTGGTCTGCTTGCCGAGCACGCTCCGGGCGTCGACAGCGAACTCCAGGGTCATCGGTCAGGGGATCTCCAGGTCGGGTGGGCGCAGGATGCGAAGGCGGATGGTACAGGCGCCGCCGTGGTCGGGCAAACGGGCCGGCGCGGGTCGCGGGCTAGAATCGGCGGTCGTGGCTGCCACCATCATGATCGTCGAGGACGAGCCCGCTGTCGCCCGGGGCGTCCAGGTCGCCCTCGAGCGGGAGGGCTACGGGGTCACCGTGGTCGGCACTGGGGAGGAGGCGGTCGCCCGCTTCGCGGACCTCGCGCCGGACCTTGTCCTCCTCGACGTCCGCCTGCCCGGCATCGATGGGTTCGAGGTCTGCCGCCAGATCCGTCGCGAGTCCCGGGCCCCGATCCTGTTCCTCACGGCCCGGACCGACGAGGTCGACAAGGTGGTCGGTCTCGAGATCGGGGCCGATGACTACCTGGTCAAGCCGTTCAGCCTCCGCGAGCTGACCAGCCGGATCAAGGCCCTCCTCCGACGGGCCTACGGCGAGCTGGCCGATGTCGGCGCCGCCGATACCATCCGCCGCGGCGACCTCGTCATCGACCTCGAGCGGCGCCGGGTGACGCGCGACGGCGAGCGGATCGGCCTGACGACGACCGAGTTCGACATCCTCCGCCACCTCGCCGCGCGACCGGGCCGGGTGTTCACCCGGAGCCAGCTCCTCGAGCTGGTCCGCGACTACGACGCCGCCATCGAGCAGGACGAGCGGACGATCAACGTCCACGTCAGCCACATCCGCGAGAAGATCGAGCCCAACCCGGCCGAGCCGCGATACATCCGGACCGTGCGCGGCGTCGGGTATGCCTTCGCCGAGGACTGATCCGACGTTCCTCCGCCGATTCGTCCGCCGCCTCGACGTCCGGCTGGTGGTGGCCCTCGCCGTCACGGCCCTCATCGCCCTGCTCATCAGCGGCGTGGCGCTGAACCAGATCCTGCCGGGCTACTTCGAGGATCAGGGCCAGGCCAAGACCGAGGCGACCGCCCAGGCGACGGCCCTCCTGATCATCGACACCGCCAACCGTGCGGCGACCAGCGGGCTCGGCGAGTTCCTGAACGATCCCGAGCAGCGTGAGGCGCGGATCATCCAGCCCGCCGCCCAGCTGGCCGCCGACCGGTTCCTCGTCACCGTCGAGGTGTTCAACGTGGTCGACGGGTCGGAGGCCGCCTTTGCCGAGCCCGAGGACGTCGCGGACGCCGAGGCCCAGGGCCTGGCCCCCGATCCGCTCGCCCCGCCGACCAGCCTGGGCTTCGAGATCGAGCTGCCTCTCTCCGAGCAGCCGCTCGCGCCGGGCGGGATCCTCCAGATGGAGGTCGTCGTCTCCCTCCCGTACACCCCGCGGGAGGCGACCCTGACCCAGGTCCGGGGCGCACTCGTCGGCGCCGGCGCGCTGGCCCTCCTCGTCTCGCTCCTCGTCGGTGTGTGGGCCGCCCGCCGGCTCACCGTCCCGCTCCAGCGGCTGGGCAGCTTCTCGAGCCGGCTGGCCCATGGCCACCTCGACGCCCGGGTCCCGCCGGCCGGGGTGGAGGAGATCGACCAGCTCGGCGACCAGTTCAACATCATGGCCGACCGGCTGACCGAGTCCCTGCGCCTGCTCGAGGCGGACCGTGACCGGCTCCGCGAGTTCGTCGCCGACGTGAGCCACGAGCTCCGCACCCCGCTCGCCGCCCTGCGGACCTACACCGAGCTTCAGCGCGACGGCGGCGTCGACGAGGAGACGCGGGCCGAGTTCCTCGACCGCTCGACCGAGCAGCTGAGCCGGCTGGAGTGGATGAGCGCCAACCTGCTCGACCTGTCGCGGATCGACGCCGGCATCTTCCCGATGGACGTGAAGATCGGCGACCTCCGGGAGCCGGTCCGCGCCGCGGTCGAGGCCAGCGCCGAGCCGGCCGCCGACCGGGGGATCAGCATCACCTACGTGGCGCCGTCGACGACGGTGGCCATCCGCTTCGACCGGGAGCGGATCGTCCAGCTGGTGAACAACCTGGTCGGCAACGCGGTGAAGTTCACCGCGGCCGGCGGGACGGTCGCGGTTCAGCTCCTCGACGGACCCGACGCGGCAGTCATCGAGGTCAGCGACACCGGGCCGGGCATCCCGCCCACCGAGCTGCCGCGGATCTTTGACCGGTTCTACCGCGGGACCAACGTCGGGGAGGCGCGGGCCTCGGGGAGCGGCCTCGGGCTGGCCATCGCCCGCTCGATCGTCGAGATGCACGGCGGGTTCATCGAGGTCGCCAGCGTCCTCGGGGAGGGGGCGGTCTTCCGGGTCGTGCTGCCCCGACAGGGCGCGGCCGCGGCCGGCGAGATCACCGAACCCGTCCCCCAGGCGGCCGTTCCTTGATCAACGAATCTTCACCCCCATCCGGGCGCTGGCCTAACCCACGCTCGGCCACACTCCGCCCGTGACTGATTCCGACTACGAGGTCGAGCCGCCGGCCGCGGTCGAGACCGACCGCTACGGCGCCAGCGAACCGACCGCGCCCATCCCGCCCCGATCCGACTCCTGGTCGTCCGCCCCGGCCTGGTCCACCCGCCGCTCGCTGCCGCCCGAGCCCGACGAGGCCCCGCCCGCCCGCCGGCCCCGGCTCCTTGGGTTCGTGGCCCTGGCCATCGCCGCCGGTGTCATCGCCGGCTCGTTGTCGGGCCTAGCGGTCGTCAACCTGGTCGGGATCGCGCCATCCCCGCCGCCGGCCGAGGTGCCCACCGGCGACACCGTCGAGCAGGTGACCCTGGACGAGACCTCGGCGGTCATCGACGCGGTCGCCAACGTGGCTCCCGCTGTCGTCCAGATCGACGTGACCGTCGCGACCGGCGGCAGCGGCTCCGGCTCGGGGTTCATCTTCGATCCCGACGGCTGGATCCTGACCAACCGGCACGTCGCCGCCGACGCCTCGAGCATCCTTGTCACCCTCGAGGACTCCCGGGAGTTCGAGGCCGAGCTCATCGGGGTCGACACCCTGACCGACCTGGCCATCATCAAGATCGACGCGACCGACCTGCCGACGGCGCCCATCGGCTCATCGGCGGCGCTCGAGATCGGCCAGCGGACGATCGCCATCGGCAACCCGCTCGGCCAGTACGCCGACACGGTCACCACCGGGGTCGTCTCCGGCCTCGGTCGGGCGATCACCGCCGGCGACGGCGTGAGCAGCCAGGACCTGAACCACCTGATCCAGACCGATGCCGCCATCAACCCCGGCAACTCCGGCGGCCCGCTGGTCAACAGCATCGGCCAGGTCATCGGCATCAACACCGCGATCGCGACCGCGGCCGAGGGCATCGGCTTCGCGGTGCCGATCGACTTCGCCAAGCCGATCATGGCCCTCGCCCTGAATGGCGAGGAGATCGCCCGCCCCTACATGGGCATTCGCTACACGATGATCACCCTCCAGCTCGCCGACGAGCTGGATCTGCCGGTCGAGGAGGGGGCCCTGATCGGCTCGTCCTCAACCGGGCTGCCGGCCGTGGTGCCCGGGAGCCCGGCCGACGAGGCAGGCCTCCTGGAGGGCGACATCATCACCGCGCTCGGTGGACGCTCGGTCGACGCCGAGCACGACCCGGTCGTCCTGCTGCTCCCGTACCGGCCCGGCAACGAGGTCCTGCTCTCCATCGTCCGTGGCGGCGAGGAGCTCGAGCTGCCGATCACCCTGGGGACGCTGCCCGCCAGCTAGCGGGTCAGCCGGATCCGGACCTCCACCCGGTCGAGGGGCGCCGGCATCGGCGCCTCCGGCTTGGTGATCGCGACCGTGACCTCGCGGACGATCGGCCACCGGTCGAGCACCCGCTGCCCGATGGTCGCGGCCAGGGTCTCGAGGAGGTGGAGCTCCTCGGAGGCGACCGTCTCGACGACCAGCGCCTCGAGCGCCGCGTAGTCCACGGTCGCGGCGACGTCGTCTGCGGTGGCGGCCGGGCCGACGTCGGCGCGAAGCGCGACGTCCACTCCGAACGGCTGCGCCGCGGCGCGCTCGGCCTCGGTCACCCCGTGACGCCCGGACGCCCGGATGCCCTCCAGCGCGATCCGGCCAGGGAGCTCCTGGGGCGTCGAGGTTGGGGCCGGGTACCGGACGATGGCATCCGCCACGCGCAGCGCCTTCGTGAGCGGCTCGACGTCGTGGACCCGGATGACGTCCGCCCCGGAGGCAACCGCCAGCACGGCGCTGGCGATGCTGCCCTCCAGGCGCTCGCCGGGCGGGGCGCCACCGAGGACCTCGCCGATGAACCGCTTGCGGCTGGTGCCCACCAGCAGGGGCAGGCCCAGGGCGGCCTTCAGCTCGCCGAGCCGATGGAGGACCTCGAGGCTGTGGTCCGGCCTCTTCCCGAAGCCGATGCCCGGGTCGACCAGGAGCCGATCCGGGCCGACGCCGGCGGCGGCCGCCGACTCGGCCGCGGACCGCAGCCAGCCGATGACCTCGGGCAGGACGCCGTCGGGGTACTCGGCCACGTCCTTGTTGTGCATCACCACCAGGTACGCCCCGGCGGCGGCCGCCGCCTCCGCGGTTCCCGGGTCCCGGCGGGCGGCCCACACGTCGTTGACCATGCCCGCGCCGGCCGCCAGGGCCGCCCGGGCGACGCTGCCCTTGCTCGTGTCGATGCTGACCAGGACGTCGTCCCCGTGCTCGCGGACGAGCGCCTCGACCACGGGCACCGCCAGCCCGGCCTCCGTCTCGGCGTCCACCGGCGGGTGCTCCCCGTAGACGGCCGCCGGGCGCGAGGACTCGGCGCCGACGTCGAGGATGTCGGCGCCCGCCGCCACGAACGCCCGGGCCTGGGCCACGGCCGCCGCCAGGATCTCAGCCGGCGTGCGGTCGGCGGTGGCGAGGCCATCCCCGGAGAACGAATCCGGGGTCACGTTCAGGATGCCCATCACGTGGGTCCGACTCCCCCAGTCCAGCCGCCGGCTCACGGATCGGGGACCTCGCCGGTCAGGCCGGCCCGGATGGCCCCGACCAGGTAGAGCGACCCGGCCACGACGACCGGTCCGTGACCGGGCAGAGAGGCAGCCCGGGCCAGGGCTGCCTCGGGATCCGGCTCCACGATCCCGGTCGCCGGCCCCCGACCCTCGGGAGCGACGTGGCGCCAGGTCCGGAGCAGCTCGTCGGAACGGTGGGCGTGGGGGTCGGCCACCGCGGTGAACACGGGCCGAGGCTCGAGCGGCGCGAGGGCGCGGAGGACCGCCGTCACCCGCTTGCCGCGCATCGCTCCGAACACGAGCGGGAAGCGTCGCACACCCAGCTCCCCGAGTGCCCGGGCGAGGGCCCGCGCGCCCGACGGGTTGTGGGCGCCGTCGAGCACCACGTCGCGGCCCGCCGCGGCTCCCGGGAAGCGCTCGAGGCGCCCCGGCCAGCGCGCCGCCGCCAGGCCTGCCCGGAGCGTGGCCTCGTCGACGGTCACCGGGCGGCCCCGGCGCGCTCCGTCCTCGCGGATCGCGTCGAGCAGCGCCACGGCGACGGCCGCGTTGGCGGCCTGGTGGCTGCCGAGCAACCCAACCCGGACGTCCGCGAACCGCCCCTCGGGCGTCCGCAGGTCGACGGTCACGCCCTCCCAGCCGCTTTCGATGACGACTGCCTCCCACGCCTGGCCGCGGCCGGTCCGTCGGAGCGGGGCGCCGACCTCGGCGCAGCGCGCCAGGATCGGCTGGAGGCCCCCGCCGGAGGCCCCGGTCACGGCCAGGTCGCCGGGCTTGATGATCGCGGCCTTCTCGCGGCCGATGGCGGCCAGCGTCCGGCCCAGGTGCCGCTCGTGGTCGTGGGCCACCGTCGTGATCGCCGCGACCCCGAGGTCGGACGCGTTCGTGGCGTCGAGCCGGCCGCCGAGCCCGACCTCGACGAGCGCCAGGTCGACGCCGGCATCGGCCATGGCCAGGAAGCCGGCTGCGGTCAGGACCTCGAACTCGGTCGGCGGCCCGTCCTCGGGCGCCCCGGCATCGGCCTCCTCGAGCACGCGCCCGACAACGGCCGCGAAGGCGGCCTTGGAGAGCATCCGGCCGTCGATGGTGATCCGTTCCCGGTAGGTCACGAGGTGCGGCTTGGGCATGGCGCCGACCGTGTGCCCGCTCGCCCGGAGCACCGCCCCGGCCAGGGCCACGACGCTGCCCTTGCCGTTGGTGCCCGCCACCAGGGCGCCGTGGAGCCGGCGCTCGGGGTGGTCGAGCCCGGCCAGCAGCCGCTCGATCCGGGCCAGGCCGAGGCTCACCCCGAAGCGACCCCGGCGCCGGATCCCCGCCACCGCGGCGGGATAGATGAGCCCGCCGCTCAGGCCTGCTCGTCCTCGTAGAACACGCAGTCGCGATACTGCCCGGTCAGGCACAGGTCGGTGACATACCCGCTGTCGAGATGGACGCCACCGCGCACCCGGCACCGGGACACCGTCCCCTCCTGCTTGGCCAGGGAGCGGAGCAGGTGCGGAGCGTCGACCGGGATCCGGCCGCCGGAGCCGTGGGTCACGTAGAAGTTCGGGCAGCTGTGGCGACGCGGACGGCTGAAGCCCAGCGGCGCCCCGCGGCGGCCGACGTGGACCGCCAGCGGCTCAGCCGTCGTCGCGAAGCGCTTCTCGGCGATCGCGCACCGGCCGGGCTCGCAGTCGGTGTCGTTGTGGCAGCAGGCGCGCGCGGGCCCGAGGCCCTCGACCGCCCACAGCTCCCAGCACGGACGGCGGAGGATGAACGCCGGGCAGCGGTAGCGGATGGCGAGGTCGCAGTTCTCGACCTCCCAGCACATCGTCCGGCGGTCGCCCTGCCGGCGGTCGGCCGGGGCCTCTGCTTCGGCCTTGCGGCGGTCGGAACCGGTCCGGCGCTCTGGCCGGATGACGATCTGGCGCGGTGTCGGCCGTTCCTCCATGCGGATGGGCCTAGAGCCAGGTCCTCAGGCGTTCCTCGATGACCTGCTGCGGCATGTAGCCGACCAGCCGGGCCGCCTCCCGTCCGTCCTTGAACAGGATCAGGGTGGGGATGCTGAAGATGCTGTAGCGCATCGCCAGGTCCTGGTTCTCGTCGGTGTTCAGCTTCGCGACCGCGATCTTGTCGGCGTGCGCGTCGCCGATCGACTCGACGACCGGGGAGACCAGCCGGCACGGGCCGCACCACGGGGCCCAGAAGTCGACGAGCACCGGTTTCTCGGCATTCAGGACCTCGGTGTCGAAGGTCGACTCGTCGACGGCAACAGCGGACATGTGGGCTATGACCTCAGGAGGAGCGGACGGAAAGCGCCGCGAATCCTAGCACCGCATACCGGGCACTACGGCGTCGGCGCCGGCGTCGGGGTGGGTGGTGGTGGAGTCGGCGTCGGCGGAGGCGTCGGGACCGGCGTGGGGGTCGGCTCGAGCCCGCGCGACAGGACGATGTCGACCTGCGAGTCGAGCGGCACGTCGGTGCCGGCCGCGGGGTTGGTGCGGATGACCGTTCCCTCCGGGCGGTCGGAGAACTCGTCGTCGACCGCGCCCAGCCGGAGCCCGGCCTGGGTCAGCGTGATGTTCGCCTCGTTGCGGGTCTGGCCGACCAGGGTCGGCACGGCGACCGTCTCCTCACCGCCGCTGACGAAGACGGTGATCCGATCACCCTCGCTGACCTGGGTGCCCTGGCGCGGATCGGTCCTGACGACCGAGTCCTCCGGGACGTCGGTGCTGAACTCCGGCTCTTCGTCGAGGATGAGCCCGAGATCATCGGCCTCCAGCCGGACGGCGGTGATCGGGTCGCCCACCCAGTTCGGGAGGGCGAACGTCTCGGCGCTGGGGCTCGGCGAGGCGTCGGCGTCGCCGCCCAGGAGCTGGGCGGCCAGGAAGCCCATGGCCCCGAGCATGATGACGGCGAGGATCGCGAGGAGCCAGATCCACCAGGGCCTGTCCTTCTTCGGCGGCGGGGTGGTGGCCGGCGTGGCTGCCACCGGCGGCTCCGGGGGGAGCGGCGGCGGGACGACGGCGGCCGCGGCTACCGGGGCTGCGACGGCGGCCGTGTCCTCCCCGCGCCGCCAGTTCCGCAATGCCAGGGCGAACGTGGCCGCGTCGGGGAACCGCTGGGCCGGGTCGCGGGCCAGCGCCTTCATCACGACGGTCTCGAGCGGCGGCGGGATCGGCCGGATCGAGGTCGACATCGGCGGCGGCGGCTCGTTCAGGCGCTTCAGCGCCACGCCGGCGGCCGAGTCGCCGTCGAACGGCCGGCGACCGGTCAGCATCTCGTACACGACGATGCCCAGGGCGTAGATGTCGGATGCCGGCCCGACCTCCTCCCCGGCGGCCTGCTCGGGGCTGAAGTAGTGGACCGAGCCGATGGTCATCCCGGTCGTCGTCATCGAGGCATCCGCGATCGCCCGGGCGATGCCGAAGTCGGTGACCAGCGTCCGCCCGTCGGGCGTGAGCAGGATGTTGCCGGGCTTGATGTCGCGGTGGATCAGCCCTCGCTTGTGGGCGGCGTCGAGCGCCTCGGCCACCGCAGCGCCGATGGCGACCGCCTGGTCGACCTCCAGGGCTCCGCGCTCGCGGAGGACGGTCGAGAGGTCCTTGCCGTCGACCAGCTGCATGACGATGTACTGCTCGCCCGTCTCTGTATCGGTACCGAAGTCGTACACCTGGACCACGTTCGGGTGGGCGAGCGCGCCGGCCGCCCGGGCCTCGTTCCGGAACCGGGCGGCGAACCCGGGGTCGGCGCTGAACTGGGGGCGGAGGATCTTGACCGCCACCTCGCGCTCGAGCTGCTCGTCCATCGCCCGCCACACGGTGGCCATCCCGCCCTCCCCCTCGGGGGCGACGAGCCGGTAGCGGCCGGCGATGATCCGGTCGGCGGATTCCTGCGTCATGGCCCGCTAGTCTCGCAGGTCGAGGCTGCGCAGGTAGGCGCGGAAGTCGTCGGCCAGGTCGGACTCCAGTGACAGCGTCACGTTCGCCTTCAGCCACCCCAGCCGCGTCCCGGCGTCATGGCGGTGGCCGGTGAACTCGTAGCCGTAGACCGGGTTGTCCGCGATCAGCGCCTTGATCGCATCGGTCAGCTGGATCTCGTCGCCCGCGCCCCGCGGGGTGTGCTCGAGCATCCCGAAGATCCGCGGGCTCAGCACGTAGCGCCCGAGGACGGCCAAGTCGGAGGGAGCCTCCTCCGGGGCCGGCTTCTCGATGACGTCGGCCAGCTCCCAGAGGCGTCCCTCGCCCCGGGTGGTGCGGACGATCCCGTAGCGGACCGACTCGGCCGGCGGGATCTTGGTGATGGCGATGACCGAGCCGCGGTGCGCGGCGTGCGCCTCGATCAGCTGGGCCGTCACCGGGGCCCCGCCGGGGTTGACCATGACGTCATCGGGCAGGAGGACGGCGAACGGCTCGTCACCGACCAGCTCCTTGGCCATGAGCACCGCGTGGCCCAGGCCCAATGGCTCGTTCTGGCGAACGTAGGCGATCGCCGCGATCTCCGACTGGCGCCGGACGGCGCGGAGGAGCTCGATGTCGCCGCGGTCCTCGAGCCAGCGCTCGAGGGCGGGGTGGGAGTCGAAGTGCTCCTCGATGACGCTCGTGCCGGAGCCGACCACGATGATGATCTGCTCGATGCCGGAGGCGACCGCTTCCTCGACCGCGTATTGGATGACCGGCCGGTCGACGAGGGGAAGGATCTCCTTGGGAATCGCCTTGGTTGCCGGCAGGAACCGGGTGCCGTAACCGGCGGCCGGAATGACGGCCTTTCGGACGCGCGTGGTGATCGAGGGTTCCTCCGAGGTGGGGGCTCAGCGACGCGCCAGGGTCCAATCGGGCGGGTGGACGGACGGTCTCACGCGGCGGCCAGTATACCGATGGCCGAGCGGCGGGCTGAGCGCCGGCATCGGTACAATCGCCGTCCGATGGTGCGGAGCCTGTGGCGGACGTTGCTGGGCCCCAGCCGGGACTCCCGGATGGCCTACATCAGCCGTCCCCTGCCCCGCGACCTGCCCGACGCCGAGGTGGTCCAGGCGCTCGACAAGGCCCTCGCCGTCAACCCCGATCCGTCCTACCTGGTCGAGACCCTGCCCGACGCCCTGTACGAGGTCACCGGGCGCCGCTTCGAGGTCCTCGACCGATCGGTCCAGGACGTGACCGGGACCCACAGCCGGCGGGCGGTGATGATCCGCGACGGGGACGTCGGCCATTGGCCCGGCTACGACGCCATGCGCTACTCGCTGCTGGCGAGCCCCGAGGACGCGGCCGCGGCGCGCGACGCGCTGGCCGAGCCGCCCGCCCGGATGGCGGGTTGGCATCCGCCCGCCCCGGTCGGAGCCGATCCCGAGCCCTCCGAGGATGTGGTCGCCGAGGCGCCAACCTCGGAGGCCGATGTCACCGCGGCCGAGCCGGCCACCGCAGCCGCCGAATAGCCACCGATCATGGGTCGCCAGTCTTTGCCGCGCGAGCAGTGGCTCGAGATGGGGGCGGAGTGCCCGACCTGCGGGGAGATCGTCACCGAGAAGGACGTCTACACCTGGCGACCGACCCCCGACGACCCGAAGATGCTCCTGCTCCATTGCCCCGACTGCGGGGAGCGGATGGAGATCCACCACGTCTGACGCCGGTGATGGCGCCCCCAACCGGATTCGAACCGGTGATCTCCACCTTGAAAGGGTGGCGTCCTAGGCCTCTAGACGATGGGGGCGGTCGCGGCTCCCATGGTAGGCGGAACTAGAGGAAGAAGAGGAGGACGATCCAGATCGCGCCGGCCACCGCGACGGCGGCGATGATCATCATCACCCCGGCGGCCAGGGCGATCGCGACGGCCCGGCCGGTCGCCCCGCGGCGGGCGGCCCGCTGCGAGCCCCGCCAGCCCTGGATGACCGCGTAGACCGCCACGCCGACCGCGACCAGGGTGGCGGCCAAGCTGAGGAGGACGAACAGGTTCGGGCTGAACAGCCCGAGAGCGAACAGCGCGCCGGCGACGGTGAGCCCGACGAAGGCGATGACCGCAGTCTGCCACAGCGGCGACAGCCGCCGTGAGGGTGCCGGCGGGGCCGGGGCCACCGGCGGTGCCGGGTAGTAGGGATCAGCCATCGGTGTACCGCTCCTCGCGCCACGGGTCGGCGTTGTTGTTGTAGCCGTTCCGCTCCCAGAAGCCGGGCCGGTCCTCGGCACTGAACTCGATCCCGCGGAGCCACTTCGCGCTCTTCCAGAAGTAGCGCCCCGGGATGAGGCCACGGAGCGGGTAGCCGTGCTCGGGCTCGAGCGGCACGCCGGCGTAGTTCCAGGCGACCAGCGCGTCCGGCTGGAGCGCGATCTCGAGCGGGACGTTGGTCGTGTAGCCGTACTCCGAATGGAAGATCACGTGCCTCGCCTCGGGTCGGACGGCGGCGACCTCCGCCAGGTGGGTGATCGGGGCGCCCTCCCAGGTCGTGTCGAGCTTGGACCATCGGGTCACGCAGTGGATGTCGAGCGTGACCTGGCGGACCGGCAGCGCGCGGACCTCGGCCCATTTCAGGGTGAACGGCTGGTCCACCTCGCCCCAGACCCGGAGGTCCCACCCCGACAGGTCGGGGTAGGACGGGACCTGCCCGAACTGGAGGACGGGGAACTTCTCGGTCAGGACCTGGCCCGGCGGGAGGCGCTCGGCGATCTCAGGCGGCGGGTTGCGGAGGAATGAGGACATGCGGTCCGAAGGGTGGCGGGGCGGTCGGCGGCCGTCAAGCGGAGGCCTAGACTCGGGGGCATGGCCGCCCGGAGCTCACCGTTCGCCGACTTCGCGGCCGCGGCCGACGACGTGGCCGCGACCCGCTCGAAGCTCGCCAAGCGGGATCGCCTGGCCGCGTACCTGCGGGAGCTGCCCGCCGCCGACCTTCCGTCCGCGGCCACGTTCCTGGCCGGATCTCCGCTCCCCGGCGCCGGGGACCGTCTCGGCCTGGGCTGGGTCCAGCAGTCCGCGGCCCTGCTCGCGGCCAGCGAGGCGAGTGAGGGTGCCATGGGTGACGCCTGGCTGCGCCACTCGGACTTCGGGGACGTGGCCGCCGAGCTCCTGGCCGCCCGCCGCCCGGTGGGGGAGGCGCTGACCGTCGGCGACGTGGCCGCCGGCTACCGGGCCATGGCCGCCGAGTCGTCGGCCGACGCCCGCATCGGTCTGATGGCCGACCTCCTCCGTCGGGCCACCGCCGAGGAGGCCCGTTACGTCGCCCGGATCGCCGCCCGCGAGCTGCGGATCGGCCTGCGGGAGGGGCTGCTCGAGGACGCGATCGCGGCCGCCTTCGAGGCGCCGCTGGCATCGGTCCGGCGCGCGCTCATGCTCCTCGGCGAGCCCGGTGAGACGGCGACCCTGGCCCGCCGGCGACGCCTGGAGGAGGCCAGCCTCCACCTCGGTCGGCCGATCCGGCCGATGCTCGCCACCCCGGTCGGCGACGCGGCCGAGGTCATGCGCCGCGTGGGCGACGAGGCCTGGATCGAGGACAAGTACGACGGCATCCGGGCCCAGCTCCACCTCCGGGGCGGCACGGCCGGCCTGTACAGCCGCGACCTCAAGGACGTCACGGTCTCGTTCCCCGAGGTCGCGGCGGCGGCTGGCGCCCTCGGCCACGACCTCCTCGTCGATGGTGAGCTGGTCCCGTTCCGGGAGGGGGAGGTCCTGGACTTCGCCGCGCTCCAGACCCGGCTCGGTCGGGTCCGCCCCTCCGCCGAGCTGCTCGACTCCGTCCCGGTCGTCCTCGTCGCGTTCGACCTGCTCCACCTCGACGGGACCGACCTACTCGAGGAGCCGCTCCGCGCCCGGCGGACCGCGCTCGAGGGACTCGCCCTGCCGGATCGCACCGAGGGGCGGCTCCTGTACGCCCGCCTCGACCGGGCGGGCTCGGTCGGAGAGGTGGAGGCGCACTTCGACGCCGCCCGCGAGCGCCACAACGAGGGCCTGATGGTCAAGGACCCCGACTCGGTGTACCAGCCCGGCCGGCGGGGCCTCGGCTGGCTGAAGCTCAAGAAGGCGCTGGCCACCCTCGACTGCGTGGTGGTCGGGGTCGAGTGGGGCCATGGCAAGCGCCGCGGCGTGCTGTCGGACTACACGTTCGCCGTCCGCGGGGCCGATGGCGAGTCGCTGGCGGTCATCGGCAAGGCCTACACCGGCCTGACCGATGCCGAGATCGCCGCGTTCACCGAGCACTTCCAGCGGACGACGATCCGCGACCACGGCCGGTTCCGGACCGTGATCCCCGAGGTCGTCGTCGAGATCGCGTTCGACCGGATCATGCGGAGCGGCCGCCACGGCAGCGGGTTCGCCCTCCGCTTCCCCCGGATCGTGCGGGTCCGCGACGACAAGACCCCGGCCGACATCGACACGCTGGCCGCCGTCGAGGTCCTGTTCGAGGCGCAGGCCAGCGGTCGGATCCTGCTGGCCACCGGACGTGGCGGGGAGGAGGCCCGGATCGCCGCCACCGGGCGGTTGGAGGAGCAGTAGGCCGGATCAGGCCCCGGCGGCGGTCAGCGACGCGTCGAGCGTCGCCACGATCAGGTCCGCCTCCGCCTCGCCGACGACCAGGGGCGGGCGGATCTTCAGGACGTTGCCTTCTCGGCCGGTGGTGCTGACCAGGACCCCGCGCTCGCGCATCTCGTTCATCACCCGCTTCGCCAGGTCCGTCGCCGGCTCGCGACTGGCGCGGTCGCTCACCAGGTCCACCCCGACCATCAGCCCGCGACCGCGGACGTCGCCGATGGCCTCGTGGGTCGCGCCCAGCTCCCCGAGGCTGGCTCGCAGCCGGGCGCCGATCCGCGCCGCGTTGGCGAGCAGCCCCTCGTCCTCGATGACGTCGAGGACCGCCAGGGCGGCGGCGCAGGCCACCGGGTTGCCGCCGAAGGTGCTGAAGAACTCGTGGTCCACGCCGAAGCGGTCGACGATCTCGGACCGGGCGACGACTGCCGCCACGGGGTGGCCGTTGCCCATCGGCTTGCCGAGGGTCACGAGATCCGGGGTGACGCCGGCTGGGGTGAAGCTCCAGAGGCTGTCACCAGTCCGCCCATGGCCCGACTGGACCTCGTCGGCGACGTACACGACCCCGTGGGCGCGGGCGCGCTCGGCGAGCGCGGTGAGGTACGCCGGCGACGGTGGGACGATGCCGTCCGCGGTGAACGTCCCGTCCAGGTACATCGCCGCCGCCCGGTGGCCGCGGTCCGCCAGCCGAGCCACCGCCCCGTCCAGCTCTGCCGCGTAGGCCGCATCCGGGTCAGGTTCGTTGGCATGGAGCCCGCGGTAGTGGTTGGGCGCCGGTATGGTGTCGACCGATGCTGGCTGCTCCCCACGCGGCCATTCGGAGGTCGACAGGTCGGCGATGGCCGCGGTCAGCCCGTGGTACGACCAGCGACTGACGATGCCGCCACTCCCCCCGCTGAACACGGTGGCCAGCCGCCAGGCGAGGTCGTTGGCCTCGCTCCCGGAATTCACGAACATGACCGTGTCCAGCCCGGCCGGCATGGAGGCCACGATCCGCTCGGCCAGCAGGACGACCGACTCGTGGAGGTAGCGGGTGTTCGTGTTCAGGGCCCGGGCCTGTGACGCAATGGCCTCCACGACCCTCGGATGGGCGTGGCCCACCACCGGGACGTTGTTGTACGCGTCGAGGTAGCGCGTCCCGTCGGCCTCGTACAGCCAGGGGCCCTCACCACGTACCAGGTGGAGCGGCCGCTCGTAGGTGAGCGGCGACAGCGCGGAGCCCAGGACCCGGCGGCGGCGCTCGGCGAGCTCGGGCGTCGGGATCGCGGTTCTGTGGCCATCTCCGCGGGCCGCCGCCGAGAGCCGGCGCACGGACTCGTCCCAGCCGGCCGCCTCGAGCTGGTCGAGGAGCTCGTAGGCGGGCTCCAGCCAGCCGGCGATGTACGCGTTGTCGGGGTACTCGGCCGTCCGCCAGACCGAGATCAGGACGGTCTGGACCATGCGCGCGGCCAGGAGGTCGGCCAGGAGCTCGGCCTCCACCGCCTCGAGCGGCGTGATCTCCGTGTAGCCGCCGATCGCGACCGAGGCCGCCTCGAACAGGTCGGTCCGCCCGCGGAGGACCGACTGGAGCATGGCCGGCAGGTCGAACGCCAGCGACGTGTGGGCCATGTCCCCGAAGTCGAGGATGCCGGAGACCCGCTCACCGTCGAGGAGCAGGTTGTCGAGGGTCAGGTCGTTGTGGATGACCTGGGCCCGGAGCCCGGGCAGGGCCGGCGCCACGATCCGCTCGTATCGGTCCAGCGCCCGCTCCACCTGGGCGCGGCGCGCCGGATCGGCCACCGCGTCGAGGTGCGGCCGCAGGTGGTCGAGGTGCTTGAGGTCCCAGAGGATCACCCGTCCGGCGGCGGGGTGGAAGAAGCCCCGCAGCGCCCGACCCACCCGGGCCGTGACCCGCCCGATCTCGGCCAGGGCCGCGGGCGACAGGTCCGAGGGCTCGACGTGGCGTCCGGGCATGAACGGGATCAGCCGGACGTGGTGCTGCCCACCCGCATGCCCGGGAACCTGGACGACCGCCTCGCCGCTCTCCGCCAAACGGGGGACCGGGAGCGGGAGCCCGGGATCCATGGCCGCGACGTGGCGCACCGCCTGGACCTCCATGTCCACCACCGCGGGGTCCTCGACCTGGTTCGAGATCTTCAGGACCCAGTCCCCCTGGTCGGCATCGGTCAGGCGGAAGTTCTGGTCGCGCTCGCTGACCAGCGGGCTGGCCGATCCGCGGAGCCCGAACAGGGCGTGGGCCAGGGCTTCGGCCTCCTCCGGGCTGAACGCCGGGGCGTCGGCGCCGAGCACGTTGGCATGCGTGTCCACCGGCCGATCCTACACACTGCCCCGGTGACCGACGACCTGGCTGACCTGCCCGACCACGTCCGCCGCAACCGCATCGGATGGGACGAGGAGGCAGCCTCCTACGTTGCCCCCGGCGAGCGGGCGTGGGCGTTGGACGAGCCGTCGTGGGGCATCTGGGGGGTGCCGGAGTCCCAGATCCACCTGCTGCCTGCCGAGCTCGAGGGGCGCGAGGTCATCGAGCTCGGCTGCGGGACGGCCTACATCTCGGCCTGGATGGCGCGCCGCGGGGCGCGGGTGACCGGACTGGACAACTCGCCGAAGCAGCTCGAAACCGCGGCTCGTCTCCAACGCGAGCACGGCCTCCACTTCCCGCTGATGCTCGGCTACGCCGAGAAGGTGGACCTGCCCGACGCGAGCTTCGATGTCGCCATCTCCGAGTACGGGGCCGCCATCTGGGCCGATCCGTACCAGTGGATCCCCGAGGCGGCCCGGCTGCTCCGGCCGGGCGGCGAGCTGATCTTCCTCGCCAACAGCGTCCTGGTGATGCTGGCCTCCCCCGACACCGAGGCCGAGGGACCGGCCGGCGACCGGCTGCTCCGGCCGCAGTTCGGGATGCACCGGTTCGAGTGGCCCGACGACCCGAACTCGGTCGAGTTCCACCTGTCTCACTCCGACATGTTCCGGCTCCTGGTCCGGAGCGGCTTCGAGGTGACCGACCTGATCGAGATCCAGCCCCCGGAAGGCTCGACGACGACCTACGAGAACATCGCGACCCTGGAGTGGGCCAGGAAATGGCCCTCTGAGGAGGTCTGGAAGGCCCGCAGGCGGTAGGATCGCGCCATGGGTTGGGACGCGGGGGCGATGGGCCCGCCGGCCGGTCGGGTCGAGGTCGAGCTGTACACCGACTCGTTCCGCGTGTCGGGCCACCTGACCACCCGGTTCCACTCGGTCGGTGACATCCTGAACCTCTCCGAGGCCGGCCACCTCACCGTCGAGCAGGCGACGGTCTCGGAGTACGCCGATCCGGGCGCCTCGCGCGGCGGCCAGTCGGTTCTCGTCGCGGTTGACTCGATCCTGTTCGGGATCAGCAGCCAGACCGGCAGCGACGAGCCCAGCGAGTTCGGCGAGGTCCAGAAGCGGCCGGTCCGGACCCAGCTCGCGCTTCCCCCGTTCTGGGTCACCGGCATGATCCACGTCCCGCCCGGCGGGAGCCCGCTCGACGGCCTGCTGAACGTCGCCAACCGGTTCTTGACGCTCACCGACGTGGCGGTCACCTGCGCGGCCTACCCGACGTTCGACGGCAACGCACCCGCGGTGGCCATCCAGCGCCACCTGGCCGAGGTCCTGCTCGTCATGGACACCGATGCCCCGCACAACCCGCTCGAGGAGGTGCTCCCCGAGGAGGAGGTGCGGGGCTGGCTCCCGCCACCCATGGAGTCGCCCGACAGCCAGCCCTGACGAACCGGTTTCTGGCCGACCGGGTGTATCCTCAGCGACCCTATGGCACGTGCGATGTGGCGGGGCGCCATCCAGTTCGGCCTGGTGACGATCCCGGTCAAGCTCTACCTCGCGACCGAGTCCAGCGGCATCGGCTTCAACATGCTGCATGCCAGCTGCCTGAACCGGATCCAGATGAAGATCTACTGCCCGTTCCACGACGAGGTCGTCCCGCGCTCGGAGACGGTTCGCGGCTATGAGTGGAGCAAGGGCCGATACGTCGTCGTGTCCGACGACGACCTCGAGGCGGTGCCGCTGAAGACGGTCCGCTCGATCGAGATCTCGATGTTCGTCGACGCCGACCAGGAGGCCCATGGCGCCGAGTTCGTGAAGAGCGCCTACTACCTCGAGCCCGACCCGGTCGGCAAGAAGGCCTTCTTCCTCCTCCGCGAGGTGCTGGCCGAGGCGAACAAGACCGCCATCTGCAAGGTCGTCATGAAGGACCGCGAGCAGCTGGCCGCGATCAACCCGTACTCCGAGTCCATGCTCCTGACCACCCTCCACTGGCCCGATGAGATCCGGCCGATCGAGGAGGTCTCCGTCGACCGCGACGGGGTCGAGATCAAGGCCTCCGAGCGGAAGATGGCCGAGCAGCTGATCGCCTCGATGACCGGCGAGTTCGACGCCAAGGAGTTCCGAGACGAGTACCGCGACGCGCTGATGGGGGTCATCGAGGCCAAGGTCGCGGGCGAGGAGCCGACGCCGATCGTCCAGGCCGAGCCGACCCGCATCGGTGACCTCATGGCGGCCCTCGAGGCCAGCGTGGCCGCAGCCCGCGAGGCCCGGCGTGATGCGGCCGCGGGTGCCGACGACGAGGCGCCGGCCAAGCCGACGCCGGCGCGGCGCCGGGCCAAGAAGTCGGCTGACGCCGACGAGGCTCCCCAGACGCGGCGGCGCAAGACCGCCTGAGCGGCCGGGTGCCGGCCGAGCAGCTCCCGCTCCCGACGGCGGGCCCCCCGAACCACCCGATCGGTCGCCTTCCCGACCGGATCGCCCCGATGCAGCCGGCCGAGGCGCCGGCCCCGTTCGACGACCCCGACTACCTCTTCGAGCCGTGGTGGCCCGGCGCCCGGGCAGTGGCCTTCGCTGAGCGAGGACGGGTGCGTCTCCAGGTCGCCGGGCTGGCCGACGCGGTCGCCGCGTTCCCCGAGCTCGGGGAGCTGCCCGCGCAGCTGGCCGAGGACGGGGTGGCCCTCGACGGGACGCTGCTCGTCCTCGATGCAGACGGCCGGCCCGACCCCGACCTGCTCCGGGCGCGGCTGAGCGGCGCGGACCGATCGGCCGGCCGTGCGGCGTACGTGGCCGCCGACCTCCTCTGGGCCGGCGGGGAGTCGGTGGCGCGCCGGACGTTCCGGGTCCGACGGTCGTGGCTCGAGACCGTCCTGGCCCCGGGCGACCGGATCACGGTCGGCCACGGCTACGTCGGGGACGGGACCCTCGTCGCGGAGGCCCTGGCCCGGCTCGGCATCGACGCCCTGTCGGCGCGCCGCCTGTCGGCGCGCCATCGGTCCGGCGACGCCGGCGACGCGTGGCTGCGGACCCCGATCACGCCCGCCGAGCCACGCCCGAGACCGACGCTCGCCCTTCTCCTCCGGCTGCCCCTCGACGAGCCTCAGCCGTAGCGCGCGGCCAGGCCGCGGGCCGCGGTGGCCACCACCTCGCGCAGCTCGGGGGGCTCGAGGACCTCGACCTGGTCGCCCCAGGACATGATCCACGGCCGGATCTCGACGATCCCCGCTACCTGGACGGTCAGGTCCACCCCGCCGTCCTTCCGGTCGCTCAGCTGCTGGGTCCGGTGCCAGACCGTCTCCTTGACCCGGTCGGTGACGGCGGGGTCGAACCGGAGCCGGACGGTGACCGGCGGCGCCTGGTCCGACGACCAGATGCCCCACGAGTAGGCCAGGTACCGGGCCGGGTTGAAGTCCTCGGGGATCTCGTACTTGTCGACGGTGAGGATCGCCTGGCGGATGCGCTCGACCTTGTAGGTCCGCATCGCGCCGGCGGTCTCGTCATGGCCGATCAGGTAGATGCTCCGGCCGGTGGCCAGCGGCTCGAGCAGGTAGGGACGGACCCGGGTCGTGCGGACCTCGCCACCCCAGTCGTAGATGATCTCGAGGACCCGGCCCTCCGCCCAGCCGCGGGCCACCGTGGCGAAGATCGCGGTGAACGGCTCGTTGGTCCGCTGCTCGCCGACCGCGAGCATCGTGGCGTTCACGTGGCGGGCAATCGGCTGCGGCAACGCCGAGGCGATCTTGATGAAGGCGCTCACGACCACCTGGTCGGACTCGTCGGACCAGCGGGCGATGAGCCGCGCGGCCAGGAACAGGGCGATCGCCTCGGGGACGGTCAGATCCAGCGGCGGCAGGAAGTACCGGCGCTCGATCCCGTAGCGCCCCCGACCCGCCTGGAAGATCGGCATCGCGAGCTCGTCGTCGAGAGCCCGCAGGTCGCGGTACACGGTCCGCTTGTTCATCTGGGTCAGCCGCGCGATCTCGGCCACCGGCACGCCCTGGTCGGTCCCGCCGGAGGAGTACAGGATCGAGGCGACCTTCAACAGGCGGGCCAGCCGGTCGCGTTTCCGACCGGCGGAGGTCAGGGTCGGATCGGTCCAGTCGTCGTCGGCCCAGTCGTCGTCCGCGGTGTCGTCCAGGCGGTCATCGTCCATCCCGCCCGACAGTCTAGGAGCCGCCGGGGCTGGCGGAGGGCTCCTCGACTTCACTGGCGTCCGGGCTGGCCGATGGCTCTGGGGTCGGGGCCGCGTCGCCCGGGAGCAGGGCGACCAGCGCCTGGTTGAGGTCCTCGCTGACGCCGATCATCAGGAACACGAGGTCGTCGGTCGCCCAGGTGTAGACGTGGGTTCCCGGCAGCGTGGCGTTGTCGGACGGGCGGACCCACACCTCGTGGCCGCCGACGGTCGCCAGCTGCCATGGCTCGCGAACGAGGCCGGCGATCCCGACGTAGCGGCCGGCGGTGGCGAGGTACGGCTCGAGGTCGGCCGTCTCGACCGGGGGGCCGTCCACCCGCATCGCGTACAGGCTCAGCCGCGGGTCGCGGACGAAGGCGATCACCAGCGTCTCGAACCGAGCCCCGAGCTCGCCGTAGGCAGCCTGGCCGATGTCACCGGGGGTGATCGCGTAGTCGGTGATGGCCGGCTTGACCACGACCAGGCCGTTCACCTCGTCGGGGATGAGCGAGGAAAGGTCGGGATCGGGCCCGTTGCTGAACAGCGGGGTCGGGACCGGGGTCGGGGAGGGCGTCGGGGTCGGGGCCGGCGTCCCGTCGGGGGTCGGCTCCGGGGTGGGCGACGGACTGGCGCAGGCGGCCGCGACCAGGACCACGAGCACCGCCAGCCCGCCGCGACGGCCTCGCACACCGGTCCGCGGCGCAGGGCGCAGCGGTACGTGGCCTCGAACGCGCATTGGGGAGCCGAGGATAGCACCCGATCCGGGTCGGTCCCGGGACCGGGTCAGGCGGCCGTCGTCTTCGTCTTCGGGTCGGTGCGGCGGCGGCGTTGCTCGATCGGGCTGGCGCCGGCGGCGGGCTTGTCGGTCTTGCGCGGGGGTCGGTCCGCCGTCTCACCGGGGACGACCACGCGGTCGCCGCCGGACTGCTTCCCGGCATACAGGGCCGCGTCGGCGGCCGCGATCAGGGAGTCCTTCTCGGCGCCGTGATCCGGCAGGAGCGCCACCCCGACGGTGATCGTGACCGGCGCGGCGCCACGTTCCAGCGAGACGGCCGCGACCAGCCGACGGGCCCGCTCGGCGACCCGCTTGGCGGCGGCCAGGTCGACGCCGGCGAGGACGATCGTGAACTCGTCGCCACCGTATCGGTACACCCGGTCGTCGCTCCGGGTCGCGGCATACAGGGCCTCGCCCACCGCGTGGAGCAGGGCGTCGCCGGCCGGGTGGCCGAACCGGTCGTTGTAGGTCTTGAACCGGTCGAGGTCCATCATCAGGAGGCCCAGCTGGCCCGACTCCGGGGGCGCGCTCTCGGCGGCCAGGATCGACGCGGCGAGGTCGCGCTGGAACGCGCCGTGGTTGCCGAGGCCGGTCAGGGCATCGGTCTCCGCGCGCAGGCTCATGGCGTGGTGCTCGTCGGCGTTCCGGAGGGCCACGGCGGCCTGGGCGGCGAACAGCTGGACGAGCTCAAAGTCGGTCTCGCTGAAGAAGACCTGCTCGCCACCCACCCGGCTGACGTTCATCGACCCGGTCACCTGGCCGTCGCTGATGAGCGGCACGACGATGAGCGCCTCCTGGTCCTCGGGCGTGCCCGGGATCTGGAGTGCCCGCGGATCGGCCAGGGCGTCGTTGGCGAGGACGGCCTCGCCGTGCTCGACCACCCAGCCCATCAGGCCGCGGCCGAACGGGATGATGTAACGCGCCACCTCCTCGGCATGTTCCTCGCGGGTGAGCACCGGGACGAGGACCTGCTTGACCGGATCGGCGCGGTAGATCGACAGGTTGTCGTAGTGGACGACCGCCTTCAGGCCGTCGGCCACGACCTCGAGGATGTCCTCCTGCTCGAGCGTGCCCATGACCCGGGTGCTGACATCGAGCAGCCGCCGCTGCGAGTCGAGCTGGCGGGCGAGCTGGCTCGACTGCTCCTCCAGGCGCCGATAGCTGCGGGCGTTCACCAGGGCCTGGGCGGCATAGCCGGCGAAGATCATCATCGTCTGCTGGTCGTCGTTGGTGAACTGGTTCACCCCGAGCTTGGACAGCGCGATGACGCCCACCGATCGGCCCTCGTAGACCATGGGCACGACGAGCATCGACTCCTCGATCTCCTCGGTGCCGTCGATCGTGTGGCCGCGGTCGTCGTTCAGGGCGTCGTTGCTGAGGATCGGCTTGGCGTTGGCGGCCACCCAGCCGGTGAACGAGCCGGGGCCGATGTCGACCCGGAGCAGATCGCGGAAGTCACCCTCCCCGAGGAGCCGGTCGGTGAAGGCGATCGGCTCGCAGGTCCCCTTCTCCCAGTCCACGGTGTAGATCCGGATGTCGTGGAACGCGGCGAGGGTGCTTGCCTCGGCCACGATCGCGTCCGCGATGGCCTGGACATCGGTCAGCCGGTTGAGCCGGGCGGACAGGTCGTGGATCGAGCGCATCCGGGCGGCCTGCTCGGCGGTGGACCGATACAGGCGCGCGTTGCTGATGGCGACGGCCGCCTGGTTGGCGAACGCCTGGGCCAGGGCCAGCTCGTCGTCGGGCCATTCCCGGTCGCGGGCGTGGTACAGGCCGATCACCCCGACCGCCCGATCGTGGGTGACGAGCGGCACAAGGCAGGCCGTCTTCACGCCCTCCGAGGCGTACAGGTCCTGGAGGACGCCGGCGGCCGGGTCGGTGTCCGCGTGGCGGGCAACGAACGTGCGCCGCTCGCGGACCGCCTGGGTCCCGAGCGACGGGCTGCTCATCGTCAGCTGGGCGATCATCGCCTGGAAGGCCGGGCTGATCCCGCGCTCGGCGGCGAGGTCGAAGGGATGCTCGCGCTCGTCGTTGATCATCCACAGGCCCACCCGGTCGGCGTCGAACAAGCCGCGGGTCCGGTCGGCGATGTCACTCAGGACCGCGCCGAGCTCGAGCTGGCCGGTGAGCTCGCGGGTGACGCTGGCCAAGGCCCGGGCGCGGGTCAGCTCTCGGCGGGCGCGAGCGATCGTCCGGGCGTGGCGGAGCGCGACGCTGGCCGTGGCGGCGGCGGCTGCCATGAACCGACGGCGGCTCCGGATCCAGGCGCCGCCCTGGTCATCGGAAGCGACAAGCACGCCGATCCGCTCCTGGCCGATCGTCAGCGGCAGGCGGATCGTCCCGTCGGCGGCCAGCTCCTCGTCCCCCGGCCAGGCCATGGTCGGCGGCGGCGGCGAGGTGTGGCCAGCGTGGGTCTCGAGAACGAGCCGGTCGTCGCGGACCAGGTACACCGCGACCCGGGCGATGGCCTCCAGGGTGCGGAGCGATTCCACCGTGACGCGGCACACGGCCGCCACGCTGCCGGCGTCCACGGTGCCCTGCGAGATGCGGGTCAGGACTGCCGCCTCGAGGTCGCCGTCGACGGTGCGAACCGGCGCGATGCTGAGCGGCTCCCCTTCAGGGGCGCTGGCGGCGCCTTCGGCGAGGAGGCGCTCGACGTCGGCCCGGCGGTAGCGCCGATCGCCGCGCGGGTTGATCCGCCACGCGGCCAGCCGCCCGCTCTCGGTCCAGGCCCGAACCGTGTTCGGGTGGACGCCGAGGAGAGCGGCAGCCTGCGCCACGCTGATCAGCGCGTCAGGTCGCGATCCGCTGGAGTTCGTTGCGGCCATGTTCCCTTCGCGCCGCCCGGGATGAGTGCGGATGGAGGATCTGGTAGGCGGCGTGCAGCCCATGCTAGAAACGGGAGGTCGCCGATCCCATGCCCCGTTGGTACTCCCCGGTACCTCCCCTCGGGCCGGCCGTGCTCAGGCCGCGAGCGTCAATCCCAAGGCGATCGCGGCGCCGATCACGATCAGCGCACCCACCAGGCTGATGGCATAGCCGGCCAGCATGCGACGCCGGTGAGGGCCGGCCAGCAGCCGCATGGCGACGTCCAGCTCGACGGTGGACACGAGGAACCCCCCGGGGGGTGGGTCCAGCCGGAGGCTGCCGCTCGGATCCCGGCTCGCCTCGGCCAGCACGATGAGGTGGTCGACGAGCATGACCTGTCGAGTCGTCGATCGGGCGGGGGCGGGCTGACCTCCGGGCGCGAGGAGCCGCTGAACCGCCGGCTGGAGGGCGGCTGGAAGGTCGGCGGTGGTGCCCTCCCAGACGCGCGGGATCGCGATCAGCGGCTCGGCGACGTCGGACAGGTCGAGCGGGACGGACGTCGAGCGCTCCCACAGGTCGATGCCCCGCGCGTCCCGGAGCCGCTCGACGGTCCGCCAGCGCCCGGCGGCGTCCTGGATCTCGACATCCCGATGGACGAGGGCCAGCGGGTTGCCGTGCTCGTCGGTCAGCGGGTCCCGGCACCTAACCCGGCCTTCGACCCGGACGGCCGTTCGGGGCGGCGATCCGCGTTCGACCCGTTCGTGGAGCTCGCGGAGGCTGATGGCCGGGGCGCCCGCCAGGCGGCGGCCGGCCCCGGTGTTCGCCCCGCTGGCCCGGATGGCCAGGATGCCGAGGACCACCACTCCGGCGCCGAGGACGAGGGCCACGAGGGGAACGGCGGCAGCGCTCACGGGCCCGAAAGTATGCGGTACGTGCCCGGTAAGCGACCGTCGGCAGGCTGGACGGCGTCCATCCGCAACGAGGACCACCCCGCCGCCTGAACCGTCCGTCGATCCGCCTCCTGCCTCCCCGTCATGACATCGCACCGGAGGTTCGCCGTGCGTCCCCGCGTTCTCCTGCTTGCCGGCGCCGCCATCGGCGGCGTCGCGCTCCTCGTCGTCGTCCTCGCTTCACCCCAGGTCCGGGCCGGGCCCCCACCGGCCGTCACCACTCGCGACGCCGCCTCAGTCCGCGTGGCCGGGGACCAGGTCACCCTGGTCGCCCGGTCGGTCGACGGCGCCACGCTCGTCGAGCCCCGCTCGGCGGGCGGTCCGCCGCTGCCCGCGGCCCTGGCCCCGGACGGCCTGGCCATGGCGTTCTCGCCGGTCAGGGCCGGCCATGCCGGTCCGCTGGTCATTGCCCGCGCGGACGGTTCGCAGCTCGACGTGGCGCTTCCCGGGCTCCGCGGCGCCGCGTTCTCGCCCGACGGGGAGTGGCTGGCCGCCGTCGATCTGGCCGGCAGCCTGTGGCGGGTGGAGGCGGCCACCGGCGCCGCCTCGCTCCTCGCCGAGGGGCCGTTCGGTCCCGATCCCACCGTCCTCCCCGACGGGCGCGTCCTCGCCGTCCGGCTCTCGTCGGTCGAGGCCCCGATCTGGGCCGCTGCCCAGCTGGTCGACCCGCTGACGGGGGTTGCGACCACGGTCGAGGCCGGGCGGGCGGAGCAGGACCAGCTCGTCTACCAGGCGGCCGCGCTCGTCGACGGGTCGCTGTCGCTCGTGCGGCATCGCGTCGGCGGCGCGATGGACGTCATTCGGGTCACCGACGACGGGTCGCCCTCCACCGTCGCCACCCTCAAGGCGACGTCGGTCGCCGTCAGCCCCACGGGCGAGCGGCTGGCGTGGGCGTGGGACGGGTCCATCCGGTTGGACCGCCCCGATGACGCCGCTCCGTTCGTGCTGAGCGCAGGCAGCGCGGCCCGCTTCTCGCCTGACGGGGCGTTCCTGCTTGTGTTCGGCGACCGCCGTACGTCGGTCTACGATCTGGCCGGTGCCCTTCGGGCCGAGGCCGGCGAGACCGCCTGCTGGCTCGGCGACGGGCGGGGGTGCCGGCCATGACCGCCCGGCATCGGATCCTCACCACGGCGCTCGCGCTCGGCATCGGGCTGGCCGGCGTGGCCGCCCCGGCCAGTGCGGCCGACGACTTCACCCTTCCGTTCGCCAGTCCCGCGATCGTCCTCGGCTACGGCGTCGACCGTGACCCGCGGATCGGCTATCAGCTCGACTGGACCGGCCAGCTCTGGATCGACCGGGTCGCCCATCCGGGGCGGGTCTACGACAACCACACCGGGCTCGACTACGCGATGGGCCTCCTGACCCCGGTGGTCGCCGCCCGCAACGGGGTCGTCGTCGACCTCCAGGAGGGCTTCGGGACGAACCAGCATGGGCCGGCGGGCAACTTCGTCCGCCTCCGGCACCCGGACGGGCGCGACACCCTGTACTACCACCTCGCCCAGTACGGGGCGTCCGTGTCGGTGGGGCAGTCGGTGGTCGCCGGCCAGACCATCGGCTCCTCCGGCTGCAGCGGCAACTGCACCGGGCCGCACCTCCACTTCGAGATCCTCAAGCCGGTCGGCGGCACCTGGCAGTCCCAGGACCCGATGTTCCTGCGCCTGTGGACGACCTGGCCGGGACGCGTTCCCTACCTGGCCGCGTACCGGACCGAGTCGAACGGCGGGACGGTGGCCATCAAGCGGCTGACGACCGTCTTCCACTGGGTCGAGTTCTGGAACACCGGGGGGCGGACCTGGTCGCGCGACAACCCCGGTGCCCGCCTTGTCCTGGGGACCTACAACCCCGGCGCCCGGACGAGCGTCTTCCGCGCCGCGGACTGGCCGGGGACCTGGATCCCAACCTGGCTCGACCAGGCGACCGTCCCGCCTGACGGCATCGGCCGGTTCACCTTCGGGCTCCGGGCCCCGGGGACAGTCGGCTCGTACACCGAGGCGTTCAACCTGCTCGTCCTGCCGATCACCTGGTTCGACTGGGCCCGGCTGGGCGGCTACTACGTCCCGCTGGTCGTGTACTCCGGGCAGCTGCCGTGACGGCCGTCAGCCCGCCGCTCCGACCCGGAGGTCGGCGATGGCCGCCCCGCTCGCCCGGACGAGATCCTCCGGCGTGACCGCGAACACCGCGTCCGGGCGCCCGGCCGCTGCCCAGACCACGTCGTAGCGCAGGAGCTCCCGGTCCAGGTAGACCGGGATGGCCTGGGCATGGCCAAACGGCGGAACGCCCCCGATCGCGTAGCCGGTGGCCGCCCGGACCGCATCCCCGTCGGCGCGGTCCACCGCCGCGGCGCCGCTGACCGTGGCCAGCCGCATCGGATCGAGCCGGTCGGCGCCCGAGACCAGGGCCACGACGGGCCGTCCATCGGCCAGGAAGACGAGCGACTTCACGATCTGGCCGACCTCGCAGCCGACCGCCCGCGCCGCGTCCTCGGCCGTGCGGGTCCCCTCGGGGAACCGCCTGATCTCGATCTTGAGCCCGGCCGCCGCAGCCGCGGCGGCCACTCGCTCGTCAGCGCTCGCCACCGCCGGATGGTACGCGGAGTGCTAGGCTGCGGCCGACAGGGACACGACAGGGGAGCGCCTCGGCGCTGAGAGTGCGGCGACCACGCCGCAGACCCTCGAACCTGACCTGGGTCATGCCAGCGTAGGGAGTCGAATCGTGAAGGCAGTCATCGCGGCCGGCGGGGCGCATGCGCCCGCGGACCGGCTCGTCCTCGGGGGGGCCGACCTCGTGATCGCCGCCGACGGCGGCGCCGACTGGCTCGATCGCGTGGGCCATCGCCCGGATCGCGTCGTCGGCGACCTCGACTCCGCCGATCCGGCGCTGGTCGGCCGGCTGGCCGATGCCGGGGTCCCGGTGGACCGCCACCCGCCCGACAAGGACGCCTCCGACCTCGAGCTGGCCCTCGCCATCGCAGTCGAGGCGAGGGCTGACGAGGTCGTCGTCCTCGGGGGCCTCGGGGGCGCGCTCGACCACCTGGCCGCCAACCTCATGCTGCTCGGCTCGTCGCTCGCCTCGGGCCGGCGGATGAGCCTGGCCCTCGGGCCGACGACCGCCCGGATGCTGGCCGGCCCGGCCTTGGCCGACCTGTCCGGGGCGCCGGGATCGCGGGTGACGCTGCTCGCGGTCGGGGGACCGGCCGACGGGGTCACCACCCGGGGCCTGCGCTGGCCGCTGGCGGACGCCCGGCTCGAGATGGGATCGTCGCTGGGCCTGGCCAACGAGGTGGCCGAGCCACCGGCCGAGGTCTCGGTTCGGGCCGGGCGGCTGCTCGTCATCGAGATCGCGCCTGACGGCGAGGAGGTGCCGGAATGAGGTGGCGAACCATCGACATCGTCGTGACCGCGGCCATCGGGGTGGCCTTCGGGGTCGTGTTCGCCGCGTCGAACGTCGTGTGGTCGATCCTCTCGGCGCCCGGGACGATCCCACCCCTGTACCTGATGTCCGGCATCTGGCTGATGCCGGCCGTGCTCGCCCCGTTGATCGTCCGACTGCCGGGTGCCGCGATCCTGGCCGAGATGATGGCCGCGGCCGTATCGGCGTTCATCGGATCGGCGTGGGGCCTCGACGTCCTCCTGTCGGGCTTCGTCCAGGGCGCCGGCGCCGAGCTGGTCTTCGCCCTCGGGCTCTACCAGCGCTGGACGCTGCCGATCACCCTGCTGGCCGCGACCGGGGCTGCGGCCGGCGAGTGGATCCATGACATGACGGTCTACTACCCCGGCGTCGACATCGGTCTCCAGCTGGCGTATGGCGCCTTCATGCTGATCGGCGCCGTGCTGATCGCCGGGCTCGGCTCGTGGTACCTCGTCCGGCTGCTGCGCCCGACCGGGGTCCTCGCCGCCTTCCCCTCCGGGCGCGACACGCCGGAGCCGGCCAGCTGACCACCGACCCCCCGTCCGCGGCGAGCGCCATCGAGGCCACCGGCTGGGGATGGCGCCACCCGGGCCGCGCGTCCTGGGCGGTCAGGCACCTCGACCTCGTCATCGAGCCCGGGGAGCGGGTCCTCCTCCTCGGGGCGTCGGGGTCGGGCAAGTCCACCCTGCTCGCGCACCTGGCCGGGCTCACCGACGAGCGGGGCGGGGGCGAGGCGGAGGGCCGGCTGAGCGTCTTTGCCCAGCCGCCCCAGGCCGTGCGCGGTCGCACGGCGCTCCTGTTCCAGGATCCCGAGTCCCAGATCGTCATGAGCCGCACCGGCGACGACGTCGCGTTCGGCCTCGAGAACCGCGGCGTCCCGACCGACGAGATCTGGCCCGCCGTCCGGACCGCGCTCGAGGCCGTCGGCTGGCCGTACGGCCCCAACCGCCCGACCGACCAGCTGTCCGGCGGTGAGCAGCAGCGTCTGGCCCTGGCCGGCGTCCTCGCCCTGGAGCCAGACCTGCTCCTCCTCGACGAGCCCACGGCCAACCTCGACCCGGACGGGGCGGCCCTGCTGCGCCGGACGCTCGAGCGGATCCTGGCCGACCGGCCCCTCACCATGGTCCTCGTCGAGCACCGGGTGGCCGAGTGGCTGCCGCTCGTGACGCGGGTGGTCGTGATGGCCGAGGGCGGTGGCATCCTGCTCGACGGGACGCCGGCCGAGGTCTTCGTCGGCCATGACGAGGTGCTCACCCGTCACGGGATCTGGACGCCGGACCTCGCGGGCCGGCGGCCGGCCCGACCCATCGTCGCCGCCTCGCCCGCCTCGATCATCGTCGCCGAGCAGCTGGCGGCCCAGCCACCGCTCGCCGACCGGCCCCTGTTCGCGCGGCTCGACCTGACCGTCCGGACCGCCGAGACGCTGGCCATCGTCGGCCCCAACGGGTCGGGCAAGTCGACCCTCGCCCGGCTGCTCGGCGGCCTGCTCCGGCCGCAGGTCGGGGAGGTGACGGCCAGCGAGGCGATGGCTCCCGGCCACGCCGGCTCGGTGATCTGGCGCTGGCCGGCGCGCGAGCTGGTCACCCGGATCGGATCGGTCTTCCAGGACCCCGAGCACCAGTTCCTGACCGGACGCGTCGCCGACGAGCTCACGCTCGGCCCGCGCCGGGCGGGGGTCTCCGAGCGGGAAGCCGAGAAGCGCGCGACCGAGCTCGCCGAGCGCCTCCGCCTCGACGCGGTCTGGAATGCGAATCCGTTCACCCTTTCGGGCGGCGAGAAGCGCCGGCTGTCCGTGGCCACCGCCCTGGCGACCGCGCCGCGGGCGCTCGTCCTCGACGAGCCGACCTTCGGCCAGGACCGCCGGACGTGGGACGAGATGCTGTCCCTGCTCGCCGGCCTCGCCGACTCGGGGCGCGC